>NZ_DS022299.1:832868-1136215 GCF_000153825.1 Synechococcus sp. RS9916
GGCAGCTTTGGCAAGGTTGTGGTCACCCCACAGGTGCGGATCTCCCCATCGAGGGCCTGGGCCTGTCAGGACCGGCTCAGGTCCGGCGGGATCGCGGGGCTGTCGATGGTGGCCCGCCATTGGCTTTATCGCGCTTGGCGTAGGCCTCCACCACCCGTTGCACGAGGGGGTGGCGCACCACATCGGCCGAGGTGAGCTTGCAGACCGCTACACCTTCCACACCCTCCAGCACCTGGGCAGCCTCCACCAATCCGCTCAGTTGACCGGCCGGTAGATCCACCTGGGTGATGTCGCCTGTCACCACCATGCGAGAGCGCTCGCCCAGGCGGGTGAGCACCATGCGCATCTGCGCTGGAGTGGTGTTCACCCCAAAGCCATCGATGCACTCAAGCGGCTGAATCGCCCTTACATGGTTGCCCTGCCCCTGGTGTTCCAAACCACCCAGGAATGGGAGGACAGTGATCTGGGCTTGCACCCTGTTCAGGTGGCTCTGCAGATCGCCATTCCTGAGCTGGATGGCGCCATCGAACCCATCGTGCTGTCTGGTCGCGACGATGCCACCGGCAAAGCCCACACCCTGCAGGACCGGGTGGATGCCATTGCTGAGCGTGCAATCCGCTGGTCGTCGCTGCGCATTAAACCCCGGAAAGACAAAAAGCTCGCCATAACGGTGTTCAGCTTCCCCCCCGACAAAGGCAATGTCGGTACCGCTGCCTACCTCGATGTTTTTGGCTCCATCCACCGTGTTTTGGAAGAGATGAAGGCCAAGGGGTACGACGTGCAGAACCTGCCGCGTGACCCCAAAACCTTGATGGAAGCGGTGATCAACGATCCCGAAGCCATGCAGGGAGCACCCGAGCTCTCAATTGCTCACCGGATGAGTGTCGAAGAGTACGAGCGCCTGACCCCTTACTCCGAGCGGCTCGAAGAGAACTGGGGCAAGCCCCCCGGCAACCTCAACAGCGACGGGCAGAATCTGCTGGTTTATGGCCGCCACTTCGGCAACGTGTTCGTCGGCGTACAGCCCACCTTTGGCTACGAAGGTGATCCCATGCGTCTGCTCTATTCCCGCAGCGCCAGCCCTCACCACGGATTCGCTGCTTACTACACCTATCTCGAGAAGATCTGGAAAGCTGACGCGGTGCTCCACTTCGGAACCCACGGCTCTCTTGAGTTCATGCCTGGTAAGCAGATGGGCATGAGCGAAACCTGCTACCCCGATTCACTGATCGGTGCGCTTCCCAACCTCTATTACTACGCAGCCAACAACCCCTCTGAGGCCACCATCGCCAAGCGCCGCGGATATGCCTCAACCATCAGCTATCTCACGCCTCCTGCTGAAAATGCTGGCCTCTACAAGGGCCTCAAAGAGCTCGGGGAGCTTGTTGGTTCGTACCAACAACTACGCGAGGGCGGCCGTGGCGTTCAGATCGTCAACACGATTGTTGAGACAGCCCGTCAGTGCAACCTCGATAAAGACGTCGACCTGCCTGATGACGATTCCTCCAGCCTTGATCTGGAAGGACGTGATGCCCTGGTGGGTGCGGTTTATCGCCAACTGATGGAGATCGAAAGCCGGCTCCTCCCTTGTGGCCTGCACACCATTGGCAAACCTCCCACTGCCGAGGAAGCGATTGCCACGTTGGTGAATATTGCCGCGCTTGAGCGTGAAGAAGATGGTCTGCGCTCCCTCCCCGGTCTGCTGGCTGAAGCCATGGGCCGCACGATCGAAGACATCTACAAAGGCAACGACGAAGGCGTCCTCGCCGATGTCGAACTGAATCGCACGATTACCGAAACCAGCCGTGCCGCGATCGGCTCGATGGTGCGTTCCCTCACTGGCCTGGATGGCCGGGTCAACCTTCGCGGGAATTTCGGTTGGCTGATGGATCTGCTCACCAAGTTCGGCTTCAAGCTGCCCACACCCTGGTTGCGCGCTTGTTGCAACGCTGGTTTCACCAGCATCGACTCCGTTGAGCTGGACAAACTCTTTGCCTATCTGCGGTTCTGCCTCGAGCAGGTCTGCGCCGACATGGAGATGGAAAGCCTGCTTCGGGCTTTGGATGGTGAGTATGTGCTTCCTGGCCCCGGTGGTGATCCCATCCGTAACCCTGGCGTGTTGCCCAGTGGGAAAAACATTCACGCCCTTGATCCTCAGGCCATCCCGACACGGGCAGCTGTGGCCGCCGCCAAGGGTGTGGTCGACAAATTGATTGAGCGCCAGAAGGAAGAGCAAGGCACTTGGCCTGAAACCATTGCCTGCGTTCTGTGGGGCACCGACAACATCAAGACCTACGGCGAATCACTGGCGCAGATTCTGTGGTTTATAGGAGTGCGCCCTGTGCCCGATTCCCTGGGCCGAGTCAACAAGCTCGAACTGATTCCCCTTGCGGAACTGGGTCGCCCCCGCATCGACGTGGTTGTGAACTGCTCCGGTGTGTTCCGTGATCTGTTCATCAATCAGATGGCCCTGATCGACCAAGGCGTGAAAATGGCCGCCGAAGCTGAGGAACCGCTCGAACAGAACTTCGTACGCAAGCACTCCCTTGAGCAGGCCGAGAAGGACGGCACCAGCCTTCGCGATGCTGCCTGCCGTGTGTTCTCCAACGCCAGTGGGAGCTACAGCTCGAACGTGAACCTTGCGGTAGAGAACAGCACCTGGGAAGAGGAAGGTGAGCTGCAGGAGATGTATCTCTCCCGCAAGACCTTCGCCTTCAATGCCGACAACCCCGGCGAAATGAATCAGAAGCGCGAAGTGTTCGAGTCGGCGATGAAGACCGCCGATGTCACCTTCCAGAACCTCGACTCAGCGGAAATCTCCCTGACCGATGTGAGTCACTACTTCGATAGTGATCCCACCAACCTGATCAAAGGCCTCAGAGATGACGGCAAAGCTCCGACGAGCTACATCGCTGACACCACCACTGCCAATGCTCAGGTTCGTTCGTTGAGTGAGACGATCCGCCTCGACTCCCGCACCAAGCTGCTCAATCCCAAGTGGTACGAGGGCATGCTGGATTCTGGATATGAAGGTGTGCGCGAGGTTGCCAAGCGACTCAACTTCACCTTGGGCTGGAGTGCCACCAGTGGCGCCGTTGACAACTTCGTCTACGAAGAAGCCAACGAGACGTTCATCAACGACCCAGAGATGCGCAAGCGTCTCCTGGAACTTAATCCCCACAGCTTCCGCCGCATCGTTGGCACTCTGCTGGAAGTCAACGGTCGTGGGTACTGGGAAACCTCCGACGAAAACATCCAACAGCTGCAGGAGCTCTATCAAGAGGTGGAAGACAAGATCGAAGGCGTCGCCTGAGTTCAACCCTGGCAACGGATACGTTGACCAGGGTTCCAATGCTTGTCTCGCTTGAGGCCTGCTCCCCTTGGAGCAGGCTTTTTTATTCGGAGCCGAGCTGGCACCGATCGCTGCAGAGGGTGTCGAGATCAGCGCGGCCAGTCCATTGCAAACGCTTGGCAGCCCAAAGGACGTAAAGACGATTCACCAGGGGCCGCACGACAGGCCATGTGGTGGGGAGGTACAGCCAACCAAGACCGATCAGCCGATACGCCTCTCGAAACACGGCCACGTTGATCAACACAGTTCCATCTCGGCGGATGGCATGAATGCGAGCCATCGCCTGGCGATAACTGATGCCGGCCCAAGCCTCAGGCTCGTAGTCGGCGGCATCGACATCGACAAACGCGAGACGTTTGTCTTGATCTCGACGACGCAGAAAGGAGACTTCGCGAAGGCAGAGCGGGCAGCCCCCGTCGTAAAGCACGGTCAATTCCGCCTGAGAAGTGGTCACAGCAGACCAAAAAACGATTGAACGGTTCTAGCCAATGGGCCAGAGCGCCGAGGCCATCTGGGTGATCTGAACAATCGGAGCCACATCGTGCACACGCAGCACAGCCACGCCTGCACCCACAGCCCGCGTACAAACCGCCGCTGTTCCCCACAAGCGCGCCTTCGCACGGGGTTCATCCAGCACCGCTCCGATAAATCGCTTGCGAGAAGGGCCCAACAGCAGGGGGACTCCTGGTTGCAGCAACCGCTCCAACTCCTGCAGCAGCTGCAAATTCTGCTCGGTGGTTTTGGCGAACCCAAGCCCTGGATCCCAGATCAGTTGATCGCGCTGGACACCAGCAAGTTCCGCACAATCACTGGCCTCTTCCAAGGCCTGCAACACCGACTTCACCACATCCGTCCCGTAGTCCGTCAGGCCATCCATGGTCTTGCTGTTGCCACGGCTGTGCATCAACACGAAAGGGCAACCAGCTTCCGCGATCAAAGGAAGCATTGCGGGATCACGGCGACCTCCGCTCACATCGTTGATCCAATTGGCTCCAGCCTCCAAAGCGGCCTCCGCCACTGGAGCCAAAAAAGTGTCAACTGAGAGCACTGCCTGAGGATGGGCAGCACGAATCTGTTGCAAGGCAGGGATTAAGCGACGGATCTCTTCGGCCGCCCCTACTTCCTCCGCTCCAGGGCGGGTGCTCTGAGCACCGAGATCGAGCACAGTGGCTCCTGCCTTGAGCTGCTTTGAAGCCTGGCGCAGTGCCCGCTCAGGCGTGTTGAACAACCCACCATCGCTGAAGGAATCGGGAGTGAGATTGATCACCCCCATCACCGCCGTTGTCTTACCCCATCCTTGTGGCCAGGCACTCAACGGCGGAACAGTCACAACCTTCAGCCGGCCTGATAGTTGGCAATACGAGCAAAGCTCTCAGCCTCGAGAGACGCACCACCGACTAGCACACCATCGATGTCGCTCATCGACATCAGCTCATCAATGTTGCCGGGTTTGACCGACCCGCCGTACTGAATGATCAGGTCAGGCGAACCCACCCAGCTGCGGATCAGACCACAAATGCGATTCGCTTCACTGCTCTCGCAGGTTTTACCCGTCCCGATCGCCCAGATGGGCTCATAAGCCACGATCAGCTTGGCGGGATCAAGTCCTTCCAGCCCCTGCTCAACCTGACGCCGGATCACCCGTTCTGCCTCTCCGCGGGTGCGCTGCTCATCGCTTTCGCCCACACAAACAATCGGAATCAAGCCGTTGGTCTGCGCTGAACGGGCCCGGTGATTGATTTGCTCGTCGCTCTCGCTGAAGTATTTACGGGGCTCGCTGTGACCAACAATGGCGTAGCCAACCCCATGTTCAAGCAGCATGGAGGGGGCGATTTCGGCGGTGTAGGCACCGTGCCCCTCCCAGTGAACGTTCTGGCTTGAGAGCTCGACGCTGGAGCCTTTGGCGAGCTCAGCCATGGTGGAGATGGCTGTGAACGGTGGAGCCACCACCAGATGACGGTCGTTTGGGGTGGCGCTGATCAGAGGCAGAAACGCGGCCATCCATTCCCTGGCCTGGGCACAGGTCATGTGCATCTTCCAGTTGCCAGCGATCACCGGTTTGCGCACGCTTGAGACCTCGCACAGTCAGCAGCAGCCAACTTACGTTCTGGCGCGTGTGGTTTGGCGTTAAAGCTCTGTGACCTCGGCCTGATCGCTGCCCAACGTCACACGATCGGCCAGTTGCAACTGGCGGCCACGGCGGGTTTCCACTGAACCGTTGACCTCCACTTCACCTGCTTGGATCCGCATCTTGGCTTCACCTCCAGTGGCCACCCAGCCTTGCCACTTCAGGAATTGATCAAGCCGCATGGGCGACAAAGCGTGAGAAAGACCATTGATAGTGTGACGCCATGCTGAAACAGTCCGAAGCAGGCTTCCGCAGACTGCTGCCGCTGCTGCGTCCCCATCTGCGCCAGTTGAGCCTGGGGCTTGTCTGCATGCTGGTTTATGTGGGCAGCTTCCTACTGCTGCTCAATCTTGCGGGTGATCTGTTTCCCGCCCTGGGATCGAAAGACCTCAGCCGCGTCCTTGCCCTGATCGGCCAAGGCGTCTTGATTTTTGCTGTGCAGAAACTGGCCCAATTTGGGCAGGATTCCCTCCTGGCTGGACCAGCGCTGCAAGTGAGCAAAACGCTGCGAAGCGATTTGTTCAGCCGTCTCCAAACCGTGGAACTGGGAGCCCTGGAAAAACTGTCGGCCGGTGACCTCACCTACCGACTGACGGAAGACGCGGATCGTGTCAGCGAAGTTCTCTACAAGTCCGTTCATGACACCCTTCCCAGTGTTCTTCAGCTGATCGCCGTCCTCGGCTACATGCTTTGGCTCGATTGGAAGCTGACAGCGTCGATCTTGCTGTTGGCACCGCTGATCATCTGGCTGATCAGCCTGTTCGGAGCCAAGGTGATGGCCGCCACCGAACGCAGCCAGACAAAGGTGAGCGAATTGGCAGGCCTACTTGGAGAAGCAATCGAAGGATTGCCTCTGGTGCGTGCCTTTGCCGCTGAACCCTGGCTGCAAGGTCGATTTGAAGACGAAATCGATCAACACCGCAAGGCGCGCCACCGCACTTACAGCCTCGTCGCCCTGCAGCATCCCGTGGTCGGGATGATTGAGGTGGTCGGCCTTTTTTCAGTGCTTGGACTTGCCGCATGGCGGATCCAAAGCAATGACCTCAGCATCGCTGGCCTCAGCAGCTACCTCACAGGCCTGGTGGTGCTGATCGACCCCATTGCCCACGTCACCAACAATTTCAACGAGTTTCAACAGGGACAAGCGTCCCTGCGCAGATTGCGGCAGATCGAGAGGGAGCCCCAAGAAGCCTCTGATCCATCGCCATCGATCCCCATTGGCCGTCCCCAAGGACACCTTCAGCTGCAACAAGTCAATTTCGCCTACGACAACGGCAAGCCTGTTCTCCACAACATCGATCTCTCCATCGCTGCAGGACAAGTGGTGGCTCTGGTGGGTCCATCCGGTGCAGGCAAAAGCACCTTGTTCTCCTTGCTACTGCGCTTCAACACCGCCCAATCCGGCGAAATTCTTCTCGATGGAAACAATCTGTCTCAGGTGAAGGCCAGGGAACTACGCCAACAAATGGCGCTCGTTCCCCAACGCACCACTGTTTTTTCAGGCAGCATCGCCGAGGCCATCCGCTTTGGACGACCCGCCAGTCAAAGCCAGCTGATGGAGGCCGCCCGTCTGGCCAATGCCCATGACTTCATCATGGGGCTGCCAAAGGGGTATGACACCCAGCTGGAGGAACGCGGCACCAACGTGTCCGGCGGTCAGCTCCAACGCATCGCCATCGCCCGCGCTGTGTTGGGAAATCCTGCGGTGCTTCTTCTCGATGAAGCGACCAGCGCCCTCGATGCTGAGGCCGAGGCTGCAGTCCAGGTCGGCCTAAGACAAGCCATGCAAGGACGCACGGTATTGGTGATTGCCCATCGTCTTGCGACTGTGCAGGAAGCCGATCTGATTGTGGTGCTCGATAAGGGCAGGATCAGCGAACAGGGCAGCCACGATCAACTGATGACCAGCAATGGGCGCTACCGCGAACTGTGTGAGCGACAACTGATCCGCATGAATGCTCCAACGAACGTCTAATGGAGACTCCAAACGAGCTCAACCCCGTTGCGGCGAAAACGCCATCAACCACGCCTCAACAGCGCTGGGAATACAGGGTGGTGCACATCAACATCAACAACGATTCGCCACCTCAACCATCGACACCGGAGGCAGCCAGCAAAAAGCTGCAAGGGTCTCTCAGTCCGGAATTCATTAAGCGTGAATTTCCGCAGATGTATCAGAAACAATCAGCGCAGCAGAAGCACCCTGCCGCACAACTGCAGCATTTTCTCAATCTGCTGGGCAACGAAGGTTGGGAACTGGTGGAGACCAGTCAGGTGGGCGGGTTGTTGATGTTCTTCTTCAAACGACTACTGGTTGTTCAACCCGACTCCTCAACCGACCAGCCCAACGCTGACGATGGAGATAACGCCGGTAAGATCTCCCAGTCAGACAAGGAATCATGACCAGCTCCGTGCCTTCCCAGGAACAGAACCCTGTGCTCACCTTTGAGGGCAAGCGCTATGACCTCAATGCATTGCCTGAGGAGCTCAAGGAGTTAGTGCGGGGCATGCAAGTGGCTGATGCCCAGCTGCGCATGCACGAAGACACCCTCAAGGTGCTGGCTGTTGGTCGTCAGTCGATGGCGATGCAGCTGAACGAACGGCTTAAGGATGTCACACCTCTGGGTGATGCCGCCTGAGATCTAACCCCCTGAGCAAGCAAAAGCCCCCTGCAATGCAGGGGGCTTTTTGATGGGGCAGTGCTCTGAACGTTGGTCACTTGTGATCAAGTTGAACAAAATTGAGGCGAATTACATGCGTTATCGGGCCATCTCAAGGTTCCTGCACGCTCTGACGCGCTGCTGAGAAATCGTAGGAACGGGTCAACTGGAAGACCACGGGAGAGAGCATCAGCACGCCAATCAAGTTAGGGAGCACCATTAGGGCATTGAGAATCTCTGCAATAGTCCAAACGATTCCGCCTGAGGCAACAGCACCGAACACCACCACAGCAACCCAAACAAGCCGGAAGGGTCGAATCGCTTTCACGCCGGCGAGGTACTCAAGGCAACGTTCGCTGTAGTAGCCCCATCCAAGAATGGTCGTCAGCGTGAAGAAAACGGTACCGAACACAACCACCCAGTTGAAACCAGGGATCCCAGCTCCAAAAGCATCAACAGTCAAAGAAACTGTTTTTGCACCAGCCACATACTCCGGCTGAGAATACAAGCCACTGATGAGAATCACCAGGGCGGTCATCGAACATATGATGATCGTATCGATGAAGGTACCAATCATGGCAACAGAACCCTGCAGCACAGGGTCACCCGGCTTAGCCGCAGCTTGAGCAATGGGTGCAGTGCCCAAACCTGATTCATTCGAAAACACACCCCGGGCTATACCGCGCTGAATAACCGCTCCGAGAGTGCCGCCAGCAGCAGCCTGACCGGTGAACGCATTGGAAAAAATCAACCCAAATGCGCCTGGAACCTGATCGATATGAGCGATCAAGATCACCAACGCCCCAATCACATAGACCAGAGCCATCACAGGCACCACCACCTGGGTGACGCGGCCGATCCTCTCAATACCACCGATCAACACCGCAAACGTGATCACTGCAACGACCACGCCTGTGACGAGGGGAGGAACACCAAAGGAGCTCTGAAGCGCTTCGGCCATGGCATTCGCTTGCACACCATTACCGATACCGAAGCCGGCTAACGCTCCAAAAAACGCAAAAACGCCACCCAACCATGCCCAGTTGGAGCCAAGACCATTGCGAATGAAATACATGGGGCCGCCAACGTGCTCACCCAGCTCATCCACTTCGCGGTAATGAACGGCTAACAACGACTCCGCGTATTTGGTCGCCATGCCCACGAGGGCAATCAACCACATCCAAAAAATCGATCCAGGACCACCGACGGCAATTGCCCCGGCCACACCGGCAACATTGCCGGTGCCGATGGTGGCCGCCAAGGCAGTCGTGAGGCTCTTGAAAGCACTCACATCACCTTCACCCCGACTGTCGCGGATCGAGGCGAACGCTTGACGAAAACCAAAACCAATTCTGAGTAGGGGCTGAAACTTCAGCCCCACCATCAGATAAACACCCGTTAATCCAATCAGCCAAAGAGTGGGTTGTCCCCACAGGAAGTCATTGACATCAGTGAGCAGTTTGTCCAACGGAGTTCCAACACTTCGGAAAGTATGCCGAAAGCGCTCAGGGGATTAACCCAGGGGCTGTAAGTCTTCAAACAGAAACGTCTGCTCGGAAGCTTCAGAACCAGCGGAAGCTTCGGTCCTTACGCGCCGAGACGACAACACCCAAGGACCACCCTCACCCAGCGGGGAGAATTGATCCTCAAAGGAGCTGGCACCACCCTTGGCCTCACCTGAGGCGGGATCGGAATACTGACTGGAGTAGGTCTTGCTGAGGTAGCCGGCTCCGGTATCGGTGGTGGAACCAGTGTGAATGGTCACCACTGTGCCGTGGATATGACGGTGAACCATCGTGACCACATCGTTCTTGATGCGGTAGCGGTCACCTGCGCCTTTACCGCCAATGATCACCTCGAGACCTTCGTCCGTGGTTTCGCCGGCCGTAAAGGTGTTCTCGCCGTGGACCTGATCAAAACTGCGACGCACGCGATGAATGGCGACCTCCCAAAGCTGAGAGGCAATGGCTTTCTCCACCTCGGGGTCATCAATACCGGCGACTGAAGCCTTCAGATCCGAGCCCACGGTGAAGGTGCCTTCGACGCGACGGTCGCCCTGGATCCAGACACAGCGCCCCTGGTAACCACTGAAGCCGGGATCCCAGGTGTAGCGGTTTTCGTAAGCAGCTCGGAATGCGGCACGACAATCGGTACCGGGAGCAGTTGCGGTGCTGAGGGCCTGGGTCACAACAAAAGCGAACAGATGTTCCTGTCGACCTTAATGGCTAACGCCATGCCGATGAACGTCCTGCAACGCGTGGATGGTGAGACTTTCGGCCTGAAGCGCCGCGATTGCCTCGACTGCAGCACAGGCACCGGCCAGGGTCGTGACCGTCGGAACGGAGTAATCGAGGGCAGCGCGCCGGATGTAGCGATCGTCGTGAGCGGCTTGACGCCCGATCGGGGTGTTAATCGCCAACTGGATCCCTCCAGAGCGAATTAAATCCTCGATGTTTGGACGTCCTTCATGCACCTTCAGCACAGAACTGACCTCCAGACCTGCCTCAGTCAGCACTGCTGCGGTGCCGGACGTGGCCGTGAGTTCAAATCCCAGTTCGATTAAACGGCGCGCAACCGGCACGAGGGCCTGCTTGTCGCGGTCATGGGTGGACAGGAACACCCGTCCGGAGGTGGGTAGTGCATCGCCCGCAGCCAACTCGGCTTTGGCGTAAGCCATGCCGAAATCTTGGGCAGATCCCATCACCTCCCCGGTCGATCGCATCTCGGGGCCGAGCACGGAGTCAGCACCAGGGAAGCGGCGGAACGGAAGCACCGCCTCTTTCACCGCTTGAAGTGGAGGCTTGGGCTCGTCGGTGAGGCCAACCTCCGCCAGGGTTTCTCCTGTCATCAAACGTGTGGCGATGCGCGCCAGGGGAACTCCGGTCGCCTTGGCCACAAACGGCACCGTGCGAGACGCACGGGGGTTCGCTTCGATGATGTAGACGATCTCTTCTCCAGAAGCATCGCGCTGAACAGCGAACTGGAGGTTGATCAAACCCTGCACTTTCAAGGCCACCGCCAGGGCCTCAGTCCAACGACGGATCAGCCCGAGAGCTTGCTCGCCCAGAGACACGGCAGGCAAACAACAGGCCGAATCACCCGAATGGATACCGGCAGGTTCGATGTGTTCCATCAAACCGCCCACAAGAACTGTGTTTTCGCGATCACACAGGGCATCAACATCAACCTCGACGGCGTTCTCGAGATATTGATCAATCAGCACCGGATGATCGGGTTCCACTTGAACCGCTTCAACCATGTAGCGATTCAATTCCTGTTCGTCGAACACCACTTCCATCGCGCGTCCACCGAGCACATAGGAGGGACGCACCACGACCGGATAGCCCACGCGTTCGGCCACTGATCGCGCTTCTTCCTCGCTACGGGCTAAGCCGTTGCGCGGTTGACGAATCTCGAGTTCCCGCAGGATCGCCTCAAACTGCTCGCGGTCTTCAGCCCGGTCGATGGATTCCGGAGAGGTGCCCAGAATCCGCGTTCCGGTGCTGCGCCCTGCATCGCTGCTGAGCCAATCCAACAAGGGCAAGGCAAGCTTCAGCGGGGTTTGCCCACCGAACTGCACGATCACCCCTTCCGGACGCTCCGCTTCAATCACATTGAGCACATCCTCGAGCGTGAGGGGTTCGAAATAGAGACGATCGCTGGTGTCGTAGTCAGTCGAGACCGTTTCTGGATTGCTGTTGACCATCACGGTGGCGTAACCGCCGTCCTGAGCCGAGAACGAGGCATGGCAACAGCAATAGTCGAACTCGATACCCTGACCGATACGGTTGGGCCCACCTCCCAAAATCATCACCTTGCGGCGATCTTCCGGCTGCACTTCGGACGCCATAGGGAGAGCCTCCAGAGCGCCTGCGCCAGTGAGCCTGCGGACCGGACGCTCATAGGTCGAATAGTGATAGGGCGTGGTGGAAGCAAACTCCGCAGCACAGGTGTCGACGGTTTTGAACACCGGTGCAATTCCCTGCTGCTGGCGATGCTGCCGCACGCTCAGCTCATCACTGCCAGTCGCCCAGGCGATCTGACGGTCGGAATAGCCCAGCTGCTTGAGCTGCAGCAAGACATCGGCATCAAGCTGCTCCAGGCTGCGGCCCTTCAGCAGCGAAGCCTCGGCGTTGATCAAGGTGCGGAGCTTGGCGAGGAACCAGGGGTCGATGCGACTGAGGGCATGAATCTCCGCATCGGTACGGCCTTCGACCATGGCGGCCCGCACCGCCAGGATCCGGTCAGGGGAAGGAGTGCGAAGACTGCGCTCCAACTCAGCTGCTGGCATTGAAACGTCAGGCCGATCGCAGCCCCATCCGGACAGACCGGTTTCAAGAGAGCGCAACGCCTTTTGGAATGACTCTTCAAAGCAACGACCAATGGCCATCGCTTCACCCACCGATTTCATGGCGGTGGTCAGCACAGCCGGGGATCCCCGGAACTTTTCAAAGGCGAAGCGAGGAATCTTCGTGACCACGTAATCGATCGTGGGCTCGAAGCAGGCCGGAGTCTTGCCTGTGATGTCGTTGAGAATTTCGTCGAGGGTATAGCCAACGGCAAGCCTTGCGGCGATTTTGGCGATTGGAAAACCGGTGGCTTTACTGGCCAGGGCCGATGAGCGGCTGACCCGGGGATTCATTTCGATCACCACCACATCGCCATCGTCCGGATTGATGGCGAATTGGATGTTGCTGCCGCCCGTCGCCACGCCGATCTCACGGATGATGGCGATCGATTGATCACGCAGGCGCTGATATTCCCTGTCTGTGAGGGTCTGAGCAGGGGCCACGGTGATCGAATCACCGGTGTGGACACCCATCGGGTCAAGGTTCTCGATGCTGCAGACGATCACGACGTTGTCGACCTGATCGCGCATCACCTCCAGTTCAAATTCCTTCCAGCCCAGTAACGACTGTTCGATCAGAATCTGGGAGACGGGGCTGGCCTCGAGCCCGCTTTTGCAGATCGCCGCGTATTCCTCAGGGTTGTAAGCGATACCACCCCCGCTCCCGCCAAGGGTGAAGGCAGGTCGAATGATGCGAGGGAAGGTGCCAATCGCGGCACCAACGGCTTCCGCTTCTTCCATGCTGGAGGCGATTCCGGAAGGGCAGACCTTGACCCCGATCCGCTCCATCGCCTGTTTAAACAGCTGGCGGTCTTCCGCCTTCTGAATCGCCGGCAGATCAGCACCGATCAGCTCAACGCCGTACCGTTCGAGCGTGCCGTTTTCCGCAAGCGCCACAGCCAAGTTCAGCGCTGTCTGCCCCCCCATCGTCGGCAACAGCGCGTCGGGGCGCTCCTGTTCGATCACCCGCGTCACAACCTCTGGGGTGAGGGGCTCGATGTAGGTGCGATCCGCCAATTCCGGATCCGTCATGATCGAAGCCGGGTTGGAATTCACCAACACAACCTCGAAACCATCGGCACGAAGCGCTTTGCAGGCCTGCGTTCCCGAATAATCAAATTCGCAGGCCTGACCAATCACGATCGGACCTGAACCCAGCAGAAGGATGCGACGAAGATCAGACCGCCGGGGCATGGGCTTCGAGATTCAGCCAAACCTGACCAGCCTCCCATGCGGCAGGCCTCTCACCGTTCTCTCCGGGGCCGTCACTCGCTAGCTTTAGGCGATCTGGAAGCAAGTCAGAGGACTATGAGCGAGCTCCAGCGCCTAAAGGGGCTGCTGCCACCGGAAATGCAGAGCTGGGTGTTCGTGGAGGCTGCAGCTGCGGTGGAACCACCTCTGATCACCCTGGAAGAGATTGGCCGAGATGAGGTGGAGATTCAGGTGGATCTCGACCAATGGGACAGCCTCGCGCTTGATCACCGCAACCTGCTCTTCTGGCACGAGGTGGGCCGGGTCCAGAACGACACCATTCCCCGCGATGGCTGGGAAATGGCAGCCCTGGCCATTGGCCTCGGAGGCGCCATCGGCGAACTCTGGGTTCAAGACGGCTTGCTGCTGATGATGGCCCTTGGTTTGTCAGGCTTCGCCGGTTATCGGCTGTACCTCAAAAACAACTCCGAGAAACGGTTGCAGGACGCCATCGCCGCTGACGAGCGGGCCATTGATCTGGCTTGTCGCTTCGGCTACAGCGTTCCCAACGCTTACAAAAGCCTGGGTGGTGCCTTGAAGGAGCTGGTCGAACAGACCCGAAAGAAGAAGAAACGGAGCTTCTACGAAGATCGTTTGGAAGCGCTGCGCAAGAGCGCCAACAAAGCCAGGGCTGAAATGGCCCAACAGCAGGGATCACGAGAGTCCGTCACCAGCGAGAACGTTTATGGCTGAGGCCCAGTTTCAAGATCTCGACAGTCAGAAGCTGGCGGAACTCGCCGCAGACGCCTGCGACGACCGCAAAGCCACCGGCATTGAGCTGATTCGCGTCGACGAAGTCTCGAGCCTGGCGGATTGGATGGTGATTGCCGGCGGTCACACCGACGTTCAGGTGCGTGCCATCGCCCGTTCCGTCGAAGATCGACTCGAGGAGGTCACAGGCCGTCTTCCTCTGCGCAAGGAGGGTGTTAACGAAGGATGCTGGGCCCTGCTGGATTACGGCGAGGTCATCGTGCACATCCTTCAGCCCAGCGAACGCAGCTACTACGACCTCGAGGCGTTCTGGGGTCACGGTGAACGTCGAACCTTCGTAGCGTCGGAGCTTGATCAGGGACTCTGAACTGCGTTGATGGCCAGCATGAGCCCCTGCCCCGTCCCTCCTGAACAACGTCCTCAGGAGGAATTTCAGCAGCTCTGTACGTCGTGGTTTTTCACCTGGCCCACTGAATCCCAACAGGGCCTGGATAAAGCCCTCCTGATCAGCTGGTTCGGCATTCTTCCTCTCACCGTGCTAGTCGCCAGTGGGAGCTGGACGTTGCGCAACGATCCGCCGCGACTTCTTGCGGCAGGAGCAGTGGCGGCTTTTGTGCTCCCCATGTTGTTGCTGGTGCGCCAGTGGTTGGGGTGGAGTTACGTGCACAAGCGCTTGTTGGCCGAACAAGTGGAATACGAGGAATCCGGTTGGTACGACGGCCAGGTGTGGGAAAAGCCCTTGGCATGGCGTGAGCGAGACATGTTGATGGCCCGCCACGAGGTGCGTCCGATCCTTGGCCGACTCGCGCGGGCGATGGCCTGGACCGCCGGCCTGATGCTGGTGGGGGGCAGCCTCTGTCAGGCTCTTTGAGCATCACAGCGGATCCCGACCCATGGCCCTCCCCTCCAGCCTCGGTGGTGGTTCCTCAACAGCCCTTCCCCCGTTAGAGGTCCGGCTCAAACGCAGTGGATGCGTCGAATCAGTCCATCGCGTGCATGCGGTCGTCTGTGACCAGCGCGGACGCATCCTGATGCGGGCCGGTCAGGCCAACTACGAGACCTTCATTCGTTCAGCGCTGAAGCCCTTTCAAGCGCTTCCCTTTCTCAGCAGTGGGGCGGCAGCCAAGGTTGATTGCGGCGATCGTGGCATCGCCATCAGCTGTGCCTCCCATGCAGGCACCCCTGGCCATGCCCGCGAGGCCTTCAAGATCCTCTGGAACGCCGAACTGGAGGCGGATCAACTGCAATGCCCAGTACCAGCAGGCGCCAGCAGCCCTCTGGAGCACAACTGCTCGGGAAAGCACGCCGCCTTCCTTGCCACCTGCAAAAAAATGGCCTGGCCAACGGACACCTACCTGCAGGGGGATCACCCCGTTCAGCAGGAAGTGAATCGCCGGGTTGCCGAACTGCTGGGCCTGCCTGCCGACGAACTCATTGCCGCACGCGATGACTGCGGTGCGCCAACCCTGCGTCTTCAGTTGGCCCAGATGGCTTTGCTCTATGCCCATCTCGGGGCCTCGACCCAGGCCGAACTCGAGCAGATCAGTCGGGCCATGCTGGCTCACCCCCACCTGGTCGCAGGCGAAGGAAAATTCGACACCGAGCTGATGCGACGAGCCCATGGCCAGGTGCTCAGCAAAGGCGGCGCGGAAGGCATTCAATGCCTCAGCAGGATCGGAGATGGCTTGGGGGTCGCGATCAAGGTTGAGGACGGCTCCCGCCGTGCCAAACAGGCCGTGGCTCTGCACCTGCTCCGTCAACTCGACTGGCTCACCCCATCTGGCCTCGAAGAATTGGAGGAACAGGTGCTCCTGCTCAACCCGGGCGTGCAGCTGGAGGTGCATGGAGCGCTGCGCGATTGAAGCTCTGTAATCAGGGACACCGCTGTGTATGATTTGGGGGTCGCAAGCGCGGCGTCACGCCGCGGGGTAGAGCAGTCTGGTAGCTCGTCGGGCTCATAACCCGAAGGTCGGGAGTTCAAATCTCCCCCCCGCCACCACTTCAAAAGCCCCTGGAGCCATCGCTCTAGGGGCTTTTTGATTGGAGCATCTCCAGTCGCCCCCGGAGGGCGCGGGATGCATGCCACGCACAATGGCCTTCAACAGCAGCATCAGCGTGAACCAACGTCCCTTCGAGGCGATCGTGGTTGGGTCGGGGGCCACCGGAGGGACTGCCGCTCTGACCCTCGCAGAAGCGGGCATCCGAGTGCTGGTGCTGGAGGCTGGACCACAACTGAGCGTTGGTCAAGCCCTAGGAAACGAGCCGGGCAACACGATCCGCAGACTGCAAGGTCTGATCGCTGGCACCCATCGTCAACAGGCGCAACACCCCGGCTACTGGAAGCAAAATCCAGCGCTCTACATCAATGAACAACAGCATCCCTACAGCCACCCACCCAGTCGGCCGTTTCTTTGGACCAGGGGCCATCAAGTTGGGGGACGAAGTCTGACCTGGGGGGGCATCACTCTGCGTCTGTCGGATCGGGACTTCAAGGCCGCTGAATCCGACGGCCATGGACCGGTTTGGCCCATCGCCCACCAGGATCTCGATCCCCACTACACAGTCCTCGAACAACAGCTAGCGGTGCATGGCCAGCGAGACGGGCTGCTCCAGGTGCCTGACGGATGGGCTACCAAGGCGCTCGCATCAACGCCTGAGGAACTGCACTTCGCCACAGCGGTTCAACAGAAGCTGAACCACCCCTGGATGCCATCGCGGGGATTTGAACTTCCCGCCGTTTCCCCGGATAGTCCCTGGCCCCGATCCAGCAGTCCGGGAAGCACACTCCACGGTGCGTTGGCGACCGGACGCGTTGAACTGTGCAGCGGACAGATGGTCGAACGGCTGCTGCTGGATCCGGGCCAGGAGCAAGCCACCGGTTTAATCAGCGTCAACCTCAGGGATGGAAGCCGCACCAGGTTTGAAGCGCCCCTGATCGTGCTCTGCGCCTCCACCATTCAAAGCCTGCGCATCCTGCTGAATTCGGAGGAACAAACCAGCGCAGGGGGATTCAAAGACCCCTCCGGACAACTGGGTCATCGCTTGATGGACCATGTATCAAGCTGCCGGTTCTTCTGCGTGCCAGAGCGATCGACGCAGGCCAACCCCGCCCCCCTCTCCGGTGCAGGCAGCTTTTTTCTTCCCTTTGGATCCTGTCTGGAGACGGCTGAACCCGTCAATTTCATGCGCGGATACGGTCTCTGGGGAGGCATCAACCGCTTTGATCCTCCGGCAGCAATGCAGCGCCAGTCGGGATGTCGCCTCGGCTTTCTGATCGGCCATGGCGAAGTGTTGGCCAACGACCGTAACCACGTCAGCCTCTCCGACCGCACCGATGCCTGGGACGTGCCGATTCCCCACATTGATTGCCAATGGGGACCCAATGAATTGGCCATGGTGAAGCACATGCAATCCACCATGGAAACTGCCATCACCGCCGCTGGCGGCCTGGTCAAACCACTGCAAGACCTACTGCACATGCCCCTGGTGGAGCCGTTTGTGGCGTCCAGCGCAGCGGTTGGCGATCAAGCTCCGCCTCCTGGTTACTACATCCACGAAGTCGGGGGTGCAGCCATGGGAGAAAGCGAAACCACAAGCGTTGTCGACAGCTGGAATCGTCTCTGGCGCTGTCGCAACGTCTTAGTGACAGATGGGGCCTGTTGGCCCACCTCTGCCTGGCAGAGCCCAACGCTGACCATGATGGCGATCACCCGCAGAGCCTGCCTGAAGGCGGTCAGGCGCTCGGGCGACTGAACAGGTCGTTGAGATAGCGCTCGGTCACGGCACGGTCACTGGAACCGTTCTGAAACAGAAAATTGGCGAGAGCCGAACTCATCACCCTGTACTGATCCCAGGCGGGATGCGTACCGATGAACTCCTTCATGCCGCGATAGAGGACCTCGGGGATCTCGGCCTCGAGGCTCACGTAGGACGTGGCAGGGCTGGATTCCCCACAAACCTCTTCGGCTTCAGGGGCATCAACACAACTTTCGAGGTGATTTCGGTCCACGCAGCGCCTCGGGCGATCGGTCGTCTTCCCCTCAAATATCCACATCAGAGGGGCCTGAGTCAAAGGGTGAGTCGCACCGCCCAACCGAATCAATCGCAAACGAGACTCATTGCCCTGCAAACAGTCTCTGAATCAACGCCCTCCAACCAGCAGAGGAAGGAAGCAGCGCAGAGTCCTGTCAAGTACCGATCGCTACTAAGCCGGACCAACGACACATTCCCCACATCCCAGCCTTGTCGGAGAGAACCCGTGGAAAAAAGCTGAAGTCCTGTGGAAAACACCTGGATTCAGACCGGCGAAGCGAACTTGATAAGCCCTGCTTATCATGACCAGTCTCGCTGGACCAGGTCGAGACTGAGACTTTTGAGGTGTTCATAACCCCAGGTTTCCTTCAGCTTTCTGTGTCATTAGCTTCACGTTGTTTCGTGGTTTTGCGAAGCGTGTCTGGCCCCAACGGGTGATCCGCATGCGGATAGGGGTGATGGCCATGGTCGTGGCTGTGGTCATGGGTATGGCCATGGTCATGACCATGCGAGTGGTCGTGGGAGGAACCGTGATGGTGTCCGCCCCCGAGAGGAATGGGGATGCCATCCGGCTGACAAGCACCGGTGCACTCGCGCTCGCACAGGTCACAACCATCCGTCAGGCCCTCCACATGGTGATGGTGGCTTTCCTGCGCAAGCCCAACCTCATCCTCAAAGCCGAGCACCTGGGCTCTGTACTTACAGAGGGAGCAATTCATGGCCGTTTCACCGCCCAGCACCTCTTCAACGCGCTCGACAAAGGTGTCGAGTACCAGGGGGTGATCGCCGAGATAGGAGGCCGACACGAAATCCACATCGGGATGATCGGCAGCCACCAAATCCGTGTGCTGGCGGATGCGACTCACCAACACACCTGAAAAAAGGAAGTAGGGGAACACCACGATCCGGCGGAATCCAAGGCGCACCACATGACGAAGCCCCGGCTCGACCAACGGAAAAGTCACACCGGAATAAACGGTTTCACCCCAACCGAACCCAAAGCCTTCGACGAGCATGCGGGTGACCTTGGCCACATTGGAGTTGGCGTCCGGATCCGACGAACCGCGCCCCACCACGACAAGCAGGGTTTCCTCCAAGGGCACATCGCTTGGCGACTGATCCAAGGCTTCACGAATCCGAGCACCAGCCGCGCCGATCATCAGCCGATCAACGCCCAGCTCGCGGCCGTAGTCGATGGTTAGCCCCGTTTCAGCGCTGTAGGTGTTCAGCACTGAAGGAATGTCGTTTTTGGCATGCCCTGCCGCAAAGAGCATGGCGGGCACAGCCAGAACCCGTTTTACTCCTTCCTCACGAAGACGATCGAGCGAGTCCCGCAGGATCGGCTTGGCGAATTCCAGGTAACCGTGTTCCACCGGCAAGCCCCCCATTCGAGGCCTCAGCCCTTCAGCGAGTCGAGCGAATTCTTCAACAGCAAGGCGGTTGCGACTGCCATGACCGCAAATCAGGACGCCCACCTCAGCGGGATTGAGTTCAGAGAGGTCCGCGGCCACGGCTTGATCACATGTCAAGCGACCCTATCGCCAGCGCTGACGCCATGATTGGAGGGTTCCTGCCCTTGGCCGGTGGCCCCCGTTCGCAATCCCCAGGCCGCTGCCGCCACACCGTCCGGAATTCTCACCCCCTCGTCCTCTGAGGTCGCATCGCTGCTCAACAGCAACTCCCACCACAGACCCCTGAAGATCTGTGGTGGAGGGACCACCAGTCGTTGTGCGGCAGAGGCCCACTGGACCGTGGATCTGAGTCCAAAGCTGCGGCAATTGACGGTCGATCAGCAAACCCATCGTGTGCGCTTCGGAAGCGGCTGGACCATGGGAGAGCTGCAAGGTGAGCTCGCCCAATGGGGCTGCATGGTGACCACGGGCCTATCGGGATTGCCTGGGGTTGGATTTGTGCTCACTGGCGGCATGGGTCCCCTCAGCCGCAGCCTCGGACTGGCCATTGATCACGTCCAATCGCTCTCTGGCATTTGGGGTAACGGACAACCCTTTGCACTGAAGCGAGCCGAACTCAGCGAAGCCTCGGCCAAGCACTCCATTCAGCAATGGACCGCTTTGCTCGGCGCGGCCCCATTCCTTGGGGTTGTGCAGGAGATCGAACTGCGAACCCTGCACCTACTGCCTCTGACTGTGGTTCAGGGCTGTGTCGATCCCAACCGCCTGGCTGAGCTGATCACCGCGGCAGAGCACTTTCCGCGTGGACTCAGCCTTCAATGGTGCTGGGGCGAAGCCATTGAAGTGATGTTGGTGGCGCGCTGCGATGACCCCAAGGCCGTGGAGACGTTGTCGGACCTGACCAGAACGATCCCGCTCAACGATCAACGACAGACCACTGCGGCTGGCCTGCATCAACTTCCAGCCTTCGGCAGCCGTGCCTTCCCGTCAACCCAAGACCTCGTCGTTCACCAGGAGGTGATTGGATTGCTCGGACCAGGCTGGGGCAAGGCGACTCCCGCACTGCTGCAGGCCTTGAACGCGGCGATGGCCAATCGCCCACATCCGCGCTGCAGTCTGTCGAACCAGCAACTGGGCGGAGCGGTGGCCGATTGCAGCAGCCAGGTCACTGCCTTTCGCCATCGCGACGCAGAATGGAAACCTTGGATCACCGCCAGCTGGCCGCCAGATGATCACAACGCACGGCAGGCAGCCCTGAACTGGTTGGTACGGGTCTGGGAGGAACTGAGTCCCTATTGCCCTGGAATCCATCTGGCCCAGCTGCATGACCACCTGCCCTGGCATGGCCGCGAGCTCGAAGCAGCCTTCGGTCCCTGGCTGACGCCATTGCGCCAGCTCAAACAACAGCTGGATCCGGAAGCTGTGCTGCCCCCGCTCTAGGGAAAAGACCCTGTGAGATACGGTCGGCCGATGACGACCCTTGGTCCCATGCGGCAGTGGTTCAGCAATCCAGCCAGGGAAATGCTCTCCGGGCTGGTGGTTGCATTCGCAATGATCCCGGAGGCCATTGCCTTCTCCGGCATCGCAGGGGTGGACCCTCAGGTGGGTCTGTTCGGAGCGTTTTGTCTCTCCATCACGATTGCCTTCGTGGGTGGACGCACGGCGATGATCACGTCGGCCACAGGCTCCACGGCCCTGCTGATGACCAGCCTGGTGGCCAGTGGGAATGCCCGCGGCCTTGAGCTTGGTGTGCAAGGCCTTGGCCTGCAATATCTACTTGTGGCAGGCATTCTCACCGGTGTGCTCCAAATTCTCTGGGGCTATCTGCGCCTGGCCCACCAGATGCGTTTTGTCCCCCAGGGTGTGCTCAGTGGCTTCGTGAATGCCCTAGCCCTGCTGATTTTTCAGGCACAGCTTCCTCAGCTGGGAATCAATCTGCAATTCGGAGAGCACGGAGACCATGGTGGTCAGTCAGTGCTGGCTGCAGCACAAATTCCGACGGTTGGATTGCTGGTGGTCCTGGGCTT
This sequence comes from Synechococcus sp. RS9916, assembly GCF_000153825.1. Lineage (NCBI taxonomy): Bacteria > Bacillati > Cyanobacteriota > Cyanophyceae > Synechococcales > Synechococcaceae > Synechococcus > Synechococcus sp. RS9916. The sequence goes on from NZ_DS022299.1 coordinate 854,790, forward strand.
AGTGATCATCTACGGACTCCCCAGGCTGACCCGGCTTATCCCCTCCCAGCTGGTGGCAATCGTTGCGCTGACCTTTATCAGCATCAACCTCCAGAGGATCTTCCCTGAAGCCCAGAATCTGGATATCCCCACGGTCAAAAGCTTGGGGCAACTACCTGGCAATCTGCCGATTCCCAGTCTTCCTTTCGGGGCCTTATCGGATGGCAAGGTTCCCTTCAGTCTGGCGACATTTAGCATCGTCTTGCCCACAGCCCTGTCGATCTCTCTCGTCGGCCTGATGGAGACCTTCCTGACCCAGGACATTCTCGACGACAAAACCGACAGCAACTCCAACAAAAACACCGAAGCCCGCGGACAAGGCATTGCCAACCTGGTGTCATCACTGTTCGGCGGCATGGCCGGCTGTGCCCTGGTCGGCCAGTCGGTGATGAACATCGACAACGGTGGCCGCGCTCGCCTGTCGACCCTCTTCTCGGGCGTGAGCCTGATGGCGATGATTCTGCTGGCTCGGGGCTGGGTGCAACAGATCCCGATGGCTGCTCTGGTGGCCGTGATGATCAGCATCGCTGTCAGCACAGCCGATATTGCCGGACTTCGCGCCATCCGTCGCATCCCGAAGAGCGATACCGCTGTGATGCTGATGACCTTCGCGGTCACGATGCTCACCACTCCGCACAACCTGGCCCTGGGGGTGCTGGCCGGTGTGGCCCTTGCCGCCTTGTTGTTCAGCCGCAAAGTGGCCAAGGTGATTCGCGTTGAGGCTGAAGACATCGCTGCAGATCACCGCCGTTATCGCGTCACCGGTCAGCTGTTTTTCGTGAGCAAGGTCTATTTCCTCCAAGGGTTCGACGTGCATGACCACCCCGCTCAGATCACCATTGATCTGAGTGCAGTGCACATCTGGGACCAGACCGGTGTCTCCGCCCTGAATCAACTCACGCGAAAACTGGAGCGGGGTGGTTCCAAGGTGACGGTTGAAGGACTCAACACCGAGAGCCTGAATCTTTTGGAGCGCATCGGCACGCAACCCGAAGGGGCTCACGGTTGAGCGTCGCGCAGCAGCCACTCAGTTGCTGCTCTTCGTTCCCTGCTGACAGGTGTTGAGATCGGCCTGCATGCGTTGACGCCGCTGGCGCAATCCTCCGGCGTCAGCGGCCTGATCCAGATATCGGTCGGTGACATCCAAACCGATGCCCAGGATCAGACAAAGCGTCTGCAGATCTCCAACCTGCACAGCCCGTTGGCGCGCTCCTTCTCGTAGCACCCCGATCAGGGTCATCTTGTTGTTGTAGGTGCTCCGGGCCTCATCCTCTGTCGCCAACGTCAATGGCATCGATCCGAAGCTGATGGCAACGGTGATGAGAACGGCCTGCCAGCTGCGAGTCGCCATGAACAGGTCCCCGAGGCCCTTAAGTCCAGCCTCAAGATGAACGCCATTCAGCATCAACGCCAGGCCTAACAACAGATCTGAGACACTTGGGGTTGAGGTCAAATTGAGCATGCATTTCCGCACCCTCTCAGGACTGCTGGCGGGTGTTCTGATGCTTCAAGGATGCGCGACCCTCGGAGAGGGAGGGGCATCCCGTCTGGGTCTGATTCAGCAACGCAAAAGCTTGCGCTGTGGTGTCAGCGGGAAAATTCCTGGATTCAGTTTTCTGCGGCCCAATGGCAGTTACTCCGGCCTTGACGTGGATCTCTGCAAAGCCTTTGCCGCTGCCTTCGTTGGCGATGCCACCGCAGTGGAGTACCGGCCTCTGACAGCCCCCGAACGATTTACGGCATTGCGAACCGGTGAGATCGATCTGCTCTCCCGCAACACCACCTTCAACCTCAGCCGTGACGCCGCAGGGGGCAATGGCGTCAGCTTTGCTCCCGTGGTCTTTCACGACGGCCAGGGGTTGATCGTCAAAAAGACAAGCGGAATCCGTCAACTCACTGACCTACGCAACCAGAGCATCTGCGTGGGCTCAGGGACCACAACCGAGCAAAACCTCAACGACGCCTTGGAAGCACAGGGCATCGCTTACACACCGATCAAATATCAGGACCTCAATCAGGTGGTGGCTGGTTACCTCCAGGACCGCTGCAGTGCCATGACCTCCGACCGATCCCAGCTAGCAGCGGCCCGTTCCGGCTTCGCCAACCCCCAAGAGCACGTCATCCTCAACGCGGTGCTCAGCAAAGAGCCCTTGGCCCCGCTCTCGGTGGGCGGAGACCAGAGGCTCGGAGATGCCATGCGCTGGGTGGTCTACGCCCTGATCACCGCCGAAGAGCTGGGCCTCACGCAGGCGAATGTGCAGGAACGTCTGGCCAAGGCGCAAAACAACCCACAGATGACCCAACTGCGTCGCTTCCTTGGCGTGGATGGTGAACTTGGAACGAAACTGGGCCTCGCTCCTGACTTTGTGGTGCGGGTGATCGAAGCCACCGGCAATTACGGCGAGATCTACAACCGCCACCTCGGCCCCGACAGTGCGGTGCCCATTCCCCGTGGCCTCAACCAGCTGCATCGCGATGGCGGTGCCATGACCGCTCCACCGTTCCAGTGATGCTCAAACGCTCGCATCGATGGTTGCTGCAGCTGGGCATCGTGGTGGTGCTGCTCACCCTCACCGGTGTGCTGATCAACAACCTCGCAGTGAACTTGATTCGCACGGGCTTGGGATTGAGCTTTGAGTGGCTCAGCCGCCCCGCCGGTTTTGCACTTGCCGAACACCCTCTGCCCTATCGGTCCTCGGACCCCTACGCATGGGCTTTGCTGGTGGGTTGGCTGAACAGCCTCAAGGTGATCCTGGCTGGGTTGGTGACTGCCACCGTTCTCGGGGTTCTGGCAGGCGCCGCGCGCCGCAGCATTAACCCTCTGCTGCGGCAGCTTGCCGCGCTGTACGTGGGATTGATTCGCCAGGTCCCTCTGCTGCTGCAGTTGTTGTTCTGGTATTTCGTTGCCCTGCTCGGACTGCCCCGCACCAATCCTTCACCTCTGGGATCCCTTCTGACGCTTACCAATCAGGGCATTTCTGTGCTGGGGGTGCACCTGAGTGTGGAATTCACCGCAGTGCTTCTGGGACTGAGCGTGTTCACCGGTGCATCGATTGCTGAGGTGGTCCGTGGTGGACTCGATTCAGTGCCTCGTGGGCAATGGGAAGCCTTCCGAAGCCTTGGCCTTTCTGAAGCGATGGGGTTGCGCAGGGTGGTGCTCCCCCAAGCATTGCCAGCCATCCTTCCAGGCCTCACCAGCCAGTACCTGAATCTCGCCAAGAACAGCACGCTGGCTATCGCTGTCGGCTATGCCGATCTCTACGCAGTCAGCGACACCACCATCACTCAGACCGGTCGAGCAATCGAAGGATTTCTGCTGCTGCTATTCAGTTTTCTGCTGCTCAATCTGATCATCAACGCCGCCATGCAGCTCTTGAACCGAGCGGTGATCAGCCGTAGGCAGCACTCCTAAGCTGCGCCCGAACCCGTCAGCATCCGATGCTCTCGAAGCCGAAAGTCGCAGCGATCCTGCTCACCGTTGCGGCCGTCGCAGCGATGCTGCTTCCGTTTGTGTCTGCAACCCTGCTCACAGTTGGGCTCGGTGGCATTGCTTTCGCTGCAGGACTTGGCCAGTTTCTACGCCTCAACGACGCCGAAGGGACTGCTGCAAAGCTGTTCCTAGCCCTTTCAGGCCTGCTGTATTGCGGCGCTGCCATCTGGGTGCTGATTGACCCGATCGACAGTGAAATCAGCCTCACCTTGTTCGCTGGCGTTTTGCTGCTGGTGAATGGAGTCATGGAACTCGCCGCAGGTGCCAGTGGAGCCGGCCCAGCGAAAGGATTGGTGGTGATCGACGGACTGATCACATCCCTGCTTGGCCTCTTTCTGGTGCTCGAGTGGCCCAGCGACAGCCTTTGGGCCCTGGGAACCCTCTTCAGCGTGGGGTTGTTCATGACTGCACTCAATCTGTTCCGTGCCGAGCAGGCAACACCTCCGGCAGCCTGATGCAGGACTGGAAAGCCCTCTGGCGTCACGGACGCCGCCATCCGATCGAGACAGTGATCAGCCTGCTGGTGATTGCCTTGATCTCTTGGGCGATCTGGGCCAGTGGCAGTTGGGTTGTTCAAGCCGCCGACTGGAGCGTGGTGGGCAGCAACCTGCCCCTGTATCTGAGCGGCAGCTATCCGGAGAGTGAGCGCTGGCGGCCATGGCTATGGGTTTCTCTGCTGACGGTGCTCACCCTGGTCACGTTGTTGCGACCCACCAAAGGCGGCAGGCTCCGCTGGCTTGAGCTTGCTCTCCCTTGGTGCTGGATTGGCATGATTCCCCTCGGCTTGGGGTTGCTGGGAGGAGGAATCGCCCTGAGCGCCGTGCCGAGCCGAGACTGGGGAGGCCTCAGCCTCACCCTTCTCTTGACGGCCTGCAGTGCAGCATTGGCCCTCCCCATCGGTGTGCTGCTCGCGCTTGGGCGCAACAGTGATCTTCCAGTTCTACGGCTCAGCAGTCGCCTTTACATCGATCTGATGCGCGCTGTGCCATTGATCGCAGTGCTGTTTTTCGGGCAGCTGTTAATCCCTCTCTTTCTGCCCATGCAACTGGAGATCAACCGCGTGTTGAGAGCCGTCGTGGCGTTCGCCTTATTCGCGGCTGCCTATGTCGCTGAAGACGTGCGCGGCGGCCTCCAGTCCATCCCCTCCACCCAGACCGAAGCGGCTGCGGCCCTTGGCCTCTCACCGATCCAATCGCTTCGGCTTGTGGTTCTGCCCCAGGCTCTGCGCATTGCCATTCCGGCGCTGACCAATCAAGCCATCGGCCTGCTTCAGAACACCAGCTTGATGGCGCTGCTTGGACTGGTGGAATTGTTAGGCATTGGCCGGAGCCTGCTGGCCAACCCCGCCTTCATCGGCCGACATCTCGAGGTCTATGTGTGGCTGGGCGGCCTCTATTGGATGTTTTGCACCGCCATGGCACTCCTGGCCCGGAGAATCGAACGCGACAGCCCACCTCTCGGCGGCCACACCGCCTGAACTCCTTCTTCGTTGATGACGCCCACCATGACGGCTGCGATCACGGCGCACTCAATCTGCAAAAGCTTTGGCACAGGTCATCGCGCCCTTGATGACGTGAGCCTCGAGGTGGCCCGAGGAGAGGTGTTGGTGGTGATGGGTCCGTCCGGATCGGGGAAAAGCACCCTGATTCGCACCTTCAATGGCCTGGAATCCATCGATGACGGTGAGATCGACGTACTGGGGCTACGCCTCAACAGCGACAGCGATCCCCGTCAAATCCAGCGAATCCGCAAACGGGTGGGAATGGTGTTTCAGCAGTTCAATCTGTTCCCCCATCTCACCATCCTCGACAACATCACCCTGGCCCCGATGCGGGTGCAGAAGCAGGCCCGCGCTGCCGCCCAAGAAAAGGCGATGCTGCTGCTGGAGCAGATGGGCATTGCAGAACAAGCCAGCAAATATCCAGCTCAACTGAGCGGCGGACAACAGCAGCGTGTGGCCATTGCCCGAGCCCTGGCCTTGCAACCAGAGGTGATGCTGTTCGATGAACCCACCAGCGCCCTCGATCCTGAGCGCGTCAAGGAGGTGCTCGATGCCATGCGCTTACTGGCCGACCAGGGGATGACCATGGTGGTCGTGACCCATGAGATTGGGTTTGCACGCGAAGTGGCCGATCGCGTGCTGTTTATGGATGCCGGTCGGGTGGTGGAAAGCTCCGATCCAGAACGCTTTTTCACCCAGGCGAAAGAGGAACGCACCCGCCGCTTCCTTCGCCAGATTCACTGATAAAAAAAGGGCAGGAGACCTGCCCGAGAAACGGAATCAAAAGCGAGGTGACGCTCAGTCTTCACCTTCAACAGCACCTTCGGGGATCAAGCGAATCACTTTGCGGCCCAGCTTGATCTCAAAGTTGTCACCAGGCTTGAGGTCGAGCATCGCTGTATAGGCCTTGCCGATCAACAGGTTGCCATTGCCCTGCACTTTGGCGATGTAGGAAAGCTTGCGACCACCTTTACCAATACCCGCAGTCCCGGTTCCCAACTCAATCCCTTTGGCATTGAGAAGAGCCTCGTAGAAAGCGGTGAAATTCACTCGATCAGAGCCATCCTTTTTCTTGGAGACATATCCGCAGGCCGTCGCGAGCTCAGTCTTGGAGACATCACCCAGATCTTTGACTTTTGCGAGCAATTCGGCGCCGGTCAGCATTGAAGATTGATGCAACCGGCTGGTTATAGCGCCGGGCCACCCTTGTGCAAGAGGTTGTTGTCAATCAAGGGGCAATCTGCGCCTTCAACGCTACGGAGAGGCCAAAATGCCAAAATTCAGCGTTCACCAGCACCAAGGGTCTGCAGGGCATGCTCAGCAGCCACAAGTTCGCGCTCAGTGTGGATCCAGGCCTCATTCCCCAGCGGCAACGTTTCGATCTGATGCGCCAACTTGTGGCGCAGTTGTTCAAGGCGCCGCCGCAGTGATGCGCGGAGATGAACGATCCGCAAAGGGATCGAACAACAAGGTCCTGGTGCGCAAGCCAAGCCGAACCCCTGTCAATGGACAGTAGCCACTTTGGCACAAGCGTCAAGGTGGACTCACTAGGGTTTTTTCAAGTCGCACGGGATGGCCATCGTCAGCCTGTTTGTCGAACTGATCCCCAGCCTGGGGCTTGGTCTATGGATCGGTTGGCTGAAGCCTGGATGGACAAGGCCCGTGGCCATGCCTCTGGTGCGTTTCGGCGTGCCCATCAGCTTGATGGGACTCCTGCTCAAGGGCGGCATCCACTGGTCGATGGCCATGAATGCCCTGATCGCCGCATTGGCGATTGGCCTTTGGATGCTGGGGCTGCAAGGACTGCCGAGTGAGGCCAAACCAGTTGATAGCCCAGCCCTGCAGATCGGCTCCGCGGTGGGCAACACCGCCTATTTCGGCATCCCCGTCGCCCTCGCTTTGCTGCCGAGTCAAGCCCTGCCGATCAGCATCGGCTACGACCTCGGCGCCACCCTTCTTGCCTGGAGCCTGGGCCCCTTCTGGCTGAAGCAGGAGGCAGGGGGATGGCGCGAACTGATGCGCCACGTGATGAGCAGCCCAGCCACTCGGGGATTGCTGGCGGCCTTAATCGTGAAGGCGACTCCCTGGAGCAACGCCATTGCCTCCGCACTGTGGCTGCCCTCCCGCATGGTGATTGTGCTGGCCTTGGTGGTCGTGGGAATGCGGCTCGGATCGATTCAATCTGCTCGTGCCAACGCACCTCATCCGGCAACCCAGCTGGCAAGCCGGTCAGGCAACCAACAACTCCATGCGGCCCTGGCCTGCAAGCTGCTGCTGTTCCCCGCCTGGATGTGGCTTCTGTGCAGCCTCCTGTCCCTGGAGCCACTGACCTGTCAAGCCCTGGTCCTCCAGGGAGCCGCACCGGCCTCCATTTCCATGTTGTTGATGGCGGAGCAAGCCGGTCGGGATGCCGAGCAGGCAGCGTCGCTGCTCCTGCGCAGCACGCTTCTCGCCCTGGTCAGCGTCCCCCTTTGGTGGCTGGTGCTGATGCAGACCCTTGGAACACCCGGAAGGTGAGATTGATCCGAGCGGTCTGCACCCGCTTGCGCACGGGCAAGGAATGCACCCAATGCTCTTGGCATGGCGGCTTCATCACCAACAGATCACCATCGGCCAGATCAAAGGCATGGCGCTCGGTGCCCTGCCTTCGCCGCAACTGAAAATTTCGTGTCGCCCCCAACGACAGCGAAGCGATCGGCTGGGAAGGATCAATCTCCGGTTCATCGTCGGCATGCCAGCCCATGCGGTCATGACCGTCGCGATAGCAATTGAACAGACAACCGTTGAAACGGGTGCCGCAGTGTTCATTCACCCTTTGCAAGAGCGGCAGAAACCATTGGGGCCATCCCTGGCCGTGATGGATCACACCGCTGTAGCGGTATGACACGCCAAAGTCCGCCAAAAAAGCAGCGAGCCGAGGGGTGGAGTGGCGCTTGCCGTACACAAGCACCTTTGGTTGATCCCAATGCAGCCGCTGCTCCAGCAGAGTCTGCCAATGCCGTGCATCACCGGCAGACAACCAACCGCTGTGCAACGTCCAAGGCAGGCCCGTCATCGGGGAAGCGCAGAACAACAGCCACCACGCACAACAACAGTCACCATGCTGAAGCCAGACGCGTGCACCCTGTGGCCCCTGCCAGCGAGCAGCACCCCGCCATGATCGAGGCTCTGCTGAAACCGGAGGCCTACCCCCATCCGGTGAGCAGGGTGCAACTGATCGAAACCCACATTTCCTGGGTTCTGCTCACCGGCCGCTTCGCCTACAAAATCAAAAAGCCGGTTGAGCTGGGGTTTGTACAAACCGGCACGCTTAAACAACGTCTGCATTGCTGCCACGAAGAACTGCGCCTCAACCGTCGGATGGCGGCGGATCTTTACTGCGCTGTCGTTCCGGTGCTTGGTCCGGCCCGTCGAGCCCGCATCGGCATCACACCGCTTGACCCCACAGCCACACCCAACGAATCACTGCTGGATGCCGCTGTGCAGATGGTTCAGTTCGAACCCCAGGCTCTGCTGAGCCGCGCGCTGACGAACGGATCCGTCACTCGAGCCATGCTCACAGATCTGGCATGGACGCTTGGTCTGTTCCATCTGAGAGCCGAAATGGCAGACCCGGACAGTTCCTTCGGGACTCCCGCAGCGGTCTGTGAACCGGTCATCACGAATCTGAGCGTGCTGGCGCCACTGACGACCCAAGCGGATCAACACGCCGTGCTCTCCCAGCATCGCCAGTGGATCGACCAACAACAGCAACGACTCCTCCCCCGCTTCACCCAGCGAAAAGAACGCGGAGCAATTCGTGAATGCCATGGCGATCTGCACTGCGCCAACATCCGGCGAGACCGCAACGGACGCCTGGAGGTGTTCGATGCCATCGATTTCAATGCCGGCCTGCGCTGGATCGACCCGATCAGCGAAATGGCATTTCTGGTGATGGATCTCAAGATGCGAGGAGATCCCGGCCGAGGGCTGGAGGTGCTGAACACCTGGCTGGAATGCACCGGGGCCTACGACGGACTCGATCTCTGGCCCTGGTATTCGGCCTATCGCGCCATGGTGCGAGCCAAGGTCAGCGCGCTGCAAGCCAAAGCCTGCAGGGAACCCGAGCAGCGCCAACAGCTGCTGGGTGAGCTCGACAGCTATCTGCACACTGCATCCTGCTGGGAACAACCTCCACAGGCTGGATTGGTGCTGATGCATGGTCTCAGCGGCAGCGGCAAATCGAGCCTGAGTGGTCAGCTGATTCGTCCGCTCCAAGCCGTGCGCATCCGCTCGGATCGCGAGCGCTTAAGGGCCTTCAGCGCCTCTGAGGGACAACCAGCCCGATTCAGCGGTGATCGATACGCGGCAGAGGTGACCCGGTGGTTGTTCCACGATCAGATCCCCTTCTTGGTGAAGCGTTCTTTGCAGAGCGGATATGCCGTGATCGTGGATGCCACATTCCTGCGCCGCCAGGAGCGCCGCCTGATGACGGACCTCGCCGAAGCGATGGGACGTGCCTGGGCAATCGTGCATTGCAGGTGCACGGACACCACAGCACGCCAGCGGCTTGAACAACGGCAACGTGAAGGGCTTGATCCATCAGAAGCAGATCAGATCGTGCGCGACCGCCAGCGGCAGTGGCTCGAACCACTGGATGACCGGGAACAACGCAGAACCGTGGTAGCTGATGAATTCAGCACGCTGGCAACGGTGCGTGCCGCACTGGCAACCCTGCTCAATCCGCCAGATCGCCGGTAACAAGCCATAACGCCACTGCCTCGAATGCGCAGAACAACCCATAGATTTCGCTTATGGGAGCGCGTATCACCAAAGAGCTGTTTCTCGAACGTGCCCTTCAGCGGTTTGGGGATCGATTCGATTACACCGGCATTCATTACCGCAGCTACAAGAGCCCGATCAAGATCCGCTGCCGTAAACACCCGGTGCAGCTGATCTGCATCACGCCTGAAAAGCATCTCCAAACCACCGGTGGATGCCGGCATTGCCTGAGAGAAAAACGGATCGAATCGCTCGAGCGCGAGCTCAACCGTGACGTCGCCAAAGACCACCCGACAAACGAGAACGTCGTAGCTACCAAAAAGTCAGAATCCATCCGGATCCGGACGTGAGTCTCTTCTCCAACTTCAACGCCAAGATCCTGCTCAGTGTGGGGGCTTTGGTGAGTGGCGCAATCGTCTTGAGCCCCGTGCAGGCGCAGGCGGGAAGCGTCACCTCAGAGTCGATCTGGGACGAAAACAACGCGCTTCAAAGAGCCCAGAGTCAGGTGCCGACAGGGCACAGGATCACCAGCGAACGCTGCACTGAAATTGAGGTGCGGGAGAGTTCCCGCTATCGCTGCACAGTCACCTACGAATGACAGGGCAGCCCATCCTGTTCAGCAGTTCAAGCTGACGCGCTGATAGCAGAACCACACCCACTGCTGGAACAGCAGGTTGCGATGTGAACGCCAGAGGGTCTGGGGATGATCTGCATCGAAGTTTTCCGGCGGGGGCACATCACCACGGGCTTTGTCGCGCTCCATCTCCGCCAGGATCCGACCGGCGTTGTACTCGGGATGGCCCAAGTGCATCAGCTGACGCTGATCGGTGGTTTCAAAAATGGTGTAGCCCACCTGCTCCCCATGGGCGAGTAAACGCAAACGCCCTTGGCGCTGCGCGGCCTCCATCGCGGCATCGTCGAGGCCAGCGTGGCGACTCTGGGGGCAGAGGAAAACGTCGTCCTGCGTGCCCATCAAGGCATGACCGGGCACCAGGCTGCGCAACGGATAAACCCCAAACAGCTTCTGCTCAAAGGCGACCTTGTCGACACCAGCCAGATAGGCCAACGCAAACCCAGCCCAACAGAGTCCGAGAGTGCTGGCGCAGTTGCGCCGTGCATCGGCGATCAGTTCAACCAGTTCCGGCCAGTAGTTGACCTGTTCAAACCGCAAATGCTCAACCGGAGCGCCGGTGATGATCAAGCCATCGAGGGGGGCATCCGCTGTGGCCTCCTCCCAGGTCACATACAGCTGATCGAGATGGCTGTTGTCCCAGGTTTTGTAGGAGTGGGTGGTTAAGCGGATCCAAATCGGCTCGATTTGAAGCGGGGACAACCCAAGGGGATGCAGCAGGTTGAACTCGTACTGCTTCCCCAACGGCATGATGTTGAGGATGCCAATCCGCAACGGCCGGATGTCCTGGCGTTTCGCCAGCTCAGGTTCGATCCAGGAAATCCGGTTGCGTTCAACCGCGGCGATCTTGTGATAGCTGCGCGGAAGGATCAGAGCCATAGGAAATCAGTCTCAGCCAATCCCTGCCAAGGCCTGATCGAAATCTGCCTTGATGTCGTCAATGTGCTCAAGCCCAACGGACACCCGCACCATGGTGGGGGTGACACCCGCGGATGCCTGCTCATCAGCGGAAAGCTGCTGATGGGTGGTCGATGCCGGATGAATCACCAAAGTCTTGGCGTCGCCCACATTGGCCAGATGGCTCGCCAACTTAAGGCTGTCGATGAAACGCACGGCATCGTCGTATCCGCCCTTGAGTGACAACATCAACATGCAGCCCATGCCCCGGCCTGTGAGGTATTTCTTGGCAGCCGCGTGATGCGGATCGCCAGGCAGACCTGGATAACGCACCGACTCCACGGCCGGATGCTGTTGCAGCCACGTGGCGAGAGCCATGGCGTTTTCGGTGTGGCGCTCGACCCGCAGGCTGAGGGTCTCGAGACCCTGCAGCAACAGGAAGCTGTTGAAGGGGCTGACAGCAGGGCCCCAGTCCCGCAAGCCTTCCACCCTGGCGCGCAGGGCAAAGGCGATATTGCGGTCGTCCGGCAACCCAAGCATCTTGCAGATGTCACTGCCGAAACCGAAGGCATCCCAGTGCACAAGCCCGTGATAGGCAGCACTGGGCTGACTCATCAACGGAAACTTGCCGTTGCCCCAATCAAAAGTGCCGGCGTCCACGATCACGCCGCCCAAACTGGTGCCATGGCCACCGATCCACTTGGTGGCACTTTCGACCACCACGTCGGCGCCATGCTCGATGGGTCGCAGCAAAGCACCACAGGCACCCAGGGTGTTGTCCACGATCAGGGGAATCTGGTGCTGCTTGGCGAGCGCAGAGAGGGCTTCAAAATCGGGAATATTGAAGCGGGGATTGCCCATCGCTTCGACATAGATCGCCTTGGTGTTGGCATCGATCTGAGCGGCGAAGCTCTCCACCGCATCGCCCTCAGCGAATTTCACCTGAATGCCCAGGCGAGGGAACTGCACCTTGAACTGGTTGTAGGTGCCTCCGTAGAGATACGACGTCGAGACAAAGTTGTCTCCCGCCTGCATGCAATTGGTGATCGCCAGGAACTGGGCTGACTGACCGGACGCCGTGGCCAGGGCAGCCACACCACCTTCGAGGGCGGCAACCCGCTTCTCGAACACGTCCGTCGTGGGATTCATCAGACGGGTGTAGATGTTGCCGAATTCCTTGAGGCCAAACAGGTTGGCCCCATGCTCCGCATCGTTGAAGACGTAAGAGCTGGTTTGGTAAATCGGCACCGCCCGAGCGTTCGTGGCGGGGTCAGGGGACTGACCGGCGTGCAGCTGCAGCGTCTCGAAACGGTGCGTAGTCAAGGCTGATCGAGCAATCTTGATCCAGTTCTAGCTGTCAGCCACCGCAGGGCGACTCCAATCATCGGAGGGTTCTGGCTTGTCGGTATCAGCGAGAGAGGGCATGGTTTCACGCACCAGGGGAGTAAAGCGCGCACGCACCTGGGCCCGGAATGTTGATGCGGTCGCCGACTCGAGCACGGGATAGGGCTGCGCGCCTTCCTGCTCGAGCAAATGGCGCCAACGGTTGTTGTCCTGGGCTTTGCGCTCGGTCAACGCTGCCTTGAAGTCGTAGTTGTGCATCGAGCCACCATCGGCAGCCAGTGACACGGCATCAGCCGCAAGCTCTGCACGAACGGCATCAAAACCCTTGGCTTTGAGGGTGTCGGGAAGCCCCAGCACAGGTTGGTAATAGTCGAGCAGACGCAATTCCTCTTCCAACAGGATGGGCCAAGCTCCGCGTGCCCCCTGCGTCAGGGCAAAACCCTGCTCAGCAGCAGTCATCGCATCCAGATGGAACTGAAGCCAGAGGTAATACGACTTCTCGTTGATGCTCTTCTTTGCCGCAGCCTTACCGGTCACAATCGCGGGAAGCGCCGCTTCAGCCTTGCGCAGGAACAGACGATCCTCACGCTCAAGGTTCATCGCGCCCCAGCGCTGGCGGTAATCCCAGAGCTCGGCGTAACGGGCCACATCTTCTGCCGACCAACCAAGGGCCTGCAGTTCATCGGCGCGATGGGTCAGTTCCTTGGCCACTCAGCTCTGTGTGTTTGTGCTCATGGCAGCGTAGATGGCGGTTTGCTGTGGGGAAACTCACGCGTGTGCTGATGGGCTGATTCCGGTTTGGTGCGGGCATAGCCCTCCTCCAGCCACAGGTCACCAGCGGCAGAGGCGTAGTGGATCTGCCAGTGATACAAACCGCGATACGCCAACGGATCACGGTCCAGCAGGGCCGCATAGCGCAGCACAGCTTCGCCGTAATGGTCGCTGTTGTTGTAACCCCAGAGCCCGCGGCGGATGTCCTTCAAACCACCGCGACGCACCAGATAGCGACCCGCCGCATGGATGGCATCCCAAGGATTGCGGATATCGCCCCCCTGACCAATCCCCGGCTCTGCCCAAGTGGACGGAAGAAATTGCATGGGCCCCTGAGCGTTCGCGACAGAGACCCCATCGATGCGACCCATGCCCGTTTCCACCAGATTGACCGCCGCCAGGACAGTCCAGGGAATGCCAGTGGCCTTGGCTGAACTGCGGTAAGCACGCAACAGCTGCTCCTGCGGTGCCGGCTGTTGGATGCGCCAGGCTGGCACCCGAGACGTTGCTGGCCCCCGATGCATGGCCAGAAACTCCCGACGCGCCGCAATGTGTTGGTCAAACACCCAGCGCCAACGGGGCGCCAACGCGGTTCGCACTGCAGCAGCGCGCTGAGGATCACGGGATAGAACCCGATAAATCACTTGCTGCTGGTGAGCGAGGGGAGGAATGCGATCCACCGGTACAGCAGGGTCACGAATTGCCGCCTCGAGGGCACCGAGCAGTGCCGCGGTGGCCTGGGGATCTTTCTGCAGCAGGGGGTAATGACGCCCTTGGGCCGTACGAGGCAGGGACGGATGACTGGGCAGCTGGGGAACCGCAACAACAACGTCAGCCGGCTCCTGTTCGGCCTGCAAAGCAATTCGGTGATGCACCACCAACAGCAGAGGGAGAGCCCCAACCGCGGCCAACACAACACACCAACGGCGCACAGCAGTCATGGCACAAGCACGCGTTAAAGGGTCAGGAAACTGCGGCGATCATGAAAATCGGCCTGTTCACCAGGATGGGACAACGCCCAGTAGCTCAAAGGTCCATCGCGTTGCTCCAAAACCGTGGTCAAAGCAATCTCCGGAACCAGTGATGAAGGCCAGAACCCACTCGGGTCCAGTTCAATCGTGCACCGCAATCCACGGGCCACACGCTGAAGCGAGACCGATGGTGCTACTGCATTGGGCTCAGGCTCTCCCCCCTGGCGGTAGCCACTGAAGCGATACAGATTCCAGTCTCCGGATGGGGACACATTCAGTTCCCAATAGACCTGCTGACCAGGAAGCGCCAAAAAGGCCTCGAAGCAGGTGTGCTGCCAGAGCTGATCACGGCGAGACCCAACGTTGCGTGGCTGATCCCAGGGCCCAGACAGCTGATCACTCAGGGAACGACGATCGAACGATGGATCAGGCAATAGGCCGTAGCTGAGGATGAAAGGTCCTTGTTCGCGCCAAATCAGTTCCGCACTGATGAACAGAGAGGGACCGGTCGCACCGGGGAAGGGCCGTAAACGGCAGACCTGGCAGACCAGCGTGGAGTGGCGTGCCATCGAGGGGTTCTGTCAGAGGTGGTCAGGTGAGCTGCTGCACGAGGGATTCAATGGCCTCGTACTGGTCCTCAATGGACCGCATCAGAGAGAACTGCACAAGGGCACGATCGAGATTCTGACCACGCGCCTCAACTTTGAAATAACGATCCCCATCGAGATGGTCGGTGAGAAAGCGGAGACCCAGCTCAAACGGAATCAACCGGATGCAGGCCGGTAGGTAAGCCACATCGGCAGGGGAGAGAAAGGAACTTGCAACGGAGAGATATCCCTCGAGAATCGACCGACAGAGATCAAGATCAAAGCGAACCTTCGTGAGATCGGTGACGTCCTCCCCCACAGGATTGCAGCAGGATCGCAGGCAATCCCCGATGTCGTAGTGCACCAAACCAGGCTTAACGGTATCGAGGTCAATCAGCCCCACTGCTTGACCACTGCCTGCATCGATCATCACGTTGTTGATCTTGGGGTCACCATGAATCGGCCGGCGCTGAAGCTCACCGCGCTGACAAGCCGCCTCGAGCACATCAGCCCCATCACGCCCATCGGCCACGAACGCCAAAGCTGAAACCAAGCGCGATTCAGTGACTTCACGGGGCTCAGCGCGGTCCAACCAACGATCAAGCACG
This sequence comes from Synechococcus sp. RS9916, assembly GCF_000153825.1. Classification (NCBI taxonomy): domain Bacteria; kingdom Bacillati; phylum Cyanobacteriota; class Cyanophyceae; order Synechococcales; family Synechococcaceae; genus Synechococcus; species Synechococcus sp. RS9916. Next base: position 870,390 of record NZ_DS022299.1, read on the forward strand.
CAATCGTAACGGTCTAGATACGCAGGCGTAACGTGGAAGTCCTCAAGCGTGTCAGCGAGCTGGGAAACCGGCAGATCACTGATCAAGTGATGGAACATCCCAAGCCCATAACCGACCTCTCGCGCATGCTCTGCATCGCAAACGACGTCATGGGCAATCGCGGCATCGATGTAGGAAATCGAACGCCAGAACTGGCCCTCGTGCTCCACCCAATGCCCTTGATCGCTATGCGCAGGGATCACACGAGGTACCTCCCAGCGGCGACCCTGCAGCTCAGGCAGGCCTGTCGCAATCCGCGCCTCAACATGACTGCCAAGAGCCATCAAATTGCCCATAACAAGGTCTGGGCGGCTGAACACATCGGTGTTCAGCCGCTGCATCACAAACGCTTCCGATCCTTCTGCGGTTGCGACCGCGAGCCGCACCAAAAACGTGTCATTGACGTTGCCGGAGCCGATCGGGTGAATCGCGTCGATTTGCTCAGGCGGATGAAAGCGACCCGCAATGACCTCAAGGTTGCGTCCGGTGCTGGAGGCGGCCAGGGTCACAACGAATCGCATGCGTCTCAGAACGCAACACTGCCGCGGTTGCTACGCGGCTGGGCTGATCAGTGTGCAGATCGTCAGCCGCTCCGCGTCATTCCTTGGCCCAGCGCTGGTTGCAGCGGCTGCTGCATTTCATCTCGCCATCGGGATAGTCGAAGCCGGCACGGCGAGCATTCTTCTCAACCTCAGCGGGGTTGGAACCGCTGAAAGTGCGCGTCGTTCTGGCCTCAACTGGGACCAGCAGCACGGAACTCGCGACTGAAGCCAAGGCAAAGGCTTGGACTCCACGGGACAAGACAGATCGCATCGCCATGGCATCACCTTTCAAAAGACCAAACCCATCATCACCCTGATTCGCCAGGTCCGTTCGCACAAGGCACCATGGAACGACCCTTGACGCCCTGACGACCGCCGTGCCTCGTCTGCTCCACACCGCTGACTGGCAAATCGGTAAGCCCTATCGCTGGATCGACGACCCCGAACGGCGCAGTCGACTGCAGCGAGCACGCATGGAGGCCGTCGAACGCATCATCGAGCTTGTTGACGAACGCGCGATTGATGCGGTGCTCGTGGCTGGAGACTTATTCGACAGCAGCACCGTGGATGGTGCCCTGGTGATGGAAATTCTGGAGCTGCTCGGCTCCATCGACACCCCTGTACTGGTGATTCCTGGCAATCACGACCATGGCGGTGCTGGCGGTGTCTGGCGCCGTGCGGATGTGCAACAGGAGATGCACCAAAGAGCCAACAATCTCCAGTTGCTGCTCAAGCCTGAACCCGTTGGGATCGCCGGGATCACGGTGCTGCCCTGTCCACTCAGGCGTCAACACGAGACGTTGAGTCCTGGCGCCTGGCTGGACAATCTTGACTGGGACACCCTTGCGCCTGATCAGGCCCGGGTGGTGCTGGCCCATGGCTCCATTCAGGGCTTTTCCGCCATTGACTACGACACCGACACACGCGCAGGAACCAATCAATTGCAACCATCCCGCTGGGACAGCGGGGCCTACGACTACCTCGCCTTAGGCGACTGGCATGCCCTCAAGGCCGTGCCACCGAAGGGTTGGTACCCCGGCACCCCTGAACCAGACCGGTTCCCCTCGAGTGCTGACGATCAGCGCGGCCAAGTGCTGATCGCTGAAGTGGAGCGGGGCCAAACACCCGAAGTCGAAGTGGTCAGCACCGCAAGCATGCAGTGGCACAACGAACGAATCCAGTTGCGGGGACGCAACGACCTCGAGCGCTTGCAGCAGCAGATCACAACACTCACCAAACGACGGGTGGGACGTGACCTGCTGCGGCTCGAAATCGACGGACAGCTTGGGCTGGACGATCACCAACAACTCGAACAAACCCTCAGCCAATTGCGCACCCGCCTGCTTCACCTGCGCGTTCGAGGCCAATGCCACAGGCGACCGGAAGCCGCTGAACTCAGCACACTTCTGGATCGCTCCGATGCCCCATTGATGGGCAGCATTGCCCGGCAACTGCAGCAAACCCTCGATCAGACGTCCCAAGACCAACGCGACCAAGTCGCGCTGCTGGAGACAGCGTTATGTGAACTGCATCGCCTCACCGTTGATGCCCAGACGCCTTGTGACAAGGAGATAGCGGCGTGAAACTACTCAGCTGCAGCCTCAACAGCGTTCGCCGCCATGCCGCGCTGAAGCTGGACTTCCATCCAGGTCTGACCCTGATCACAGGCGCCAACGAAAGCGGCAAAAGCTCTTTGGTGGAGGCCCTGCACCGGACCCTCTTTCTGCGCGGTAACGCCACGGGAGCTCCCTTGCAGCAGCTGCGTTCTCTGCAACACAGTGGGCATCCCCAGGTGACCCTCACCTTCGAGGCCAAAGGCCGCAGCTGGGTGCTTCAAAAACGGTTCAGCGGCCAGAGCGGTACGACGAGCTTGAGCGGTGCGGGCGAGCCGGCCCGTCTGGGCAGTGAAGCCGAAGAACAGCTGGCATCGTTATTGGGTGTCGACGAAATCATCGGCAGTCGCCAGGCGGGACGGGTGCTGCCCACCCGCTGGGCCCACCTCTGGGTGATGCAGGGAGAAGGAGGTCGCGATCTGCTCAAGCTCGGTGGCGAGCACTACGACCTGCGCAGCCTGATCGACCAACTCGAGCAAGGAGCCGATGCCGCTCTGCAATCTCCTCTGGATCAACAGCTGCACGACCAGCTGGAGCAATTGGTGTCGGCAAGCCTGACCACGCGAGGGACTCGCCATCAGAGCATTCTTTGGCAACGCGAACAGGCTTTAAAAGCCAGTGAGGAGCGCCTTGCCTCCGCCATGGCTGAGCTGCACGACTACGAGCAAGCAAGCACCAGCCTCGATGCCCTCGACGATGAACAGCGCCAGCTGGAGCAAACGTGCAAACCGCAGCTGGAGCACGAACAAAACCAGCTCATGGAGGAGCAGCGGCAAGTGGCTCAGGCCAAGGCCGCACGCCAGTCACTCGAACAGCAGCTCACGCCTCTCAACCAGCGACAACAGCAACTGCACCTGCAACTGCGCCGGCTCCAGGAGACCGAAACGACGTTGGCGAACCAACAGCAGCAGAACGTGCGCGTCACCGCAGAACTGGAGCTCCTGCAACGCCTGCTGGTGGAGCAAAGCGAAACCGTGAAGCGGTTGATGCTTGATCGCGATCAACTCGAGCAGAAGCGCAGCGGCCTGGAACGACGTGGTCAGCAGCTGCGTCGCCTGGAGGAGCGCTTGCAGCTGGAACAACGCCTCACGCAGCTGGCACGCCAGCAGCAACAGTTGCTGAGCTGGAAACGCCAGCAGAAGGAGATCAGCGAGGCTCTCAGCAGCCTCCGCGCTCCAGAGCCTGAGGCCCTCGTCAAGCTGCAAAAGCAGACACGCCAACTCGAAGCCCTGGCAATCCGAAGTGATGCCATGGCCTCGGTGGTCACGCTCGAGTGCAGTGATCAACAGGTACGCCTCGATGACGCCCCGATGGAGCCAGGAGAGTCGCAGCGACGCATTAGCACCTTCTCCCTGAGCGTGGGGAAAGGCGTCAAACTGCGGATCGCCCCTGGGGGCGGAGACGGACTGGAGACGATCCATCGCGAGCATCAGACGCTCACACAAACCATCCAAGCGAGCCTCAGCCACTGGCAGGCCACCAGCGTTGCCGAACTGGAGACCCGTGGCCGGCAACGCATGGAGCTAATGACCCGTCAATCACTGCTCCAGCAGCAAACGCCTGAAATCGATGATCCCAAGATCATCCAAGCCGAAGAGGCATCGGCACGCGAACGCCTCGAAAACCTGGAGCAGGAGCTCAAGGATGGCGCTCAGGCAGCGCGTGAAGGGCTTTCGATTCAGGATGCAGAGGCCATCCAACAAGCCCTGATCACCTGCCGTCAGCACTACCGCACGACGAACGAACAAAGCCAATCCCTCCACAAGCAACTTGAACAACAGGAGACGTTGCTCAAGGGGCAACAACAGCAGCAACAGACTCTGCAATTGCAACGCGAAGCTCTGACGGCAGAAATTCGCAGCCTTGATCAACAGCGCCTCGCGTTAATTCGCGATCACGGCGATTCGGAACGGATCGCCGCCGACCTCCGTCAGTTGGAGGAACAGATCAGCAACTTGCAGACGCAACTCAACGCGTTGCCCAAGGCTGATCGCGCCAACAATGGGCCAGAAGCTGCGATCGAACGCCGGCTGAAAGCTGCGCAACAACAGCTCCAGCAACTGCAGGAACGCCTGCAGAGCCTGAGTTCGGAACGGGGCGCCCTGCGCGAGCGTTGCAACAGCCTGGGTCGCCGGGATCCCTACGCCCATGCAGAGGAAGCTCGCACCCAGCTGGAGCAGGCACGACAGGCCCACAGCACCGAAGCGCTGCAGGTGAAGGCACACCAACATCTCCTGCACTTGTTCAACACCGCACGAAGCGACTTGTCGCAGCGCTACACCGCGCCACTCAGCCGCAGCATTGCCCACTACCTCAGGCCACTGCTAACCCAGCCCGATGCCCTGTGCAGCCTCAGTTATGACGCCAAGAACGGGCTAGGGGACTTACGTCTCCAACGGGATGGACTCACCCTGCCCTTTGCCAACCTCAGCGGGGGGATGAGGGAGCAACTGAACGCGGCGCTGCGCCTGGCCCTGGCCGACACGTTGCGCACGGGCCACGACGGTTGTCTACCGGTGCTGTTCGACGATGCATTCAGCAATACCGACCCAGCCCGTTTACAAGCGGTGTTGTCGATGTTGCGCCAGGCCGCAGACGACGGACTGCAGGTGGTCGTGCTCAGCTGCGATGGAACCCCTTATCGCGCTGTTGCCGATGCCGTGGTCGAACTGAGCTGACTCAGTCGAGGGCGGTTTCAATCACATTCATGGCACGCAAATAAGCCGGTGGTTGCGCACTGTCTTGGCTATCGTCGAGTGCGAGATCGTCGCGGATCGACTTGCGGGCGTTATCGGCGATGACGGCATTGATCAAAAGATCCATCGCCTCCGGCTGATGCAAATTCTGAAGCGCTTCGGCATAACGACGGCTGTGGGTCGGACGCACTGATTCCTGGCAATAGGCCGACAGTTCGCGGCTGTCGGTCATCACAGCAAAGGCCACGTCCTTTGTGGATGGCTTGCCGTAGATCGCCATGTAAAGGAGGTTGACCATCGAGGCGTCATGCACCGGGATCGCATATTTGCGCACGATCTGAGGCCAGTAGCGCAAGGCCTTAAGACCCTCCAATCCCCCTTTACGCAAGCCCTCAGCTTCGCACCACTCCTCCAGTTCCTCCATCGACACCGGACAGCGCTGGAGCGCGAGCATGCGTGACGCCAACACCTGACCGGCCTGGAAATTGCGGGTTGGCTTTCCGGACACCGGCAGCATCATGCTGCCCCGAACATCAGCCACCATCGCCGTGAGCTGGGCGAAGGTGTGATCACGAACCTTCTCCATGTCACCACCGCGCACCAGTGCAGCTTCAATCCGCTGCACGCCATAGCCCAGTTCGGTCAAGGGAAAGGGCTGACGGTTGTAGAGCCGTTGACGATCGCGGCGAGCCATCGACACCGTGGCCGCTTGGTCGAGGCACTGGTCAAGAAGAAGAGTCAGAAGCGTGGGTAAAACCCCTGGATTGTCTTGGTGGTAGGCGTACCCGAACCCTGCAAACACCGACGACATGTTTTTGGCCGCCTTGATGTACTGCCCCTCAACGTTGTGAACTCCTGGCGAGACCTGGATATTGGGAGACAGACGATCCAACAGGCGCGCCCCCAACAGCGCAGTGAGTGCATTGGGGTGGCAGAAATTAGCCGTGAAGCTGTCGAGAGGATTGCGCAGGGCCCCATGACGGTGGAAGCCGGAGAAGAAGGCCAGATTCGGCTCCCGCTCGCACAGCACATACGAGTCGTTGCTGATCGGGTCATGGGTGAATGAACCGGCCAGACAGGCCAGCACCACATGGTCACGGCCCAAGTCGCGCCGCAGCTGGCAAGCGAGCTGTAGATCCTCCTCAATGTGATTGCTGTTGGCCGCCAAGACCACCAGCTCGCAATCACGGATGAGGTCGCTCAGGGTGTTTGGGACCCGCTGGCCAGCCTCGCTGTGAGAGGCCATCTGCTCCAAAACAGCCACATGGTCAGCATCCATACCTTCGCGAGCGGCATCCGGGAAAGCTCCGAGCAGAGCCCGCCCCGGTCGAGGCGCCAGCATCAGGATGTCGACTGACGCCTGCTGCATCGCGCAGTTGTAGGCGAGGGATGCCGGATACAGGCCCACGCTGTAAAAGCCGACGCGCCCATGTTCCAAATCCAGGATGCGCTGCTTGATGCAATCGGCATCGAGGCTGCGGGAAAAAAACGCATTGCTGTGGAGCCCGTCCTCAAGCGACATCCGTCCGCTGCACGCCCTGGCGCGATGATCCTTTCCACACCCTAGTCAGCGGGTCCGATGAGCCTCACCCTCTACGGCGGTCAACGCACCAGAGCATCAATGCCCCGTTGGTTTCTGGAGGAGAAAGGCATCACGTACAACCTGGTGGAACTCGACCTCCAGGCCAAGCAACACCGGGAACCTGACTATCTAGCCATCAACCCCTTCGGCAAGCTGCCCGCGTTGGTGGACGACAGCCTGGTGGGCCCGGATGGAGGCCCACTCACCCTGTTCGAAAGCGGCGCAATTCTCCAGCACCTCGCGGATTGCCACAGCGATGACATCCAAACGGCCAGTGAACGGGCGCTGACATCGCAATGGCTGCTTTTCGCCAATGCCACCCTGGCCATTGCCCTGTTCGTTCCCAGCAATCGCGAACGGGAATTCCCTCGGCTGATGGCCGAACTCAATCAACAGCTGGACCCTGCCAAGCCCTTGGTGGGCAGGTCATGGGGTGCCGCCGATTGCGCCGTACAGGCCTATCTGGCCTATTTACCAATCTTCTTTCCGGATCTGGACCTCAGCCCATACCCGACGATCCAAGCGGTGATTGCTTCAGTGCAGCAGAGACCGGCTTACCGCAAAGCAATGGGCATGCAGAGCTGATCCAAACGCGACGCAAGATCAACTAGGCCACTTTGCTTATGGCACACCCGATAGCAGGGCTCTATGACGTAATGACCAGCAGCAACGTCTCAGCTTTATCGTCATTGATCACGCAACGTCTATGCAGAGTTCGTCCTCATCCAGCCGATCCTCGGCCACCAGCCCGCAGTTCTGGTCTATCGACCGATCTGGCCGCAGTGCCGAGGCCTTCAGTCGCGGGTGTCAGACAAGGTCACTGCAGCAATTGATGTTGAACCAGGATGCTCGCCTGCTCCATCGCTGCAGCAATGTGGCCAGCTGAGATCACTCGACGGCCTCTCCTTCGACAGTGATTTCAAACTCAATGCCAAAGCGGTGCGCTGTTGCCCTGAAACGACGCGCCAGCTCCACAAAGAGCTTCTTCACCAAGGCATCGTCGAACTCATAGATCTCGAGATTGGCTGTTTTGGCCACCGCTTGAAGATCTTCGATCAGTTTCTCCACCCGCGGTGCAAACACCTTGCCGAAGCGGGCCCGTTTCTCTTCCGAACTGTTGAAATCAGGCAGGCCAGCCATCGTCGTGCGGTGAAGACCTCCAGTGTGCCAGCGGTCTGCAGAAGAAATAGAGGAGACTGACCCAACCCTGCTGGTCGCCAGGGTTGATCGAACCCTGTCTTCAACGTTGTGTCGCCCCTTACCCCTGAGCAGCTGCTGGCCGAAATTCAAGGTGCCGCCAACCCCCTGATCGTTCAAGACCTGGATGGGGTGTGCATGGATCTGGTGAAGGACCCCCTCACCAGATCCCTGGATCGCCGTTATGTGGAGGCAGCGGCGCAGATGCACGGTCGTTTTGTCGTGCTGACCAATGGCGAACACGAAGGCAAACGGGGGGTGAATCGACTGGTGGAAGCCGCCCTAGGCGACGTTGACCAAGCAAAGCGTGAAGGCCTCTATCTTCCCGGTCTCGCGGCGGGTGGCGTCCAACTGCAGGATCACCATGGAGCCCTGTCCCACCCAGGGGTCAGCGATGCGGAAATGGACTTCCTGGCAGCGCTGCCGGCTCGCATGGAAGCAGAACTTGAGGCCCGCCTTCCAGCCCTGATGCCGCAGCTCAGCCCAGCGCAATTGCAAAGCGAGATTCAACAGGCAGTGCTCGACACCCAGGTCTCACCCACCATCAATCTCAACGGCCTGTTTGGCTGTTGCGGCGATGACGTACAACTACAACGTCAGCTGCAGCTGATGCTGCAGGAGCTGATGGATGCCCTGCTGAACCTGGCCGAGCAGGCTGGCCTCGGCAGCTCCTTTTTTCTCCACGTTGCCCCCAATCTGGGCCGGGATGCGGAGGGCCGCGAGCGGCTCAAACCGGCAGAGCCTGGTGATGTGGGCTCGACCGATATCCAGTTCATGCTCCGAGGCGCGATTAAAGAAGCGGGATTACTGGTGTTGATCAACCAACACATCGCTGCACGCTCGGGGCATGCGCCCTTGGGTGACGATTTCAACGTGCGCAACGCCCCCCGAGACCACCAAGCATTGCTGAACCTCTGCATTGACGCGATCCCAGCCGACCAGATGCCGGCGCTGATCGGCGTTGGCGACACCGTTACCTCAACCGCCAGTGCAGATGGTCGAGGTTGGCTCCGGGGAGGGAGCGATCGGGGATTTCTCACCTTGCTCCAGGAGCTCGGAGAGCGCTACGGCACATCCAACCGGGTGGTTCTGATCGACAGCAGTGGAGGTGAAGTGGATCGTCCAAGCATGGCGGATGGCAGCTTGACAGGGATCACTGACCCTGAGGATCCCCTGCGCTTCGACGTGGTGATGCCAGGAGGACCGAAGCAATACGTCGCGTGGTTCCAACAGCTGGCCAAGACAGCCAACTAAAGCTGGGAACGGGCCACGACCCGCAACATGAAGGGCAATGCGGTGATCGACGGTTTGCCGCCGCTCACCCAAACCGCCTGATCCTCACTCCAAAGACGCTGGCCGGGAACGATCAGACGGGACTTGGACGCATGGTCGGGAAGGAAAGCAGCGACAAATCCCTTGGCCTCAACGAAGCGACGAAGATCTGGAAAGAACACCCCGTCGGCCGTTTCCAGCACCTCAAGGCGACCATCGTCCCGAAGTCCATACACAATCCTCACATCGGCCATGGTCATCGGCCCATAGACGCCCTTGTACCCGGGAGGCGTGCTGTCGAGAGGAAGCACAAACGCGTGCAAACCACCGATGAACAGGCGGTAGTCCTGATCGGCTTGCTCGGTTAAGGATCCAAAACCGAAATCCAAAACGCCGTCATGGCGAATCGCAATAAAGGCACGCCCTTCCGCTGCCGCGCGGTTGCCAGCCCGAACTGTTTGGTCACTCAGTTTGAGATCACCATGGATCACCATGCCCAGGGGTTCCTGAGGGTGGCCCTTCTCAAAGGTGGGGCCGGTGAAAAACAGCAAAGCCTCGCCATCCTCATTGGCTTCAAACTCCCGGCTCCACCCCCCGAAGAACTGCAGATCGATCCATCGAGGGTCAAGGATGACGCTGGAATAAGCGATGGTGCGCGTCGTGCCGTTGTCCTCCTCGAGCACCACCGACTGGTCAGACACAAACACCGCAATTTCAGCTCGCGGAGGGGGCAGCACCGGTGCGGGTGATTCCTTCCTGGGGCCCAGGCCCGGAAAGGATGCTGACGTCGAGTCCAACCTCGAAGTGGCAACAAGAGCCGCCAGCACGCCGAAAGCACCGGAGGTCACTGCGATCAGAACCCAGCGAACCCGCGACACCGACAGCACGACGCCCATCCCATTGGAGTCAATGTCGAACTTGGCTTTCGCGCTGTCAACAGCCAATAGGTCTTCATCACCCAGAATGGCGACAGCCCCGGACTGTGACCTGAGCCCATCTCACGCCAGCTCCACCAGTCAACGCAAGCAAGGATTTCCTGCGCTGTTCCGAAGTCAGCTGCAGACCTTGCAGGTCAACCTTGGCTACCGCTGCAATCAGAGCTGCAGCCATTGCCACGTGGATGCAGGGCCATGGCGCACCGAAATGATGGCAGCGGATCAGGTGGCTCTGATTCCCCAAGTTCTCCAGCACCTGAAGCTCAAGGTGCTGGACTTGACTGGTGGAGCTCCGGAACTGCATCCACAATTCCGTGACTTGGTCGCCGCGGCTCGCACCATGGGCGTCGAGGTCATTGATCGCTGCAACCTCACGATCCTGAACGAACCCGAACAGGAGGACTTAGCTGACTTTCTTGCCCAGCAGAAGGTGCGGGTGGTGGCCTCGCTTCCTTGCACCGAAGAAGCTCGCGTTGACCGCCAACGGGGACGTGGCGTTTTTGAACGCAGCATCGAAGGACTCAAGCAGCTCAATGCTCTTGGCTACGGGGATCCAGACGGTGATCTTTGTCTGGATCTGGTTTACAACCCCGCTGGTGCCAACCTTCCGCCAGCCCAAGCCCAACTTGAGCAGCACTACCGCCACGCACTTCTCAACGATCACGGCCTTCGCTTCAACCATCTGCTCACGATCACCAACATGGCGATCGAGCGCTTTGCCAAGGATCTAGAGCGCCAGGGGCAATTGGAGAGCTACCAACAACTGCTGCGGGACGCCTTTCGCAACGAGAACGTGTCGGCGGTGATGTGCAGGTCATTGATCAGTGTCAACTGGCTTGGTCAGCTGTTCGATTGCGACTTCAACCAGCAGTTGGGACTGGGCTGCCCAGGCAGCGTGAAAACCCTTCAAGATTTGCTTCAGGCCACGCCTGACGGACTGGCGGGGCAAACCATTGCGATCGGTGAGCACTGCTTTGGTTGCACCGCAGGAAACGGTTCGAGCTGCAGTGGAGCCCTCAACTAGGGTCAGGCGGATGCGCAGCCAGGTTGGATGAGCACTCCCACAGAGTCAGGACCCGCCCACTGCGGCAGCAAACCCAAGCGCTTCGCTGTTGGCATTGCACCTCTCGGCACGATCTCGATCGGCATCGTGCCAATGGGAGTTATCTGCATTGGTGTCGTGCCCATGGGGGTGGTGTCCATCGGCGTCGTGGCGATGGGCTTGATCAACTTTTGCGTCGTGGGCATGGGGGTTTTAGCCGTCGGGGTCAACACCATGGGGGTATGGACCGCTGGGCCCGTCAGCATGGGATTGGTGCAGCTCGGTGGCCGCTCGTCATCAGGTGGTCATGACCACCACGGTCACCATGGATCACCTGGAGAGCAGGCACGTGAAGAACTCATGGCCTACCCAACAAGAGAAGAGGCTGAGGAAGCAGCCAAACGCGTTGGGTGCGAGGGCGTTCATGCCATGGGCAAGCTCTGGATGCCTTGCGAGCATCACCCCGAAACGCATTGAAGCTGAAGAATCAACGACAGGCAGGGCAAATCCCACGCACGTTGAGCGTTGACTCGATCAGCTGGAAACCGTACTGATTGGCAGCCGTCTCGCCGGCATGGATCACCGGCGCACTCTCAAATTCCTCGGTACGACCGCAGCGAATGCAGACCAGGTGATGGTGATCGCGGTGGTCACCGGAGAGAAGCTCAAAACGCCGGCCGGCCTCGCTCAACTCCAGCTCTTGGAGAAACCCCATCTCCACCAGCAGGCGCAGGGTGCGGTAGATGGTGGCGAGGGAAACCTTCGACTCCTCATCGAGAAGCTGCTGATGCACGTCTTCAGCACTGAGATGGCGCCCTGCACCCATCCGCTCGAACAGTTCCAGGATGCGCAGCCGCTGTGGAGTCAGCCGACGACCGTCCTGATGAAGGCCGCGTTGCAAAGGTTCTTGTGCCGGTGTCGAAGACGCCCCAGTTGCCATCGACAGCAAATTCGACCTTCTCAATAGTAATCACTAATGAGAGCCGATGCCCGAATTCGACACTCCTTCACCCTTGACCGAACCACGGGAGGACACCCTATGGTGCTGTGTCTTTTTTGATTAGCCCTTGCTGAAAAGTCTGAGCGGATCATGGGACGTACTGATGCGCTGCTTGGCCAGTGCGTTGTTTTTGCTAGCCCATGGACTGCTCGTACTGGAGCATGTGGCCATGGGGACAGCCCTGCATGGCGTGGCTGAACTGTTTCTTGCGCCTTGGGCCCTGCGGCACCGCGCTTGGGACATCATCGTAATTGGCGTGATCTTCTGCGTGTTTGACCTTTGGGGCACGGTGCGGCTCACTGCACTCTTTGGCTGATCAGGACACATCACTCCGAAACAGACAGGGTCTCCACCCACCAGCGCTTCACCACGCCTCCCAACTGATTGGAGTTCTGCGATCGATCGATCGATGGGGTCGTCACCACCGACAGCTGACGACCATTGCGGTGGTAATCGAAGCGGCAATAACCCTGGCCCGTGCCTGAACATGCCGAAAGGCTGGTCAGTGGGACGCCTGCACGCTGCTGATCCAAATCAAGGGGATGGTGCTGCGGGGATGGGCGCCAACCTGATCCAAGCAACACCGCATCAGCTTCCAGGATCGGCTGACCAGCACTGAGGGGAACAGCACCACGAGGTTGGGCAACGACGGCACCACCACCGATCACACCGAGCAGTGCCAGCGAAAGCGCGAAAAATTTTGAGGCCATATCAGTGCCGGCAGGTGCCAACCACTCAATAGCTATGGCCTCGACAAGGTGACCACGGCGAGAATCAGCCCTTAACGGCAGAGATCCTGGTGAAGAACGCGTAACACACGTGTTGCTAAACCCCGGGAGAGCCGACGCGAGACAAGCAGGGAACAGACCCACTCGAACAGGGGTGGATTGGCAGGATCCTTCGCCAACTGGTCCCTGAGGTGCAGAAACTGCTGCGTTTCCTCACACCCCCGCAGAACATCGATCAGCTTGTCCTCCGAAACGGGGGACGGTGAGGGAGCAGCGACGGTCATGGCAGAAGACCTCTTGAGTTTCAAGCTATGCCAACAAGCACCTGAAAAACCAGTGCCGATGACCAGAAACCATGGTCATCATCGGCCTCCTTAGGGCAGGTAAAGGATGTCGTCCCGGCAGCGCTGCAAGGCCTCAAGGACGACAACAACATCCTGAGGAGTGCCCGCGTAGGCCAGTCCTTCAGGGGTGACGAGTTGACCAACAGCACTGAGGTGAATGTTGGCTCCAAACCAGGATCCACCTGAGGGGATGAATGCACGGCATTGCGGCTGACCGGAGGCCGAGATCTTGCGCTCGATCACCCAGCTGCCAACTTGGTCCAACTTGGTGAAGGTCTCCAGGCCAGCCAGGCATGGGGACGGAAACACCATGCCAGCGAACATCAGCGAAAAAAGACGGAGCATCCACGTCCCTGCAGACACGTGCAGTCAATCTTCGGCACAGTGCCTTCCAAAGAGAATGGGTCGAAGCGCAATTCTGTGACCTAGCCCCACGGCCCTCCACAGCGATGTGGGGCATGAGTCACGAGAAGAAATTATCGAAAAAAAATCCCAGACGGGACCAACCGCCCAGGAGAAACGACTTCGATGTGGGTAAGTTAAACCTTCGCAAAGCTCCTTAACAATGAGTAAATCTGCTTAGGGCTCCAAGTCACAAAGGCAAAAGAGGCAGGGGAGCTCATGCGACTACAGCCCTCCGTAGGCAGGTCGAGACGCCGGAGGTATTGCCGAAGCGAGCAAAGCCTCAGCCAGCTAAGTATTTATGCTTATCTCGGGACAAATCGGCTTGCGGCTCGCGCTGGGCACATCGGGCTCCCTAGAAGCGATCCGGAAGGCTTCCGTCTTCCTTGCGTCGAGCGGGAGGTAGGCCGAGAGGCCTAGCTCCTTTTTTTGGAATCAACCTCAAACAGACAATCCACTTCTCTGCCCGGCCCTGACGAGAGAGTCCACTCGGGTCCCATTTCTAGAGACACATTGATTGCTGGAGATCGCAGAGGTCGACAGACGCGAGCAAGCATCAATCCCTCAGCCTGCCTGGAGGTTTAGCAATCAGAGTTTCTCGGGCTACCCGTCTATCCATGCTGTCCTAACCGCTGGAGCAGCAATGACGAGCAACGCTGGATGCCCAACTTTTAAGGGGGAACTCATCTGAAGATTCCACCGAGACTGAAGCATTCATGCACATCGCCTGTGCAGGAGCACCATGATGAAGATCAGCCGCAATAAATTGAGCCCACATTCGCTCCTCCTCACCGTCAAATCGGGCCAGCATCGGGGTTGAGTTCAGAAGCGAAACCGTCAGCAGTGATGCGAAAGCCCCCGCTGCTGCTGCTTGCAGATTCATTGCGCCTTAGACACCTGCATTGATCATTGCCTGAGCACCTTGCATCTCACCACGTGACCAACAGGTGGATCGACTGAGAGTCTGCTGAGCCGGAAAGGAAGGATTGAAACCCAGTCAGTTAAAGTCAATTAGTGGACAATCTCGTGAAAGCCAGATGAGTAGGGGTAGCCAAACCCCAGCTCAATCGTTCTCACGACCTCTTCAGCTTGATAGAGACTGTGCACATGATGGCACTGATGATCAGGATCACAAACCTGATATCCACCACTGGGCAGCCTATAAATCGAGGACCCTCTTGGGGTTAAAGCAATGAGTTCGTGTTGCAAAGCCATCGTTCTAGACAAGACCCTCTACTTCATGGCCTCGGTCAAGCCAAAGATGAGGTATCGGTCATTACGAAAACAGACATTCATTCCTCATTTCCCCAGAACTCAGGACATGAATTGAAATCCATCTATCGAGCAAGAGACAACTAGCGGAACAAAAGGCCAATGCCAGTAAGCATTAATACCTGCTTCACGATGTCCAAAATTCAGATCTGAGCATTAATACCTTTTGAAAGTTTTGTGTGCCTGATGGCACAAAACCGCTGAATCACCCTATTAAGGTTAAGCAAACACGGAGATTAGGCATGAAGCTCACTCTTCCGGCAGTCCTAATAGGAGCAGCTCTGTACACCTGTTTTCACTTTTTACTAGACGGATTATTCGGCTAAGACGGGTTCAATCCTTGTCTAGTCGTGCCCAGCTCGTCTCCCTGAACGTTCTTCTTGAGTCAGATAATCTGTGATCAATGGAGATTGATCACCACGTTCAACAGCTAAGATTTCACGCTCAATATTGTCGATGAAAAGTGTGTTGCCATTACGCTTGGCAACCTCTAGCACTCTTTTGAGGCGCTCAAGCTCTGCGGCAGCAGGGTTTGATTCGCTTTCGTTCAGCATCGGGCAAGACGGAAGTGGATGGTGTTCTAGCGAATGAACCAGTTGGCAGTCAAAATGACCACGACAAGACTTCACGCAAAATTTGGCTAACGATCGATTGACCACGACAACAGAAGATCCGAGCTCAAGTTCGACCCTGTTGACATGGGCTTCGTCGTTTAGCCGCCGCACTCCAAGCCTGTCGCTCACGCGATCTCCATAGTTCGCTCTTTCGCACAGAAGGCCTCAGACTCGCCAACCCGTTTCCTGTGCGATCAGCGCCTCAAGCTCTTGAAACAGTGTTAATCGACGCCAATTCGTCGCCGCCCATGCAGACGTAACGAAAAACAACCCTGAGGAGAGGCGGCATAAAACAAACCCACGACTGACTTTTGATTGAAGCCAGGGCAAAGGGATATGAACCCCGGCATCCTGCTCCCAAGCAACATCACCACATCAGTGCAACACTGGTGTTCCTCGAGACGAAAATGGATCTGAGCGATTGCTGGGTGTGACAGACAGACAGCCCGAGAGGAACGATCAGATGGTCAGCAGCAGCTATCAAGCAATGGCGAGCTCAAAGCCGCCAAGACCTTCAGCAAGCGGACAGAAGCAAAGCAGCAGAAATGGAGAGCGACTCCGAACGCTTGAGGAGCCTTGGCACTGGAATCGATCAATGCGAGACCACAGCATCGACTGATACCAGAGAGCAACACGCCACACCGCATCGATTGATTGTGTCCTCGGCTGCAACAAGCCCTAACTGAGCTCAGCAATCCACGGCAACAGAAACACCTAGAACTGCGTGTCGATGCCCCTGAAGATCAACAAGCGAAAAACGTTGCCAAAAATTGAGAACCATTCACAGAGCGTGCATCAATTGCAAACGCTGCTATAAATAAATATCACTTTTTACTTGGAATGACTTTTTCTGACGCATATCCAAAAGCCTATATATGCCCTAAGTGCGGCAACCAAGCCTACGAAAGCGGACAGATTCGAGTCTCTGGTGGTTTCTGGTCCAGCTTTTTCGATGTCGGCAACAAACGCTTTAACTCTGTCTCGTGCACTCAGTGCGGTTACACGGAGTTCTATAAAAGGACTGTTTCTGGGATTCAAAAGGTATTCGACTTCCTTGGTTCAGGCTGAGTTTATGCGTTTGAAAATTAACCCAAATAGTCGACAATTATTTACAAGTATCCGCCATGACCGTGAACCAGCTGGTTTGTACCGGGCTAGCCATCGCTTCTGCAATTGGTGCACCAGCCTTAGCCTGGGAGCCTGGGGAACCGTTCCCGAAGGGTCAATGCGGGCCACAACCTGCAACCATTGGACCGGATGTAACCGTCTGCCAGGCCAAAGACAGTGCAGGCAATCAATATTTAAGTGTGAGGTGGTCACACGAGACACCTCCAACATTCGCGGCTGGGCCTTGCTCAAAAGAAAGCAAGCTGCCTACAACAAGTTCGAGTCTTAGTCAAAAGGGAGCGCGTATGTGGGTCGAGTTTTACTGCAATTGGGTTGATTGGGATTGACTGGAAAGTGAGTCCTCAATCAAGGTTGGCTCTTGATCCTTTCTAGATACTTCCAGCTTTCTTCCTCGAAAATCTCATCTGCTTGCTTCTGAAAAAAGTCGGCCTGCATACGGATTGAACACGGGGACAAGAAAGCAACCATCAGTAGTCAGAACCCAAGCAGTTGAAAATACCAGGGACGGTAGAAGAGCAACAGTATTGCAGCGGCTTGAGGTGCACCTAACTGTAATTGAATGACTGGATAATCAATAAAAAGTTCCCCAGCCAAACCTCAACCAAAGATCGAAAGAAACCACATACAATTGGCGATCGTGTCAATTCCGCCCAAGCAGACTACCGAGACTCAGTCTTCTTGGGGCGTCATGGTCCGCTGATCACTTCTTACCTTTCTTGGCAGGAGCTTGCAATCATGCACGGAGGCCATCTGTACAAGCTGGTACGTGGCTTAAAGCTGGTTACCAAACCCGTTTCGCAACATACTTGCGTTCCTTTTGTTTCTCGAATTATTACAAAGCCAGTAAAACGGAAATGAGCAGACAATGAAGAGGAGAAGAAATAGCCCGTAAAAGTTAAAAACAACAAACACCAAGATTGCAAAATATAAGCCCAGCAATCAATTTCATGCGACATTCATGATCATCTCCTTTGTTTCTATTCCCACAGCCATTCTCGCCTGAATCACACCGACCAACCCTCAGCATGGTTCAGCGAGCGCTGATGGTGGATTCGACTTAAAGCTCAACCTGCTTCAGGAGCTTGTCCAACCTCCATCTTCCTTGTTAACGACAACTGCCTACAGACCAGACACTCGCTCGTGGCGGAGCTGGGGGCTGATTGTCGGTGCATGGATCATTAATATGGGGCAGGTCCTCCCGCTGCCCATGTGATGATCCGGACGGAAATACAATAGATTCAGCCGCCACTCGATCGAAACTGCCCTCTTCGACGAGTTCCAATTGATCATCAGTCAGTTCGATGATTGGGGCTTGGGTGTTGAGTTCAGACATGGTTTTGAAGTGAGGTAGGTGATTGATGTGTGGGGTGTTTGTTGCCGCCACGACTCCTTCAAGGTCCCAACCCTTCTGGTGATCCCGAGTGCATGGTTGTGGTGTGGATGCGGGCAAGATCTGGTGAGGTTCTGGTGAACGGCTCAAAACCCAGTCACAGCCGTGTTTATGGGTCCCTCCCACCTGCAGGTAAGCAATAAAAGGCCCCACCATGGGCGGGGCAGTGATCTGATTTGTTGTGCCGGGGGATGGATCAGCCACATTCATCGAGGACCGCCCTGCTTTCCCACTCGTTGGTGTTGTATTGCTTTCAGCTCATCGCGTGAGCATCAGGCTCCCCGGCAGTTCTGTCCAGACAATTAAGCCAATTACATTTCAACTGTATGGCCATTAGTAAACAGCAGATCGTCGAGAGTCACCCCGGCGATAAAGGCTGCCTGATCCATATTTTCTGTGTCAACAATTGCCACACCATTCACAAATTGCTCGACAACCCAATCTCCCCACTGTGCCAGTTGACCGTTGTGCGTAAGAGTCAGCTTGTCACCACTCTCGAAGTCCATAATTCTGTCTCTGTCCTGGGCATTGCCTGTTAGAGCAACTATGAAGTTGTCGGCATGCATGCCACCGTACAGGTCATTCTTCCCACCACCACCGGTCAAGACATCTGTACCTTCTCCTCCTTCAAGAATGTCATCGTCCTCTCCTCCATCGAGAAAATCATTTCCCCAGAGGCCAATTAAACGATCATCTCCTTTGTTGCCAATAACCCAGTCATCACCTGCTCCAAGGACAACCCAGTCGTTCATGACAGATCCATACACCTTGTCATCTCCTCCACCAGTCGAAGTCTTGGTATTGAATTCAGTGAATCCATTCCATAATCCTTCCCCTTCGTGATCTGAATTGAGGTATACAACATCATCTCCACCATATGTGTTGATATAGCTATTTCCAGATGAGGTAGAAACAAACATATTGGCGTCCTGGCATGTTTGTGGATTCACGAATTTCTTATGCCCAAAGAAGTACTTAACTCCAGTAACAACTACATCTGCATCCTGCATTTCCTGCTGTTGATTAAGACTTTTGGTATCAACTGCCTCTATTGAGTTTTTGTTGCTGTGTTCACCCATGAGTGTCTCCAGCGATGGCTGATGACGATTGGAGCGGTTGGCTTGGAGAGCAAGGCCGAACAAAGAGCGTTTCATGATTGGAGTTGTGTGATGAATGTCGTGGGATCTCTCCCTCCGATGCACTCACCATCGCCGTGATCGCCACCCGCTTCATTGACCTGGCTCAACGCCAGCTGTGATCTTGCTCACAGGTACTTAGAAGTCAGTCACCACCTGGGCTGACAGCGCTTCCAGCCTGTCTTCTGGATGTGGGTCCAGACCTCGATGGCGTTGTGGAGCAGCATCCGCCTGACGACTGGCGCCTTGCTGCCACGCATTGGTCTGGTTTCCAGCTCGATCCACCTGGCATGAGCTGAAGGGAGCGTCTTGCGGACGCAGGCCCACAGCTGCTTCTGTTCATTCAGCGACCAGCCTTCCCCGTTCTTCTGCGGGTGACGATCAACAAGGGCCGATCATTCTTGTGCATGGCGGCGTGATTCACCGAATCCTGAACGCCACTGCAGGGGCGGCTGATGGTTTTGATTGACCCATGAAAGGGGACGAGTTTTCAGCCACAATGGGACAAGCAGCTCTAGTTGGATGAAGCGCCTACTCGCATTCGGCACCGTTGCTCTGGCATTGGCAGCATGTAGCCCTAACCAAAAACCCGTAACGTCGTCTGCTTCAACAAAACCTGTAATCCAAGAGGTCTTCACTAGTTCTGAGACTTTGAACGGAACTACTCTGAAATACCCAGCAGGCAAACCAGAGTTGCGCCTTTACCGAGTTGAAATCCCAGCCGGAGGAAAGATTCCTCTCCACACCCATCCAGCTCCAATGATGGTTTACGTGCAAGGTGTGAACTCTGGTTCCCTACTGAATACTCGTATACAACCTGATGGGAGTGAAATCAAGACTGTTTTCGAGCCTGGCGAGGCATTTGTCGAAGGCGCGAATGAGCCTCATTTCGTCGAAAATGTTGGCAAGAAACCAACAATTATTTGGGTTACAGTTGCTTCAGCCAAAGGCATGCCGACAACAGAATTTATTGGCGAATGAATCTATCAGCGCCGAAATCATCCTCCTTCCGACTCTTGAATGACCCAACAAGCTGGGTAGGACAAGAATCACTTAGCACTTTGTGGATCACCGCACGGGTAGCCAAAAGGAGGATCACGCTCCCTCCTTTAGCTTCAACCCTACTGAACGAGAGGCCTTTTTGAAGCACTGAATCAGTAGCGTCGACCCGCATTAGCTCTCACCGCATAGGAGGCGGGTTGCGCCTCCTATAACTTTTAGATCCTGCTGTAACCAAGCTTGGTCGAGAAAAGTTTAAGCGGCAGCCCAAAAGACTCCATAAGTTTTCTGCAATCACCGCCGACAGTTCCATAGACCTCAACACTGAAGCCATCACCAAGCTCGGCATGTTTCTGCAAATACTCCTGCACAGGAGGGTTGGCGACATGGGCACTAAAGGCCTCGTCATTTGCATAGACCTCTGACCACACGAAAGCTTGGGGATCATCTGGATCCTGATCAAACGTGTGATGGATCATCCCTGGCTCGGACGCCTGCACGGCTTCGTCCGTCACTCGGGCAAGCTCCAGATACTCGTCAACACAACCTGGCTTGACGTGGATTCGCGCAAGCAACATGAAGGGCGTGGACTTGTCGAAACTGGCCATTGGCACTCAATCGATGGTGTGATTTTTTCATGGATCTAGGTAAATGTCAGCTCATCTGACAAGCGGTTAATGCCGCCAGCACGTCATCACTGGTGCAGGCACTAAAAAACCCCACTCGTGGCGGGGCTTTTTGCCTCTTCTCTTCGATCAGAAGGTGGTCGTCATTCAACCAACAACGTAATCACCAATGGTGGGACCACCCGCTCGTTGCATCGTGCGGTTTACGGGGCCAGCAGGCGTGAAGTCAGCGACACCATTGACGAGATCCTTCAAGAATCCGCCGCCTTGCACGGCCTCCAGGTCGTCTTCGTTGATGGTTTGAGCGTCGAAAGTTTGAGTGGTCATGGTTTTGAAGTGAGTTGAGTGAGTGATGTGTGGGGTGTTGCCCCCTCGACTCCTTCAAGGTCACAGCCCTTCTGGTGATCCCCAGTGCATGGATGTGGTGTGGATGCAGGCAAGATCTGGTGAGGTGCTGGTGAACGGCCCAGAACCCAGGCACAGCCTTGTTTATGGGTCTCCTCCTCCTGCAGATAAGCAATAAAAAACCGCTCGTGTGGCGGGGCGGTGACAAAGGTTTTTTTAATTACATCCAGTTTTATCTGCCTCAGATTAATAGCACTCAATCAACCCAGGAATTGGAGGGAGGCTTGTGAGATTCTTGGCGATAAATAAAACCAGCTCAGGATAAGTAGTCACGCTTGGGAAGGCATATTCCGACTGACCAGCCATATGACTTGCTTAGATATTTTGATTTTTAATGTGTGCCTATATGAGGTAGCAACCTGCATAAAACCCATTCCCTGGTTTTTTGCTGCAAAACCACTCTTTGTTAAAGTTATCATATTCAATCTTTGCCTTCCCTCCAAGGGCGTCCACGCAGTCACCCCATTGGTGTAAAAATCCCATGGGCATCCATTCGTATGCCCAGCCTGGAGGGCAAGCATCATGCACGCGCACATCTCTGTTGCTTGGCGTTGATGTCAGAGCATTAATCACAGGTAGTTCCTGAACTGCTTTGCGTTGCTCCGTTGTACTTGCACCACCAAAGCGAACTTTTAGGTCTGCTGAAACTCTTGTGTCGAATGCTTCATCATGAGAGATGTTCACTCCAGCAGTTAAACCATTGCTGATCTCATAAGCCAGACGTCCGAGCACGCCTGAACCATCAGCAGTTCCAAGATCACCATGTTGGTAGTAGTAACCAACAGAAGCATTCAGCTCAGGGGTGATGAAATAACCAATATCAAGCCCGTAGGTATTGAGTGCACCTCCCTTATAAAACCAGTTCAGAAGTTGCTCAGTATCACCAACTGGAAGCAAGGCATAAGTATCAAAGTTCCAATTATTGGAGACGGCTTCTGCATTGACTGTGACCTGCTGGAAGAATGCACTCTTCTCTGTGCCGCTAACAACGATGCC
The DNA here is from genome assembly GCF_000153825.1 of Synechococcus sp. RS9916. Taxonomy (NCBI): domain Bacteria; kingdom Bacillati; phylum Cyanobacteriota; class Cyanophyceae; order Synechococcales; family Synechococcaceae; genus Synechococcus; species Synechococcus sp. RS9916. The sequence goes on from NZ_DS022299.1 coordinate 892,348, forward strand.
TGTATCGGTCCCGCCTGTATTCATTGGGCGGCTGTCATAACCAGCATTCAGCCCGTACATCCAAGAGCGATCGCCGTTCAGCCAGCGATAACCAAGACGGGTAGACGTGCTGATGCTGGCTCCAGCCACATCTGTGTTGATGATGCTGCTATAGCCCTCACGATCAGCGAAATTGACGTTGGCGAGCGCGTCGAGGAACCAAACGCTGTTGTCGTTGACCTTCAAGGGCAAGAACCCACCGATGCCTGCTTGATTAGGCGTGCCAGCACCCTGCAGTGCTCCTTGGACGCCAACCCGTGGTTTGACGATGTCCTTGAGCTGAATGCTCATCACGCCAAGGTCTTCTGCGCTGCCGTCCTGTGCTTTCAGCGGGAGTGGGGAGATGCCAACAGCGGAGGCAAGAAGCCCAATGGACAGTCGGCGGAGCATGGATCAGGCGTCACTCCGCGCATGATGCCGAGCTTTGATTAATTGCGCTTGCAGCAGTCATCACCACCTGGGCTGACAGCGCTTCCAGCCTGTCTTCTGGATGTGGGTCCAGACCTCGATGGCGTTGTGGAGCAGCATCCGCCTGACGACTGGCGCCTTGCTGCCACGCATTGGTCTGGTTTCCAGCTCGATCGACTTGGCGTGAGCTAAGGGCATCGCATTCCGATAGCAGACGATCAGCTGCTCCTGCTCCTTCAGCAACCAGCCCTCCCCGTTCTTCTGGGGGTGACGATCAACAAGGGGCCAGTCTTCATTGGGCATGGCGCCATGGTCGGAGTGAACCCCGGGCACCGTTTCCAACAAAGAGTTCTGACCGCCTGCTGCAAACCTATCGCTGACGGATCCCAGGTCGATGGCTATGCCGTAATCAGCTCTCTAGCTGCTCGATGGATCTCTCGCACATGTCAGGTTTCGTCCTGATCGTGATTGGTGCAGTGGTATTCGTGACTGCGGTAATGCTTACCGCCTTCTGGGTGAGCGAGGCGGCTTTAGAGGCGATTAAGCAACGTGTCCAGGGCAAGCTGAACAACATGAGGCAGTCATTGCCGCGCATCTCGGTTCATCGCCGCAAAGCGGCATAGTTGCAACCCTTGCTCAGTCTTCGTTGCAGGCGACGGCAAGCGCCAAGTCGAGATAGAGGCGTTGCGCGATGGCCAAGAACTCATGCCTGTCTTTCACCTCGATGGTTCTCACTCGGGGCAATAAAACCGCTGCCTCCAGAGAAGCACAAGCTGCGCCCCAGCACCACGATCAGCGTCTGGTGATGTCCCCATGGCGGGGGACAGCGTGCAGCTAATCAGTAGGCCCGCTTCTTTTTGATGATATCTCTTGCGACATCTTCTGGTAGCTGGGGTTCATGGATTTGAACCCCTTGGTTTTCCTGCAACAGGCGAACGTAACGCCGTTGTTTGCGGTCACTCAAGCCTGCTGCAGTGATCACTACCAGTGGTCTTGTGCTCTCACCACACCGTGACCACACACGCCTTTGCGAGCAATAAAAAACCGCCCTGGGAGAGGCGGCCGAGAAGCCAGTTAGTTACTGGCTTTTGAAGGAGTCGGGGTAGAGGGATTTGAACCCCCGGCATCCTGCTCCCAAAGCAGGCGCGCTACCAAACTGCGCTATACCCCGGAACCCCAACTCTAGCGGTCGATGGGCTGCCAAGACCAAGGCATCTCCCTAGCCTTGCAATGAATGAGAGCAATGGATGGCCAGCGCCTGGAGCCCCGGAGCCGTTGCCGCACTGCGAGAGAGGCATGACCTTCCCTTCGTGCGCACTGATGCCGAGGGGCTTGTAGTGGAGTTCAATCGCCGGTTCAGGGAGATCTATGGCTGGGACGATGCGCTGATTGGCCAATCGATCGGCGCCATCCTGCCCAAAGAGTTCAGAGATCAGCACCACAGCGGCTTCTCCCGCTTCAAGCTCACGGAAACCTCGAAACTGATTAGTCACCCACTAGAGCTGGCCACCATCTGCAGCGATGGCACCAGTGTGCGCAGTGAGCACTACATCGTCGCTGAAAAATCTGCAGCCAGCTCCTGGAGCTTTGCCGCCACCCTGCGCCCGCTGGAAGGGCCCCATGCCTGCTGAACAGAACCCTGGACGGAGCCCTGGGGATCAGGAACTCCTAGCTCAATTACGTCAGTCGCTTGGGTTATTGCGCGTGGCCTTCGACAGCACCGATGAGGTGATGGTGATTGCAGATCACAACATGCGTATTCGTTGGGCCAACCAAAAAGCAGCTGATTGCTTTGGTGAAGGAATCACCGCTCTGCTTGTTGGTCAAACAATCGATCAATGCATTCAATGGCAACCGTGGATTGAGCACAGACGGCCATCTGATGACAACAGCCCTGCCCAAAAACCATTCCATGAACTCATTCTTGAGCAATCAGAAGGTGAGCACAAGCTACGGATCGGTCGCAAAAATCAACAGATCGAAGAAGGAGCGTTCTTTCCAGGACGATTGACATGGCGACAGATCACCAGCATGTCAGAGGCGTTTCACTTGATCATCATCAGAGATCTAGACCCCATCGAACAAAGTCTTGATCGCCAAAGAAGCTTCATTCAATCGTTGGCCCATGAACTGCGCACCCCTCTCGCCTTACTCACCGGTAACCTGAAGCGTTTAGACCGGTTGTTAGAGACATCCAGCAGAGCACAAACAAAGCTTGAATCAGCACAGCAGGAAACCGATCGTGTTAAACGACTTGTCGATAAACTGATGTTGCTGTCGGACCTCGAGACAGGTCGCTATCCCTGGAACTGGGAGGTTCTGCCCTTACAGACAGCATTGAAAGACTGGCAACAATCGCTCTCTAAAAAAAAGCAAACACATTTACACATTCGTGTGAATTCTCAAAACGCACTGATTCGCATTGATCGTCAAGCATTTCATCTCGTCTTGGATCAACTATTTGAAAACAGCCTGCAATTCAGCGATGGGCAAGCCACTGTGTCAATCGAAGCAGAAGTCACAAAGGATGCGATCAAACTGCTGTACCAAGACTCAGGCCCCGGACTTCGAGATACCGATCAGGATCAAATCGCCACCATTTTTGACCGCTTTCAACGACTGGAACAACACCGCAAAGCCCACCGCGCAGAAGGAGGTGGTTTGGGTCTCGCGCTGGCCAAGGAACTGATGGAAGGAATGGCAGGCACTCTCCAGCTCGCGAGCCCCCCGCACCAGTCAGAGCGACCTTGCGAAGGGACACAATTCTCCATTGGGTTTCAAAGGCAAATCTCCCGTCATCAGGCTGAACCCGACGATCGAGGCTGCTCCCCCGTCACATAGCGCGTGAGCAGGCGGGGTAAACGCTCAAACAATTGAGGCTTCAGGACGTAATCACTCGCTCCGGCATCGAGCACGCGCTGGCGGTAACTCGAATCACCATGCGCTGTCACGACCACCACAGGAATCGAGGATCGCTGCTCTCGCAGAGCATCCAGGCATGCAAAGCCGTCCATGACCGGCATCATCAGATCCAAAAGGATCAAGGCCACAGGCCGCTGTTGAAGGAGCGCCATCAGCTCGGCACCGTTGTCACAAAGCACAGGGTCGACACCGAGATCCTTTAGTTCTTCCTCCAGAAGAGTCCTGAGTCTTGGATCGTCGTCCACGACAGCGACGGAGACCGTGCGGTTCAGCGTGGTGCGATCCTCCACAACACGGAACACCAGTGCACTTTCATCTTGACCCAAGGTCAAAGACGGCGCAGTTAAAAAAATGGGTCGCCTGAGATTCGAACTCAGGACCAGCCGGTTAAAAGCCGGATGCTCTACCGCTGAGCTAGCGACCCTTCCAGAACCTTGGCGTTACGCCTGGGATCAGGAGTGCTCTTGGCACCAAGGAAACGTATCACCCGGTGCCACCCTCTTCCAAGCAGTGTTCACGGCTGAGAAGCGCAACAATCCATGCCAAGGCCCTCTGCCGTCATGAAGATGCACGATGACTCACCCCATTCCTGGCCAGAGCCTCAGATTTCACCCAATGCATGGGTGGCTTCCAGCGCGGTGGTGATCGGCGATGTGCAAATGGCTGACGGCAGCAGTCTCTGGCCAACAGCCGTCGCCCGCGCGGATCTAGCCAGCATCACGATTGGCGAAGGCAGCAACGTGCAAGACGGCGCTGTCTTGCATGGCGATCCAGGGGAACCCGTCACGATTGGGCGACACGTAACCATCGGACACCGGGCCGTGGTTCATGGGGCGACCCTGAAAGAGGGTTGCCTGATCGGCATCGGTGCCATCGTCCTAAATGGGGTGACCGTGGGAGAAGGAGCCCTAGTTGCCGCAGGCGCTGTGGTCACCAAAGACGTCCCACCCCGCACCTTGGTGGCCGGCATCCCGGCCCAGGTGAAGCGGGAATTCAGCGAAGAATTGGCGCAAAAGCAGATTCAGCACGCCATTCGCTATCGCGAATTGGCACAGGTGCATGCCACCCGAGTGCAGCCTGAAATGCTGCAAAACCAAACGAGCTGAAGCAACGATTCCGCTGAAGGCTGCGTGGTCTTTAAGATCGTTGGGATTTTTTGATGCACCCATGGACCTCCGGCTCGTCCTCGTGGCTTCCCCGATCCTTCTGGCACTGAGCTGGGCAGGGTTCAACATCGGCCGCGCTGCCGTTGGTCAGCTCCAGCTGATGATCAAGCGCAGCCGCGCCTGATCCACCGCTCCTTAAGGTTGAGGCTCAGCGATTGCCTCGACCTTGAGCACAGCACCAACCGTTGTCGTGATCGGTGCTGGCCTCGCCGGCACCGAAGCGGCGTGGCAGATCGCCAATGCGGGCGTCAAGGTTCGCCTTATCGAAATGCGGCCGATGAAACGCTCACCGGCCCACCACAGTAGTGAGTTTGCTGAGCTTGTCTGCAGCAACAGCTTTGGAGCTCTGAGCAGTGATCGTGCAGCTGGCCTCCTGCAGGAAGAGTTAAGGCGCCTGGGCTCTCTGGTCATCCGCACCGCCGACACCCACGCTGTGCCCGCCGGTGGTGCACTCGCTGTTGATCGTGGTCGTTACAGCGCAGCCCTGACAGCCGCCCTGGAAGAGCACCCCTTGGTGACGATCGAGCGGCGTGAGCAGCTTTCACTGCCTGCGAATGATCAAATCACTGTGTTGGCCACAGGGCCACTCACCAGCGAAGCCCTCGCGGAAGATCTGCGTGGCTTCACCGGACGTGAAGACTGCCACTTTTTTGATGCAGCCAGCCCCATCGTGGAAGGGGAAAGCATCGACATGGACAAGGCCTTTCGAGCCAGCCGTTATGACAAGGGTGATGCTGATTACATCAACTGCCCGATGAATCAGGAGCAGTACCTCGCGTTTCGTGAGGCACTCCTGGAAGCAGAACAGGCGGAGCTCAAGGACTTCGAGAAAGACAGTGCCACCTTTTTCGAGGGATGCCTTCCCATCGAAGAACTGGCTCGGCGTGGTGAAGACACCATGCGCTACGGCCCCCTCAAACCGATTGGTCTCTGGGATCCCCGGTGGGGCGATGTCAATGATCGCGACGTGCGCCGCGCTAAACGGGCCTATGCCGTGGTGCAACTACGCCAAGAAGACAAGGACGGTCGACTCTGGAACTTGGTGGGATTTCAGACCAATCTCAAGTGGGGAGAGCAGAAACGTGTTCTGCGGCTGATTCCCGGTCTAGAGGAGGCGGAATTTGTGCGCTTTGGGGTGATGCACCGCAACACCTTTCTGGAAGCACCTGAGCTACTTGAGCCAACACTGCAATTCAGACGCCGCGAGCGGCTACTGGCCGCAGGGCAAATCACGGGGACGGAGGGCTATGCCGCTGCAGTGGCAGGCGGGTGGTTGGCGGGCACCAATGCTGCACGTCTGGCCAAGGGTCAGGCCCCAATGACATTGCCCCCCACCTGCATGATTGGCGCCCTTACCCACTTCATCAGTGAGGCTCCCTCAGGCAAGTTTCAGCCGATGCCACCCAATTTCGGACTGCTCCCTGAACTGCCCGAGCGAATCCGTGACAAGCGCCGCCGCTACGGCGCCTACCGAGACAGAGCCCTCAACGATTTGGCCACCGCAACGATGGTGCCAGCAGCGGCATAAGGCTGCACATGTAGTCCCGCTGCTACCAAAAGGGAAACGGGCTACGCCTCCATGGCATCTGCTGACGTTTCTGGGGAGCATCCAATACGCACTGATCACCATCGTCTGATCGAACAACGCTCGTTGCGCATTGGTGTGATTGCCAGTGCCCTCATGGCGGTGGCCGGACTCTGGGTGCACGTGCTGTCCGGGTCCTATGCGTTGCTCCTCGATGGGCTGTATTCCGCAGTCATGGTGGGATCAGGTCTGGTGGCAGCCAGGATCAGTCGCAATGTGGTGCGTCCCCCTGACCGGGCTTACCCCTATGGCTACGACGGCCAGGAAGCGCTCTATGTGTTGTTTCGGTCTCTTGTGCTGATCGGCGTGTTGACCTTTGCAGCGGCAGCCGGTCTAGCCACGGTGATTGATTACGCCAAAGGGCAAACCATCCCGGAAGTAGTGCTGGGTCCGGTCGCCCTTTATTCCGTCGGGATGGTGGTGATTTGCTGGGGACTGGCCTGGTGCCACGACCGGGACTGGCGCAGAACGGGAGCGCAATCGCAATTGCTGCTCACCGAAGCGCGTGCCGCTCGCGTGGATGGACTGATCAGTGGGCTAACGGGCCTTGCCCTACTGAGCACTCCTTTGCTTCGAGAGACCCCTTTGGCTGTTCTGACGCCCATTACCGATTCCCTGCTGGTGCTGGTGGTGAGTGCCGTAGTGCTGCGCGAACCCCTGCAGGCGTTCCTCACCGCCCTGAGCCAAACCGCCGGTGCCTCAGCCGAAAGTGACACGGTGCGATCCACGCGTGCCGCCCTGGAAGACCTCCTCGCTGGCCTGTCCTGCTGGCTGCTAGACCTCACGGTGATGCAGGTGGGACGCACGGCGTTTGTGGTCGTCTATCTCAACCCCAGCCAACCCATGGATGGGGCCGCCATTGACCTGCTGCGGTTACGCATTGAGGAACGCTGCCGGCAGTTGATGACCCGCCCGGTGCGCTCCGAAGTGATCCTCACAGCAACCCCGCCGTTTCCCGTTCACTGACCAATCACCGCAGTCTTGCCAGCACCTAGGGTTCACACCTTGAGACGACTGCCGCTGTGAGCCAACCCGCCTGGGACGTGATCGTGATCGGCTCCGGAATCGGCGGTCTGGTCACAGCCTCCCAGCTGGCAGCCAAGGGGGCCAAAACCCTTGTGCTGGAAAGGTATTTGATCCCCGGTGGGTCTGGGGGCAGCTTCCACAGAAAGGGCTACACCTTCGACGTGGGTGCATCGATGATCTTCGGGTTCGGGGAGAACGGTCACACCAACCTGCTCACCCGCGCTCTGGCGGATGTCGGTCAACGCTGCGAGACCGTGCCCGATCCTGTGCAGCTGGAATATCACCTTCCTGGTGGTCTGACCATGGCTGTCGACCGCGACTACGACAACTTCATTGCTCGCATGAGCGCCCGCTTCCCCCACGAGGCGAAAGGAATCCAAGCGTTCTATGACACCTGTTGGCAGGTGTTCCGCTGTCTGGATGCGATGCCCCTGCTATCGCTCGAGGACCCCGCTTACCTCGCCAAGGTGTTCTTCCGAGCTCCCTTAGCCTGTTTGGGACTGGCACGCTGGCTGCCCTTCAACGTTGGAGACGTCGCCCGCAAACACATCCGTGATCAGGAGTTGCTGCGCCTGATCGACATGGAGTGCTTCTGCTGGTCGGTGATGCCTGCCGATCGCACCCCAATGATCAATGCCGGCATGGTGTTCTCAGACCGTCATGCCGGCGGGATCAATTACCCCAAAGGCGGGGTGGGCGTGATCGCTGAAAAACTGGTGGCAGGGTTGGAAGCCCATGGTGGGAGCATCCGCTACAAGGCTCGCGTCTCCCAGGTGCTGGTGGAGAACGGAACTGCTGTTGGAGTGCGCCTGGCCGATGGCGAGGAGATCAGAGCGCGGCGCGTGGTCAGCAATGCCACCCGTTGGGACACCTTCGCAGGCGAAGGCTCATCCAGGTCAACCCTGGTGGATGCCGAGCACACTCCTTCTGGGGAATCCACCTGGCGGCGCCGCTATCAACCCTCCAGCTCGTTTCTCTCCCTCCATCTCGGCGTGAAAGCCGAGGTGATTCCCGACGGACTGCATTGCCACCACCTGCTGCTGGAGGACTGGCGCGCAATGGAAGCGGAACAGGGAGTGATTTTCGTCTCAATCCCGACCTTGCTGGATCCGTCTTTGGCGCCCGATGGTCACCACATCGTGCACACCTTCACGATGAGCGACATGCGGCACTGGAAAGGGTTAGCTCCCAAGGCCTATGCAGCGAAGAAAGAAGGTGATGCTGCGCGACTGATCGAGCGCCTGGAAGCGCTTCTCCCTGGGCTCTCGAAGGCGATCGACGTGCAGGAAATCGGCACGCCGCGAACCCATCGTCGCTTCCTGGGCCGGATGGGAGGGACCTATGGCCCCATCCCCCTAGGCCGTTTACCTGGCCTGCTGCCGATGCCCTTCAATCGCACCGGTCTTGAACACCTGTATTGCGTTGGTGATTCCTGCTTCCCGGGACAAGGCCTGAATGCGGTCGCCTTCAGTGGTTACGCCTGCAGCCACCGAATCGGAGCTGATCTCGGATTGAATGCGTGGGCATTGCCAGCTTGATCTGGCACGCACGAACGTGCCAGTCGCTTCCTAGGCTCGATGCCGTGGCGAAAGTCTGATTTGAATCGCCCTGAGCAGCCGGGAGCCCACGAGCTGGCCCAATATCTCGAAAGCCGCGGTGAGCTCAGCAAACCGTGGAATTTGCAGTTATTGCGGCTGGCCAAACTCAAGGAATCCCGCAATCAATTGAGCCAGGAAGAGTACCTTTCTGCCATCAAAGATGCACACGCTGATTTGATGCGTCTGGGCGAGTTCTGGAAAGGACGTGAAGCCGAGGTGTTTGGTGGTGAATACATCCCTCCTGAAATCATCGAACCACTGCCCGGTTCAGCCGACGACCGCTAACCCCTAGCCACACCTTCCGCATGACCATCGCGCGTCGTTTCCAGCTCTCGCCACTGATCCGCTTCACTCTTCTTGCTGTATATCTGGCGTTAGTGGTCCCCTTACCCCTGCTCGCTCCTGTGGGACTGCGGCCTTGGCTTCTTATCGCATCCATCACAGGGCTGGGATTGGTTGTCGCCCTGCTTTCAGAACAGGTCACTGTCAACGCCACAGGCTTGAACGTCGGCTATCCCAGCTGGTGCAACTGGTTGTTGCGGCGAGGTTGGTGCCTCAATTGGGACGAAATCCGCGGCTTGGTTCCTGTGGGGACAAGCCAGGGGGGAACGGTGTATTACTTCACCACCCACGACCAGCGTCATCAACTGCTTCCCCAGAGGCTGGAATCATTCCAAGACTTTCTTGGCCTTGTGGAACAACACACCAACCTTGACACCTCAACAATCGGTCGACTCACCCCTCCGTGGACCTATCAACTGTTAGCGGGACTTGCTGTCTCCATGTTGATTGGCGAAGCAACCCTTGGCTTAGCCATCGGTCAGGGGTGGCTAATCATGCCGGCAACTGTTTCAAGCTGAAGGTCGGCTTGAAGCGCTAGGCGCTTCCCTACGACACGACGCTGCGTCAAAGATCAATGGATGTGAAAAACATCTAAAGACCATTGAATCGCATCCGAGGAAATGAGACCCTGATCATGTGATGTCGAAAAAGCATGAATCAGATTCTCAAACTTGTTGATTACCGGGGAGAGCTAGGGCGACTGGCTTACTTCTCAAGAAGTATCTACAGAATCCCACTCATGATCGCAGTGATTGCGATCAACTTCGGCCTCAAACTGTTGCTCGGCTATCCCCCCAGCGTTGAACTTTTTCAGACATCCCTGACGGATCCACTGGTGACGGTGATGTCACTTGTATTCTTTCTTCCCCTCACCATCCGCAGAGCAAACGATGCGGGTATCAGCTTTTGGTGGGTCATCTTTTTCGAGATTCTTTATCTTGTACCAGAGCCTTCAGAAGACATGGCGTCTTACGGCATTTATACGTTATTGGTCTCAATTCCATACTTAGTCTGGTGTCTGATCATCGTGTTCAAGCCCGGCAAAGCCCTGAGAGGACACCGTCGCTCCAATGCAACTTAAGAGGGGAGAAAAAGTGAACTCTGCGAACGCATCCAAGTTCCCTGGTCATTTCACAACTGGCAAAAGCAATTGAGATAAGTTCCCCGCTTTTGAAACTAACCGACTCAATGGATCAGGGCTACGTCATGCTGGTACGTGATCCAAACTGAAGCGATAGCCCTGCTGACGGACTGTCGTAATCCCACCTCCATCACCAAGCCCTGCCTGCTCCAATTTGCGACGAAGCGTCAGAATCTGAGTATCCACTGATCGAGGCCCACCACTGAAGGGAGGCCAGGCCATCCTCAGAAGGTCCTGACGACTACGCACCACGCCAGGTGGCATCAACAGTGCACAGAGCAGTGCAAACTCACGCGGACTGAGCTCAACAGGCTTTTCGCGCAAAGTGACCTGACGAAGCAGCAAATGCACTTCCAGTGGGCCCACGGTGACCCGCTCTTGCAGACCGGAGCGCCCACGCTTGAGCAGGGTGCGACAGCGAGCAGCCAGTTCTTCCAGACCAAATGGCTTGCGCAACACATCGTCAGCCCCTTCATCCAAAAGGCCCACCACAGGCTCAGCCCCGCCGCGGGCGGTCAGCACGATCACAGGGCAGCGCAAATGCTGAGCAAGGCGCAAGGCAGAACTGCGCTCGAGCAGCTCTGCACTCACAAGCAGATCAGGAGATTGCTCCTGACAAACCTCCAGAGCTTCTGCGGCAGTGCCAACCGCAGCCGTGAGGTGCCCGTCCTGACGCAAACGCTGCACCAACACAGTGCGGAGCGTGGGATGAGGCTCAACGATGAGCACCCGCGATGGCTCCCTGGGGAGGGTGGCTGCAGGCACAGGAGCAGTCGCCGGCGACTGCAAGACACCTACTGGCATCAGATCGCGGGATGAGGAGGTCACATCAGTTGACAGTGCGCACTTACGCTAAGCCCAATTCAATGGCACGCTGGTAGCAGAGGCTGCCGTCCTCACAGGTCATGACATCCCTGCAACATCCACAAGCGATCCGACACTTCCAGTCGCTTTGTGATGCCTGCCAGGAGCTGACGCACCGCTATCACAGCCCATCCGAGCTTCGCCTGTATGCAGACGGGTATCTCCACGCCCTACGACGCAGTGAGTGCCTTGAGTCACGCGAGCTCGCCAAGCTCGAGATGCTGATCGACCGTTGGATCCTTGATCCATCCAGCTTCATCGGCCCGGATGGCGACATGGGCACCTTGTATCGCCAACCTGAGCTGAACTGATCCAAACCCCTCCCAGGCTTTGCGATCGTTGGGTTTCGACCGACACGCCCAATCGAGTTCTGCGCGCACCGCACGAATTGAGAAGCGCGTGGACGACTGCAATAGAGGAAATCCTGGCTGAGGATTCACAAAAGAAGGCCCATGAAAAACATCCCCAACAAAACAAAATAAGTCGTGGAGATCATCGTTCCACAAAACGCAGTGATGCGTTCTCTGGATGATTGCGACAGCCCGAGAAGGCCGAGGCTAAAGGCGACAGCCTCCAACAACAGACCAAAAAGAACAATAAATGGGACAAACAACCATCCTGTTTGCACAGGAGCCGAGGCGACATAAAGAGCCAACAGCGCGAATGGCACGATGGAAAGCACTGCAGAGCCAATGCCAACACGAGAAAAACCGGCTCGTTGCATTGAACTCGAACGCCTTGACACGACTATCGCACATCGATTTTGGCGATCTGCCCGTTCGCCAAGAGACCAGCAATAATGGTGTAAGGAATGATCGATGCAGATGAACTCCTTAAGGCTGCTCACAATCGCTTCCGCCGCTTGTTTCGCTTCACTCTCCATTCCCGTTAATGCTGGCGAGTATCAGGGAACCTGCTTTTTCAATGCCAAGAAGATGGCCTGCTCTGTCAGTCAAAACCCATACACAATGACCATGCGATGGGATGACGGAGTGACTGAGACCTACAGCCATCAAGGCAACGGCGTTTTTATTGATGAGCGCGGAGGGGTTTGGCAAAGCAACCCAAATGCACCCAAGGGTATTTGGCTTGAGCACGCCAATGGCAACTCAATTGGTTTTGTAGAAGATTAATCGCAAGTCGTCGGCAATCTGCTTCATTCCAAGGCAAGAACGCGGGGATCAAACAACCTCGCAAACAAAGAACGCACTGGAATGACAAATCCAGACCAGCGAATCAGCAACAGCTAACCGACTAGCAGCTGACGGATCAAGCAGAGATTCGGTTTTTCTGCGTCAATCGCAGCACGCATCTCTTGCGGCAGCCTGGCCTCCAGAACGGACTGCTTTTTCATCTCAGCAGCAAGGCGCTCACGAAAGTCCCCGAAAGCAGCGAGATAGAGCTCTGCCATCTCTTGCGACAGAGGGATCACTTCCAGAGCCTGCTTGAAATGGAAATAGGTGGACGTCCAGGCGATCAACTCATCCAGGCTGTTAACACCCAGCTCATTGTCAGCAATCAACATCGCTTGAATCAATCGAACGTTCGACTTCGGTCGGCTAAGACCCAATAAAAAGGAGCCCCCTGGAAGGGCTCCTAAAGATCCAGAATGCAGCTGAACGCTCAGCTGGCCAGAGCAATCTCCAGCTTCTCCTTGAGCTCCCCGGAGTTATACATCTCAATCAGGATGTCAGATCCGCCGATGAATTCGCCCTTCACATAGACCTGAGGAATGGTCGGCCACTCTGAGAACTCCTTAATGCCCTGACGAATCTCCATATCCGACAGCACATCAAAAGTCTCAAACGCCATGCCCATCGCGTTGAGGATTTGAACAACGTTGTTGGAGAAGCCACACTGAGGCATCAGCTTCGTGCCCTTCATGAACACAAAGATGGGGCTGGTTTGGATCAGGGCTTCAATGCGTTCCTTGGTCTGGCTGTCCATCGGAAAGAGAAAAGAGAAGGGACGAGGAAAAGAGAAGGGACGAGGAGTGGAAGTGAGGAGTCAGTCCGGTGTGGACGTGTTGAGAGCCAGAGCGTGAATGGCCTCGCTGGCCAGCTGATCACGGAGGGCCCCATACACCAGCTGGTGCTGCTTGATCCGAGACAGACCACTGAATCCAGAGGAGACAACCGTCACCTGGAGGTGATCTCCTCCTCCCGTGAGGTCCTCAATGTCGACCTTGGCATCAGGCAGGGCCTGGCGGATCGCCGCGGCCACTGCATCGGGTTGAACCATGGTTAAGGGGAGTCCTGAAGGGTGATGCTGCCAGATCGCTCAAAGCGTGAATGGCTTAGTTGCCGCCCACCTTCGCAGCTGAGAAGGGAGTCTCCACAAACCCCAGTTCCAGCAGGCTCTGATAAGCCTTCTGACCTTGCGGGTTGGAAGGCGTCATCAAACGCACCACCTCAACGAGAACCGGCACAGCGACTTCGGGTTGATTCTGACGACGGAACAAGGCTGCCAAGCGCAGGTTGGATTCCGCCAGCAAACCCAGCGCTGCACGCCCCTTGGTGTCCATCTCTCTGGGGATACGGGCATCCAATCCCCGGAACGCTCCGCTGAGATCGCGATAGAACGCCAGAAGCTGCTTTGAAGCAGCACGGGCTGTGTCGTAGTCCTTACGAGCTTGTTCGAGGTTCCCGGACGCAACCGCAGCGTCACCACGGTTGAGGAGGGACTGAACTGCAGCAGTGTTGAAGCCAGCACCTTCAGAAGCCAGCACTTTGGTGGCTTCGGCAGAGCCTTGCTCACCGGACTGCGCCAACGCTGAACAGGGAGCACCCGCAAGGCCGGCGACCAATGCGAGAGCTGTCAGGGAAAGGCGGGAACGCATGAACAATGCACAACGTTTGCGCGGACTTTAAGGGGAGAGCAAGGGGCGTCCCACCGCAGCACGGGCCGCTTGTTCAGCTGATTGCATGCGTTCCGACAACAACGCGTTGAAGGCCTTGGTGGCCTCGCGACCACTGGCATCAGCCTTCAACGGCTCTGCGAAGCAAATGGCCGAAGTGCCGCGGAAGCGGGGGCGCACTTCGCTGTAAGCCAGGCCCACCGGGACCACCTGCACCGGCACCCCCTGACGGGTGGCGAGTTGTGACAGACGTGCCAGACCCTGCTGAAGACGAATCGGTTCATCCGTTCGGTTGATTCGCCCCTCGGGAAACACCACCAGCTGCTGGCCCGCTGCCAGGAGATCAATGGCAAACCGAAGCGTGGTCATCGACGGCTTTCCCTGGTCAACCGCGAAACAACCGAGGCGGTGCAGGAACCACCCCTGAAGGCCCTCCATTTCCGTCCGGGTGACCATGAAACGGCAGTCGCGGTCAGTGACCCGACGACCCGCTGCCATCGGCAGCATCAGCGCATCCCATCGCGCGCGGTGGGTGGGAGCCAGCAGAACGGGACCTTGCTGCGGTAGGTGCTCCGCACCCAACACGATGCGCTCGCGGAAATAACCCTTAAGGGCCACATCCTGAGTCAGCAACATCGCCAGAGGAGCCCAAAAAGGATCAATCCCCGAGCTGAGAGCTTGTTCGCGAGTCGCCAGGCTCGAGGTCACCGCGAAGGCTCAACCAAATCAATACCGACAGAAATTACGCGCAGGAAAGGCCTTTGCGGCTGCATGCAGGGCAGTTGATCCTTCGGCCTGTCCCCGCCGCATCAGAACGCTCTGCATAGAGTCGTTTCACCAGCAGTTCGACCTGTGGCAAGCCTCGGCGTCAACATCGATCACATTGCCAATGTTCGTCAGGCCCGACAGACCGTTGAACCCGATCCGGTGACGATGTGTCTGCTTGCTGAACTCGGAGGCGCAGACGGCATCACCGTTCACCTGCGCGAAGACCGTCGACACATCCAAGATCGCGACGTGGAACTGCTGCGTCAGACCGTTCGCAGCCGCCTGAACCTGGAAATGGCAGCCACCGGGGAGATGCAAACCATCGCCCTTCGGATCAAACCCGACATGGTCACCCTGGTGCCCGAACGTCGAGAAGAAGTGACCACGGAGGGCGGGCTCGATGTGGCCGGTCAGATCCCCAGCCTGACCTCCATGGTGCAAACCCTTCAGGGTTCGGGGATTCCCGTGAGTCTGTTTGTGGATCCTGAGCTGGGCCAACTCAAGGCCTGTCAAGCGACGGGAGCGCGATGGGTTGAACTGCACACCGGCACGTACGCCGAAGCCTCCTGGGATGAGCAGCCAGCGGAACTGGCAAGGCTCACAGAAGCCACAGCCCAGGCTCGGGCACTGGGATTAAGAGTGAATGCTGGCCACGGACTCACCTACCAAAACGTTGAACCTGTGGCTGCCATCGAAGGGATGGAGGAACTCAACATCGGCCACACGATCGTGGCGCGCGCCCTTGCCGTGGGATTGCAGGCCGCTGTTCAAGAGATGCGGACTCTGGTCCAGAATCCCCGCCGTGACCCCCTGTTCGGACGTCTGAACTGATGACCACCTACCACTTCGTTGCCGCCAGCGAACGCTTCCTCACCGAGGAAGAGCCCCTGGAGGAAGTGCTGAAGGAACGCCGACGTCACTACGCCGAACAGGGAAAGGAGATTGATTTCTGGTTGGTGCGCCGCCCAGCATTCCTCCAGGCACCTGAAATGGCATCTGTGGCCGCCGAAGTGCCGCAGCCAGCGGCCGCCGTGGTGTCCACCGACCCCACCTTCATCACCTTCATGAAGTTGCGCCTGGAGTTTGTGCGTGAGGGTCGTTTTGAAGCACCGACCGCCACCATCAGCGATGCTCTGGCCCAGGCCTAAGCATCCCGTCTGAACAACGATCAATGACAAGGGCCCGTGCAGATCACCGCTCGCCCCGGGGATCGATTAACACGGGCTTCGCCATAGAAAGGGAGTGATGCAGGCCAACAAACTCCCCGTGCCTCAACAAATTGGGCTCCTGGTCAAGGCCCTGGATGGAGCCAAGCGCACCAATGAAGCCCTGGCCAAATGCGCCAACGGGGACGAAATGATCGAAATTCTTCTGGGGGCGTCCGCAAAACTGGGACTGTCGCTGACCCGACGCGACCTGATGGAGACGCCACCCATCCGAGACTGGATCTGGTTCCGCAACAACGATCCTCTGTTCACCGTGGGGGATAGCAAACCCCGCTACCAACAGAACATCGACCGCCCTGAACCCAGCGAACGCAAAAAGTTTCTCGGCCTGTTCTGAGCGCTCCCTAATCAGTCAGAATGAACCGATCTGCAAGTCATCTTGACCGGTGTCTGGAACGATGACTCGCCACTGGGTGATCAGTGACGTTCACGGCTGCCACAGCGCCCTCGAACGGTTGCTTGGGTTACTGCCCGAGTCCGATCACCTGGTGTTCTGCGGTGATGTGGTCGGCAGGGGCGCCGACGTTGTTGGTACGGCTGAGCGGGTGTGGACGTTGGTCTGCAGTGGCCGCGCCACCTGGCTTCAGGGCAATCACGAGCAGCGTTTAAGCCAGGATCCAGCGCTCCAGCGCGCACTCTGGCCGTCAAGACCTGAGGTCGCCCTGCAGTGGGTGGAGCGCTTGCAGGCCCTTCCTTTGGTCTTTCATGGCATCGGCTGGGTGGCGACCCATGCCGGTTTCGACAGCAACGGTTGCCCAGATCTGGAGATCCGTGAGCCGTTCTGGCAGAGCTACGACGGCCGCTTCGGACGCGTGGTGGTGGCCCATACCCCTGGTCTGGATGTGCGTCGTCATGGCCAGATCGTGCTGATCGATACCGGAGCCGTCTACGGCGGACGACTCACTGCGTTCTGCCCGGAAACCGATGCGGTGGTGCAGGTGCAAGGAGAGGACCACACTGGCGCTGGTCTACGGGCCAGGGGAATGACCAAAGAGCTGCACCAAGCGCAGCCAACCCTGGTCAACACCTGCCCTTGCTGACCCTCTACCGCAGCAACCGGTCGGAAGTGTTGGCGGATGTGTTGGCCGCCAACCTCAGCCTGCATCCACCCGGTGTGTTGGAAGAGGCCCAGGTGGTGGTGAACACCTGGCCCACAAGCCGATGGCTGGGAGAGCAGCTCGCACTTGCCAATCCTTCTGGCATCACCGCCAATCTGCGCTTTCCCTTCCCGACAAGCCTGCTGCGACACACGGTGGATGGGCTTCTGGAACAGCAAAGCTCAGGAGGCGGAGCCGACCCTTGGCGGGCACAAAACCTGGTCTGGCCGCTCTTGGAGCTGTTACCCGAGCTTTTGGACCATCCAGCCAGTGCCCCGTTGCAGCACTGGTTGAACACCCGTAAGAGCGCAGCGCTTGAAGTGCTCGACCCACCGCTGTGGCAACTGGCCCGCGCCATTGCTGATGCCATCGACGATTACAGCCTGTATCGGCCCGCCATGCTCGAGGCCTGGCTGAAGGGACAAGCCACGGATGCCCGCGGAACGCCCCTCTCCCCAACCATGCTGTGGCAGCAGCAACTGATGCAGCAACTGCACAGCCGGCTCGGCTGCCTTCCCTTCGGCATGCGCGCCCGGCAACTGATTCGGCGGTTGCAGGAGGGATGGCGTCCGGAACGTCCCCCCCAACCACCTCTGCGCTTGTTTGGCCTCAGCAGCCTGGCGCCGGTGCAGGTGGAACTGCTTCAGGCCCTGTCCTGTTTGCGCAGCATCGAGCTGTACCTGCTGACCCCCTGCCCCGAGCTCTGGCAGCGGCAGAGCAGCATTGAATCTCAGGCACCCCTTGATGAGGAGTGGCTTCTGACCGTTCCCAGCGTTGAAGCGCGGTTCGGACGACTCGGCGCTGAATTCCAGCAACTCTTGGAGGGCAGTGGTGAAACCCAGCTCGGCAGCTGGCGAGCTCTGGATCCATTTTTCTTCCCTGCCACCACTGCCAGTTCACAAGGGAAGGAGCCCACGCTGCTGGAGCAACTCCAGGAGCACCTGGTTCATGGCACGCCAACCGATCTCCTGCCACGAACAGAGGACGATCAATCGCTCCAATTTCATGCCTGCCCAGGACGTTTGCGTCAGTTGCAGGTGCTCCGGGACCAGATCCTCCAACTGCTGGCCAACGATGACAGCCTGGAACCCCGCGACATCCTGGTGATGACACCCCAGGTGGAAGCGTTTGCTCCCCTGGTGAGCGCGGTCTTTGGTGACAACGACGCCACTGGCGTACGCCTCCCCTGGCGTCTCACAGACCGCAGTCAGCAGAGTGAAGCCGGGATCAGCCAGGGGGTCCTGCAACTGCTAGCCCTTGGCGGGGAGCGACTCACGGCCTCCGCCCTGGAAACAGTGCTGGCGAATGCCCCGCTCCTGCGCGCCCATCAACTGGAGCCCGACGAGGCAGAAGACATCACCCAGTCGCTCCAACAGGCCGGCTTCCGTTGGGGCCTCGACAGCCGTGATCGAGGTGGCGATCCCACCCACAGTCTGGCTTGGGCCATCGACCGACTGGTGCTCGGGGTGGTGTACCCGGAGACACCTGGTCTAGCCCTCGAGAACACGGCCCCCATGGCTCTGCCTGGGAGCCTGGAACAACAAGGCCGCTGGCTGGGACTGCTGCGCCAACTCCAGCGCAGCCTTCAGTGGCTCAGCCACAGCCGATCGGTTCAGGCCTGGGTGGAAGGCCTACGCCCACAGCTGATGGCGCTGTTTGCTGATGGTGGTGACTGGGCTTGGGAACTGCAGACCATCCATTCCGTACTAACGGACTGGGGTGAGGTGGCAGGGAACAGCAGCCTGGAGCTCTCTGCACCGGTGGTGGGAGAGGTGCTGGCAGAACGCCTCAGTGAAGGCAGTGGTCGTTTTGGGCATCGCTCCGGGGCCCTCACCATCAGTGCCTTGGAACCGATGCGGGCGATTCCCCACAAGGTGCTGGTGCTGATGGGACTGGATGCGGGCGCCTTCCCGCGCCAACGCCAGCGCCCCGGATTCCACTTGATGGAACAGCAACGGCTGCTGGGAGATCCCAGCAGTGGAGACCAGGATCGCTATGTGCTGCTTGAGGCCCTGCTTTCCGCTCGCCAACACCTGCTGGTGAGCTGGAGCTGCCGTGACGAACGCACCGGCGAACCACTGGAAGCCTCCACACCGGTACGCCAGTGGATCGACCTGCTCCCCCAAGTGCCGGTGCGTGAGCATGCCGCCAATGCCCTTGAGCGCAGCAATTTTCTGCCTTCTGAGGCCTGGCCCCCCGCCAGTTGTGATCAACGTCTGCTGCAGGTGAGGCAGCACCTCGATGCAGGCACCATTGGGGGAACTGCTGGCCTGGCGTTCAGCATCACCCCACACAAAAGTCCGGACGGTCCGGCCTTACCGCTCAGCGCCTGGGATGACCTGATCTCCTGGGTTACCGCTCCCCAAAAGCAGTGGTTGGAGCAACTGGGACTGCGGCCACGCGAACACGAGAACGCCGTTCTCGACCTGGAAGACCTCAGCCTCGATGAACGCCAGCGGTCAGCACTGCTGCGCCAGGAACTGGGCCGTGACCAGGAGGAAAATGCGGAGCCCGACTGGCTCGCTCTTGACCGCGGACGAGGACAGCTCCCCCCTCATTCTGCTGGTGCCTTAGAGGCCCACCAGCTGGAGCAGCGCTGGACCAGCCTCAGCACCTGCCTGTCGTCACTCGGGGAGGAGCGACGCGACGCCGTGAGCATGGGTCCATGGCAAGCGGAGCTGTCGTTGCGCGATGACCAACTGGTGCTGGTGCACACTGCTCGGCCCCGTAGTCCACAGCGGCAGCAGCTGTGGCTCGAGCTACTCCTGGCCACGGCCGCAGGCAGCAAGCTCCGCTCCGCTGTGTTGGTCGGTCGGGATGGTCATCGCTTCCGGGTGCTCGAGCGCATTAGCCCCCCCACCCGCGACCAATGCACTGCTCTGCTTGACCAGCACCAAGCCTGGCGCGAGCAGTACCAGCAGCGATGCTGGCCCCTGCCTCCGGAAACAGGCTGGGCCTTCGCCGTAGGGGAGGCGAAGGGCAAGGGGTGGAGCAAAGCCCGCGACGCCTGGGAAGGCAATGCCGTTTTGGCAGGGGAGCGACTCGACGCCGTGCAGCAACTCTGTTTCGGCTCCGATCTACCCCTGGGTGATCTGCTCACAGACGACGCCCAGGCCTTGGCACTCACACTTCATGGACCACTGCTGGAGCGGCGGCAGGAGGTGAAGGGTTGAATCACCCCCGCTTCGAACCAAACCAGTTCCCACTGGAGCCGGGACTGCGTCTGCTGGAGGCCAGCGCTGGCACAGGCAAAACCTTCGCGCTCGCCCATCTGGTCCTGCGACTCCTGAGTGAAGGCCCCAACCCGCTGCAGGTGGAGCAACTGCTGGTGGTCACCTTCACCGAAGCGGCAGCGGCAGAACTGAGGGATCGCATCGCCCGCCGCTTGCAACAGGCCCTAGCCCTGCTGCAAGGAGCAGACGCTGACGCCATGGATCGCCCGCTGCAGGAATGGATCACAGCCCAGAGCCAGACCCTGCATCGGACCATGGAAGGCCGCTTGCTTCTGGCCCTCGAACGGCTCGATCGTGCCGACATCACCACAATCCATGGCTTCTGCAGGCGCACCCTTCAACGCCAAGCCCTCGAAGCCGGTCTGGGGCCTGCAGTGAGCCTGGAAAGCCAGGGCCATGACCGGCGTGAACAACTGGTGCACGACTACTGGCAGCAGCATGTCCTTCTCTTGTCGCCGCAACTCCTGGCTGGACTGCAGCAGCGTGGCATCCACCCTGATGGCCTGATCAGCGTGCTGGCCAACCTTGATGGCGACCCAGCCCTCCAGCTGGATGCGCTGCCAGACGCACAGGACTCTGACCTACCTCTTGCTGCACAACTCGAGGATGCATGGACCTCACGTTGGCAACGCTTTCTGACGCTGTGGGAGAGCAGTGCAGATGCTCTTGAACACGACCTAGCCGCGGCCGCAGCCGAGCTCAAAAGCCTGGCGTTGCCCTACAGCCCCTACCGCCTCAAACCCAAACCGGATCGACTGCAAAAAGTGCAGAGCTGGATCGACAGCCTTGAGGGGCGGACACCCGGGTACGACGCTGTTCTGGCCCAGGCCGAACTGCAGAAATATTTCCACCCCGGGCCCTTCACCAAGGTGGCGGCTGCAGCCCATGGCGACCGGGTGTCGTTGCCTCAGGCGGAGCTGCTGAGAGCGATCGCAGACCTGGTGGATGGACCCGCTGAAGCGATGCTGCTCCATTTCGGCCATTGGGGCCGCCAAGAACTCACGCGTCGCCGCGAGCGCAGCGGACAGATGAGCTTCGGTCAACTGCTCGAACAACTGGACCCAGGTGCGGGTGACGACGGTGCGACCAGTCCGCTGCTCCAGGCCATCGGCCAGCGCTACCGCGCCGCCCTGATCGATGAATTTCAAGACACCGACCCAATCCAGTGGCGCATCCTTGAACGAGCCTTCACCGGGGATCCACCCCAACACTTGCTGGTGATGGTGGGAGACCCCAAACAGGCGATCTACCGGTTCCGCGGCGGCGAACTCGCCACCTATCGCTTAGCTGCGAGCAAAACAGAGCAGTGCTACGGGCTTTACGAGAACCGTCGGTCAAGCGAGCCCCTGGTGCGGGCCCTGAACGCCCTGATGCAACCAGGACTGCAGCGGTCTGAGCTGCCAGTCCCACCCGTGGAGCCCATGGCCGACAAAGGCGAGCTAGCCATGCCGGATGGGCAATCCCCCCTTCAACTGCTGAACCTCGATCCCCATCACCTCGACAGCCAAGTGGCGACCTTCTGCCAACAGCTTCTGCAGGAGCAATGGCCACTGCGCTCGGAGCGAGGCAGCCGCGTTCTGGAACCGGGGGATCTGTGCCTGCTCGTGAGCCAGCATTCCCAGGCGGAAGCGTTGCGATCCGCCCTGGAACGCCACCATCTCCCCAGTCGTCTGGTGAGCAAGGGCGA
Organism: Synechococcus sp. RS9916; assembly: GCF_000153825.1. Taxonomy (NCBI): domain Bacteria; kingdom Bacillati; phylum Cyanobacteriota; class Cyanophyceae; order Synechococcales; family Synechococcaceae; genus Synechococcus; species Synechococcus sp. RS9916. The sequence goes on from NZ_DS022299.1 coordinate 914,307, forward strand.
TGTATTTGAAAGTCTTGGGGCTGCAGCTCTGCAACGCTTTCTTGATGCTCTTGCGCTGCCAGGCCACAACGGTCGCCAGCGTCTGCTGGCTGGATCACCACTGCTCGGCTGGTCAGCAGCAGACATCCAGAACGCCCAGCCGCAGGACTGGGATCAGCTCGCCGCGGCGCTGAGCAATCTGGCGGAGCGCTTGCCCCACCAGGGACTGACCGCCGTGCTGGCGCAACTGCAGGGCAGCGAAGGGTTAGCCCGTCTCTCCCTTCGAGGACGAACGCTGGCGGACTTGCAACAGGCCGCTGAACTGGTGCAGGAACAGATGCACAAGTTGGGGCTCGGGACACTCCAGGCAGCCGACTGGCTGCGGCGCCAGCGCCTCCAGGACCACGGCGAAAGTCCTGAGGCCCATTTGTGCCGCAGCGATGCAGCCGAATCAGCCATCGCCGTGGTGACCGTGCACCGCAGCAAGGGGCTGGAATATCCCGTGGTGATCTGCCCCTTTCTCTGGAAAGGCAGCAAAGCGATCAAGGCCGGTGCCCGCCAACTCGGCCGGCGTTGGATGCGATCGCCTGAGGCTGACCCCCACCTGGATCTTCACCTCAATCCCCACTGGGGGCAAGGACGGCTAGCAGCCCAGCAGGATCAACGGGCACAGGCTGCGGAAGCCGAACGTCTGGCCTATGTGGCCTGCACCCGCGCCCGTCACCTGCTGGTGCTCGGCTGGCCTGGAGTGGACCTGGCTGAGCCTGCCAACCCCCTGAGCCCCTGGCTGGTGGAGGGCGGCCTGGAACGGGACTTGCCCCTACATCGATGCGAGACGCGGGCAAGCAACACCATCAAACCCTGGCAGCCAGAGCCCCCCCAGGGATCCCTTGCGCTCGGTCCAACACCGTCCCGCCCCCTCGACAGTCGCTGGGGACGGGCGAGCTATTCCGCCTGGGCCCACTCCCAAGTGGCTGTGCCGCCGGAGATGCGTGAGGACGGACGCGACACCGACGCCATCAACCTGGAGCCCGCACTGGAGCACACAGCATCGATCCCAAATGACGGCATCACACCCCTATCCGAAAAGCAGACGTCGTGGCCTGAGCTCGGTCCTCTTGCCGAATTCCCCCGGGGAGCCGGCCCGGGGGATGCACTGCACCGCATCTTGGAGCGCATCGATTACGGCACGCTCGCCGCAGGAGATGACGCCCAGGCCCGTGTCGTAGTGGCCGAAGAGCTTCCGCGCGCTGGCCTGAGCCTCGAATGGGCCGACACCTTGATGTCTGGCTTGTCCCAGTTGATGCACACGCCGATGGGCGGCGCACTGGGGGCCTGCCGGCTGGGTGACCTGCGCAAGGGCGACTGGCTCAATGAGATGAATTTCGACCTGCCACTAGCCCACACCCAACCGGACCATCTGGTGCGAAGCAGTGGACTCGCCAAAGTCTTCAACGCCCACCCTGGCGGTTTGTTTAACGAGGGCTATGGCCAACAGCTCAACCTGTTGGATGTGGCCAGCCGGGGGTTTCTCACCGGCTCCATCGACCTGGTCTTCTGCTGGGAGGGGACATGGTGGGTCGCTGACTGGAAAAGCAACTGGCTCGGCCAACGGGACGGCCAGGGAACGGTGCAGCAATGCGGCCCTGCCAACTACACCCAGGAAGCAATGGCGGAGCTGATGGTGAGCAACCATTACCCGCTCCAGGCGCACCTTTATCTGGTTGCCCTGCACCGTTATCTCCACTGGCGCCTGCCTGGCTATACGCCGGAATTGCACTTGGGGGGGTACGCCTACGTCTTCCTCCGAGGCGTTCCTGGGGCCCTGGCGCAGGATCGCCCGAAGCACAAAACAGCAACACCCGGCGTTTTGGTCGATCAACCCAGCCTCGAGCGGGTGTTGGCCTTGGATGCGTTGCTCCGGGAGGGACAGCGTTGAGCAGCGCCCTCGGCCTGGCCCTGACTGACAGCCTCACCCGGCTTGTGCCGCCACGCCTGGGCGCCACAGAACAATCCACGGCGGAAGCAAAAGCGATCAGGGAAACAGCTGTGATGGCTCTCGCCGAAGCCCTCGAACGGGGCGAACTGGGGCTCGATCTCAACGGGCCAGCGCCTGATGGGCTGGAGGCGAACGCATGGCCCAATGGGATGGTCACTGCCCTAGAGGAGTGCGGCTGGCTGGTGAGCGCGGGTGTGCTCAACGCGGCACCGGAGGCTCCGTTCGTGCTGGACGGCCACTGGTTGCGCTGGCGGCGCTGGCATCTGCATCTTCACCACTGCCTCGAGCAGCTGCTCGAACTCGGCCGCACGGCCTTGCCAGGCGCCCTTTCAGAAGACGAAATCAATGCCGCCCGCACCGCAGCCCGGCAGGCGGGTCTTGATACGCAACAGACCCAGGCGGTGCTCGCGCTGTTGCAGCATCGTCTGGTGCTGCTCACCGGCGGGCCCGGCACCGGCAAAACCTCAACGGTGGTGCAAATGCTGGCTGCGGCACTGACCTGCAATCCCGCGATCCAGATTCAGCTTGCTGCCCCGACCGGGAAGGCCGCAGCACGGCTGCAGCAGGCCGTCAGCTCGGGAAGCAACGCACTGGGTTCCGATGCAATGCATCACCTGAGCAGTCTCCCGAGCAGCACGCTGCATCGCTTACTGGAGGCCCAGGGGAAGAACCGCTACCGCCGCAACCGCAGCCTGCCGCTGGTGGTCGATCTGGTCGTGGTGGATGAAGTCTCCATGGTGGATCTTCCCTTGATGGAAGCCCTGCTTGAGGCTCTCCCGGATCATGCCCAGTTGCTGCTGGTGGGTGATCCCGATCAGCTCCCGCCCGTTGGCCCTGGGGCGGTGCTTCAAGAATTGAGTCAACCCCAGCGACGCCACGAGCTTGGACCAGCTGCCGTGGAACTGCAGACGACCTACCGCAACAACGGTGCCATCGCAGCGCTAGCTGATCAATTGCGTCAGAGCAGTTCAGGGTTCAGCAAGGCGCAGCTCAGCCAACTGCTACCCGACGACAATGTGCAATGGCTGGAGGTCAAACGCCAGGGGCTGCCAACACGTCTGTTGAACGATCTACGCGCCCATCAAGAACGCCTCAGCGCTCTGGCCAAGGCCCTGCGCTGGCACGACGGTCAACCCCATCCTGACGATGCTGCAGCACTGCTGGAGCAACTCGAAGCTTGGGTTGCCCTCAGCCCCGTCCGCCAGGGCCCCTGGGGAGTAGACACTCTCAATCGCGCCGTCCTCGGAGATCGCAGTCGACGCTCAGTGCAGCACTGGCCCGCCGGCACTCCGGTGCTCAACCGTCACAACCGCGCCGACCAGGGGCTGGCCAACGGCGACATCGGTGTGGTGGTGATGCATGAGCAAGAGACCCGCGTGCTGCTGCCGGGACAACGACTGCTACACCCTGCTCAGCTGACAGGAGCCGAGCCGGCCTTCGCTCTAACGGTGCATAAATCCCAGGGGAGTCAGTATTCCGAGGTCGCACTGCTGCTTCCCCCCGTCCGTCATCAAGATCCCCGCCTGGCCTACACAGGGCTCACGCGAGCCCGACACAACGTGCTGCTGATCACGTCTGAAGACTGATGTCGCTGGCCAGCAAGCGCCAACCTCGCCATGCTTAAAACCCTGCAGGGTTGCGGTGAGCGAAACAAACACACGGGTGTTGCGCCCCTGGGGCTGGTATGAGGATCTTCTCGAAGGTCCTGAATACAAGCTCAAACGCCTGTGGCTCAAACCAGGACAACGTCTGAGCCTGCAACGACATCAGCATCGCAGCGAAAACTGGACGGTTGCAGAAGGTGAGGGCACTCTGCTCTGTGACGACACTTGGAGCGAGGCGAGCGCAGGGACAACCCTGCACATCCCCTGCGGAGCAATCCATCGTGCGAAAGCTGGTGATCAGGGTCTACTGCTGATCGAAGTCCAACACGGCGCATTTCTGCGAGAGGAGGATATCGAGCGCCTGGAAGATGACTTCGGCCGAGTGTTACATTGATTCATCAACCTTGAAGGGAAGGGCAAGCAATCAGATCGGCTTCGGCCGTGTAGGACGTTGCCGGCCTGACTTGAAGGGATCAATCAGGCCACTGCCTTTTCAACATGACTCAGAGTGCATCGCACGGTGAATTCGCGTGCTCGGTGGATCTCAGCGCCGCAGATCTAAAAGCCGCTGAAGCCAAATCCACTGAAGAGACTGCGACGCACGGTGAGGCGGCCGAGAGCAACGAGGTGTTCACCACCGTGATCGACGCCAAGGAGGAACCCTCGGGATTCGCTGGCTTTGGCTTCAGTGAAGCGCTCGTCAAAACCCTGACCGAAAAGGGCTACAAGGAACCTTCACCGATCCAGGCTGCAGCGTTCCCCGAGCTGATGCTGGGCCGCGACTTGGTCGGCCAAGCCCAAACCGGCACCGGCAAAACTGCAGCCTTCGCCCTCCCCCTGCTCGAGAGGCTTCAGAAGGACGCCACCAAACCGCAGGCTCTGGTGCTGGCTCCCACCCGGGAATTGGCGATGCAGGTGGCGGAATCGTTCAAGGCCTATTCCGCAGGCCATCCCCACCTCAATGTGCTCGCCATCTACGGCGGCTCGGATTTCCGTTCACAGATCCATGCCCTGAAACGTGGTGTGGATGTGGTGGTGGGCACCCCTGGGCGGGTGATGGACCACATGCGCCAGGGGACACTGGACACCACAGGTCTCCGCAGCCTGGTGCTTGATGAAGCCGATGAAATGCTGCGCATGGGCTTCATCGACGATGTCGAATGGATCCTTGATCAGTTGCCAGAAGAGCGCCAAGTCGTGCTCTTCTCCGCGACGATGCCGTCGGAGATTCGCCGGCTGTCCAAGCGCTACTTGCGTGAGCCGGCAGAAATCACGATCAAAACCAAAGAGAAAGAAGCTCGCCGGATTCGCCAGCGCTGTATCACACTTCAAAACAGTCACAAACTCGAAGCACTCAATCGCGTTCTTGAGGCCGTCACTGGTGAAGGTGTCATCATCTTCGCCCGCACCAAGGCCATCACCTTGAACGTGTCGGAATCCCTGGAAGCCGCCGGTCATGACGTGGCTGTGCTCAACGGCGATGTGCCGCAAAACCAACGGGAGCGCACCGTCGAGCGCCTGCGCAAAGGGACTGTGAACATCCTCGTGGCCACCGATGTGGCGGCACGAGGACTCGATGTGGACCGCATCGGGCTCGTGATCAACTACGACATGCCCTTCGACAGCGAGGCTTATGTGCACCGCATTGGTCGCACAGGCCGTGCTGGTCGAAGCGGTGAGGCCATCCTGTTTGTCACTCCGCGTGAGCGCCGGTTCGTCAACAATCTGGAGCGTGCGGTCGGCCAGGAGATTGAGCCGATGGCGATCCCCAGCAACGCCGAAATCAACCAGTCGCGCCTGGACAAACTGCGTCAACGCCTCACCGACGCCGCCACCGGTGAACCCAACCAATCCGATGAAGCCGTCCTGCTGCAGGAGCTGCTTCAGCGCGTGGGTCAGGAGCACGACCTGGATCCTTCACGCCTCGCCCTTGCGGCCCTGACCTTGGCCGTGGGCGATGGACCACTGCTGGTGCAAGGCGATGAAAGCTGGATTCAGAACAGTGGCCGCCAACGTTTCGATCGCCGCGATGGCCGCGATGGACGGGACGGGCGCTTTGGTGACCGCCGCAGATCTGAGCGGGCCTCGCGCCCTCCGGAAGACAACATGCAGCGCTACCGCGTTGAAGTGGGACATCGCGACCGGGTGAAACCCGGCAACCTGGTCGGGGCGATCGCCAATGAATCCGGTCTGCAGGGTCGGATGATCGGACGCATCCAGATTTTCGAATCCCACAGTTTTGTGGACCTGCCCAAAGGCATGCCGCAGGATGTTTTCAGCTCCCTGCAACGCCTCAAGGTGATGAACAGGGAACTGCAGATCAGCCCCGCCTCCTGAACCTGATGGCACCACGGATTGCGACCGTCTTCTCAACAAGCCTGGTGTCACTCAGCCTGTCATTGGCAGCTTCAATCCTCCCAGCGTCTGTGCGCGCTGCTGGTGACGAAGGCCTGATCACCAAATTCTGTCTGGCCAGTTTCAATGCAGCGATGGCCCATGCCGGCAAAACGCCCCCTCCCGGCATGGGGACCTACACCTGCAATTGCTTTCTTGACGAGGTCAACAAAGGCGCGTCCATCGAAGGGGCCCAAAGCACCTGCAAAGCCAAGGCGGCATCCCAATACAAAATCTGAGATTCATTCGACTCGCAGAATCAGTCGGGTCTGAATTGCCATAAAAGCCCTAAACCCTTCACCTGGGGCTGTAGCTTGGTGAGGCATCAGCTTCAGCGTTCGGCTCTGATCGGCTCGCTCCCCCCGGCTTCAGCTCACCAGCTTCAGCATCAAGGACTTCCTTTCCGGACCACGACTTCACTGATCACTCACGTCCAACGGTCCCCACAGGAATGACCATCTACATCGGCAACCTCTCCTTCCAGGCAGAGCAGGAAGACCTGCTTGACCTGTTCAGCCAGTACGGCGAAGTGAAGAGCGCCAGCCTCCCCCTCGACCGCGAGACCGGCCGTAAGCGCGGATTCGGCTTCGTGGAAATGTCCAGCGATGCTGATGAGCAGAAAGCCATCGACGATCTCCAGAACGTCGAATGGATGGGTCGCATGATTCGCGTCAACAAAGCCACTCCCCGTGAGCGCACTGGTGGTGGCGGCGGCGGCCGTGGTGGCTACGGCGGTGGCGGCTACGGCGGTGGTGGCGGTGGCAACCGCTGGTGAGTTGAGCCCTCACTTCATTGATTGTTCAGGCCACCTGCGAAAGCGGTGGCCTTTTTTTTGATCCGCTTAAGCCAGCCAGATCAGCGATCAGGCCTCATCCAGTGATGCCAGGTCGGCTTTTAGGTCAGCCTCAGCACATCGGCTCATCAGTCGGTTCGACACATCCAACTGCTCTTCGACCTCCAAACGATCAGGGCGAAGATGGGGAAGCACAGCGCGCAATTCCCGGCGACGTTTGCGGGCGACAAAACGATGGAAGCGGTTGATCGAACGTGAACGGGTCATTGACACCTCATCGATCTCTGCCACAGGTCTAGAACTGTTAGTCAGGAAAAACAGTTCATCCGCAACACAACGCTTGAAACCGTCCAGCTCCACCCTGCAACGACTGCTGGGGCACCTGCATCCCCACCGGCGCTTGGTCGCCTGGGCAGCCTTTTGTTCGGTTGTGAACAAGATCTTTGATCTGGCACCACCGGTGCTGATCGCGCTTGCTGTGGATGTGCTCGCCGCCAGCAAGTTGGATCAGCAACAAACAGCCTGGCTCGCACGGCTTGGAGCCAGCGATGTCCCCAGCCAACTGATGGTGCTGGCGGTGCTGTCGTTTCTGGTCTGGAGTGCGGAGTCGCTGTTCGAATACCTCTATGGCGTGCTGTGGCGCAATCTCGCCCAAACCACGCAGCACAGCATCCGTCTTGAAGCCTATGGCCATCTTCAGAACCTGGAGATGGCGTTTTTCGAGCACGACAGCAGCGGCAGGCTCCTGACCGTGCTGAACGATGACATCAACCAACTGGAGCGTTTTCTCGACCGTGGCGCCAACGAGATCCTGCAGCTGATCACCACCGTGGTGTTGGTGGGTGGTGCGATGGCACTGATCGCTCCTGGAGTCGCCGTATTTGCCTATCTGCCGATCCCGGTCATCCTCTGGGGTTCGCTGCAGTTCCAACGCCGCCTTGCCCCCCGCTATCGCGAGGTGCGAGACCAGGCGGGGAACCTTGGCTCACGGCTTGCGAACAATCTGAGCGGGATGCTCACGATCAAAAGTTTCACGGCAGAAGCCTGGGAACTGAACCAGCTGCGTGAAGACAGCGATGCCTATCGCCTGAGCAACCGTCGGGCCATTCGCCTCTCTGCAGCCTTCATCCCGCTGATCCGATTCGCGATCCTGTTCGCCTTTGTTGCCATCCTGCTGATCGGTGGTCTCCAAACCTGGCGCGGAGAGTTGTCGATCGGCTCCTACAGCTTTCTGGTCTTCATCACCCAGCGTCTGCTCTGGCCCCTCACCACCCTGGGGCGCACCCTGGATGACTACCAGCGTTCCATGGCCTCCACACGTCGCGTTCTGGATCTGATCGACACACCGATTCAAATCCGGAGTGGTGAACGTCGCCTCGCACCAGCGCAGGTGCAGGGGGCCATCCACTACGACCAAGTCGACTTCCATTACCGCGATCGCGACCTCCTGCTGAAGGACTTCTCGTTGCACGTGGAAGCGGGTCAGACCATCGGCATCGTTGGTGCCACAGGCTCGGGCAAAAGCACACTTGTGAAGTTGCTCTTGCGCCTCTACCCGATCAGTGGAGGACGCATCTATCTGGATGAGGTTCCAATCGACAGCCTCGACCTCGGAGATCTCAGACGCAGCATCGCGCTGGTGAGCCAAGACGTGTACCTCTTCCACGGCAGTGTGGCTGCAAACATTGCCTATGGCTGCCCGCAGGCGACGCGCGCTGCCGTGATGGATGCAGCGGTGCTGGCTGAAGCCCATGCATTCATCGCCACCCTGCCGGAGGGCTACGACACCGTGGTCGGCGAACGGGGGCAACGTCTGTCAGGCGGACAGCGTCAGCGCATTGCCCTGGCGAGAGCCATCCTCAAAGATGCCCCAGTCCTGGTGCTTGACGAAGCCACCGCTGCCGTCGACAACGAAACCGAGGCAGCGATTCAACGCTCGTTGATGCAGATCACGGCCAATCGCACCACACTTGTGATTGCTCACCGCCTCAGCACCGTGCGGCACGCTGATCGAATCGTTGTTCTCGAGCAGGGTCGGATCGTGCAGCAGGGGCAACATGACGCCCTGCTGCGCCAAGGCGGTGCCTACGCAGATCTGTGGCGAGTGCAAGCAGGTTTGCGCCCAGAAGAAGCCTTGGTGCTGTGATCGCAGTTACCGCACCAGGTGGGGGAGCAGGGCTTTCCCACCTGATGCACAACCCAGTTGGCATCTTTGCCTTGCTGGTGGCCATCACGGTGATGGTGCCGCCCCTGTTCCGAAAACTGGGGTTGCCCGATCTGGTGGGTCTATTGCTGGCGGGGGTTTTGGTCGGCCCGCATGTGTTGGGCTGGCTCCAACCCGAAGGGGAAACGATCAGCCTCCTCTCCGACATCGGTGCGATCTATCTGCTGTTCACGGTGGGGCTGGAAATCGACCTGGAGGAATTCAAACGGGTCAAAAATCGCTCGATGCTGTTCGGCACAGCCACCTTCGTGCTTGGCGCAGCAACAGGCATCGCCATCGGTTTGCTGTTCAGTTTCCCGCTCGTGCCTTGCCTGTTGATGGGAGCACTGATGGCCTCCCATACACCGTTGGGCTACCCAATCGTGCGCAGCTATGGAGCCCAGCGGGATGAGTCGGTAATCCTGAGCGTCGGCAGCACGATCCTCACCGACATTGCCGCGCTCATGCTCCTGGCCGTTGGTCTTGGGATGGGCAAAGGCAACCTCACACCGGTTGGTTTCACGGGTCTGCTGATCAGCATCAGCCTGTTCGCGGTGGCTGCTGTGGTGGGAATCCGGAGCATTGGTCGTCGGCTCTGGATGCGCAGTGTCACGGATGAGAACAGGGTCTTCCTCGCGGTGATCCTGTCCCTGTTCATCGCTTCCCTCGGCGCTGAACTGGCCGGTGTAGAACCAATCGTCGGGGCCTTTCTGGCGGGTTTGGCCGTGAACTCCGTGCTGCCGGAAGGCAAGGCCAAGGAGCTGGTGATTTTCGTCGGCGGGGCCCTGTTCATCCCGATCTTCTTTATCGACCTGGGGCTGCTGCTGGATCTCAACAGCATCGGCGCCAGCCTCAGCAACTTCAAGTTCACCGGGCTGATGCTGGTGGGCGCATTGGGATGCAAGGGGGGGGCAGCACTGCTGGCGGGCCGCTGGTTCCACTACGGCAAGCACCAGGTCCTGATGATCTGGTCGCTCACCATGCCGAAAGTGGCGGCCACGTTGGCCACCGCATTCATCGGCTATCAGGCAGAACTCCTTCCTTCAATCGTGCTCAACAGCGTGCTGGTGCTGATGGTGGTGACAGCCACCCTCGGGCCCATGCTGACGGCCCGCTCTGTGACCCGTCTGGTAGAGCCGAAAGAGGTGGATCCCGGACCGGCGCAGTCGCTCGAACAGACCGTCATCACCGGACAGGGGCCCGGTGAAGTGGTGCGTCGCCCCTTGCGCATCGTGGTGCCCGTCGCCAACCCCGCCACAGAGCGAGGACTGCTGAGCCTGGCGTCACGACTGATCAGCGGAAGTGGTGGCAACGAAGGCCAGGTTCTCCCCCTCGCTCTGGTCTCCCCAAGCGTGGAGGACGCCAGAGGGGGGCTGAATCAAGCCATTGCGGCGGCACGCTCACGCTTGCATCAAGCCGAACGGATTGGCCGCGATCTTCAGGTCTCAACCCACACTTTGCTGCGGCTGGATGAAGACATCGCTGGAGGGATGAGCCGCAGTGCCCTTGAGCAAGGCGCGGATCTCCTGCTGATGGGAGCCGGGCGCCCCGACAAGCTCCGCAACTGGCTATTCGGAAATCTGGTGGACAGCGTCTGCCGCAGCGCCCACTGCCCGGTGGTGGTGACGAACCTTGGAGAGCGGCCCACGGAGGAACTCAGCCGCATTCTTGTTCCAATCAAGGATTTCTCCGCCAGTGCCAGGGAGCAGTTCGAACTGGCGTTACGGCTCATGGCTTCCGCCGCTAACGCGACGACCACGCGGATCACGCTCCTACACATTCATGACCCCCGCTACAGCCGCCACGATCGCGGCTGGATGAAGCAAGAACTCTCCCAATGGCAACCCCTAGGAGTCCCCGGCTCCCGCATCAAGATTGAGCTGCTGCAAGGGCCTGGTATCGACAGCAAAATCCAAAGGAGTGCTGTCAACCATGACCTGGTGATTCTTCGATCGCAGCGCCGACGGGTGGGTGGACTTCCCATCCCTGCCAGTGATCGCACGAGCAGCCTTGTGATCCAATTGCCATGTCCGTCGATAGTGATCAGCGAACCGCTGCTCTGAATCAAAAGCAGTTCTAGAGTTTTTGAATGACACAAACTCGGCCCGTCAGGGGCCAACCGAGGATTCGCTCGTTGGCCATTGCCATCGTGCTTGGACTCGGTTCCGGTCTGGTCCTGGCCATTCCCCTCAGCACGGTGCTGTTGCCGGAGCAAAGCCGCAACACCCTATTTGGGCTGCCCCTCGAGAACCCCTTTTCCTCCTGGGTAGGGATCGGAGATCGGGAAGTCGTTGTGATGGGAATGGATGCCGGTGGAGGCAACACCGACACGATCTTCACGATCCGGATCGACAACGGCCAGACCCAAATCACCCAAATTCCTCGTGATAGCTACATCAACTCGGCCCGCTTCGGGCCACTGAAAGCCAATGCCCTCTACGCCTATGGCGGCAGCGATGAGGTCAAGAAGGAACTCTCTCGATTAATGGGTCGTCCGATCCAGCACCACCTGCTGGTCAATCTCGAGGGGATCCGTTCCATCAGTGATCTGATGGGAGGTGTGACAGTCAATGTGCCCAAACGGCTCTATTACGTCGACCGCGCCCAAGGGCTCTACATCGATCTGCAACCCGGCCCACAATTGCTCAAAGGACGGGAGCTCGAGGGGTTCCTGCGCTGGCGCCATGACGAACTGGGGGATTTCGGTCGTCTTCAACGCCAGCAGCTGGTGATCAAAAGTTTGTTCGGGTCGCTGACCAAACCGGAAAACGTGGTGCGCCTGCCAGCTCTGATCACAGCCGCAGGACGGAATCTGAAAACCGATCTTGGCCCCATGGAGTTGGGTGGTCTGATCACCGCCATGGGCACCACCGAATTGAAAACCGATCGGCTTGAAGCAACGCCGTTTGAGAAGGACGGCATCAGTTATCTCGACACCCAGTGGCCGGCCCAAAGCGAAAACGGCACATCCTTTGAAGACTCCTCGTCGCCCAACCGCAACGGATGGCGATCCAGGCCACTCTTCTGAGTTGAGCCGCGGCAGCAGCAGGCTGCCTGTCCTCAGAAAGGACAACTTGGGAAGCCCTGCCAAGGCGAGACGTTACCCGCACAATGGCAACGGCAGCGACGACGTGGGTGGACAGCAACCTGGTGCGACAGAGCCTGAAGCTGGGCCTGAGCGTTCTGATCACCTGCGCCATGGCCCATCACTTCCAGCGAGTCATTTTTCTCTGGTATCCGCTGCTCGCAGTGATCTTTGTAGTCGACGAAGAAGACGAAAACACTCTCCAAGCGGCACGAGGACGAATCCTGGGCACCGTGGCTGGTGGACTGGTCGCCTTCATCGTGCACACAATCCTGACCGGTTGGATGGGAATCCTGGTGAGCTTGCTGATCAGCATTCCCCTGCTCCGCCGTCTGGGCTGGACCAGTGGTCTGTCGACCGCTGCCGTGATCACGATTCTGTTTCTGGGCATCCCCGACTACGCCAGGCTCAACTGGGATTACGTGTTCAACCGCAGCGTCGACACTGTGATCGGCATTGTCGTGGCCCTGGTGATGAGCCGCTTGCTGTGGCCGAAAAACCGCTTAGCCCGTCTCACCGAACTGGATGCTCTACAAAAAAAACTCCTCCAACAACGTCTCAACGTTCATCAACAAGCCCTCAAACAGGGTGAACCAGCTGAACGGGTAAATGCCGGGCCCCTGACCCACACCCTGCTGGAAATGGAACGGCTGGTGTCAACCAGCAGCAACCTGCCGAGCAGCACCCAGCGGGCCATGACCCAACAACGCTGGCGTCAACGCATGCTGCTCTGGCACGCGCTCCACACCCGCCTGTTTCTGATGGAACGGCTAATGGAACGCTATTACCGCCAGCACGACCAACCCAGCCCCCAGCTCAGTCGCCAGTTTGATCGCACCCCACCCCTGCACTGGGAGCGACTGCAACTGACAGAACTCAACGATCACCTGCCGGCACTGCGCATCGCCCTGGAAGGACAAATCACTGAGTTGCGCTGGTTGATGCGCAGCCAGGCACGACTCGAACAGGCGATCACGCCATGACCAGGCCAAAAGCTCCCTTGTTCATGCGTCAGGACCTGCGTCTGGCCATCGTCACAGGTCTTTCTGCCGGACTTGGTCTGCTGAGTCCGATCCCCTACGGCTACTACTTGCCGTTGACGACAGCAGCGGTGTTGACGAGCAGTTACGGCTCGTCAATCCGTCTGGGGGGTCAACGCCTGCTTGGTTCAGTGATGGGCGTGCTGGTGCTGTTCCTGTTTTCCAAGGGCCTGACCTTGCCTCTTCCCATCGCCATCGGTCTTGCACTCGGGTTCACCCGACTGTTGGGCGGACTACTGGGCCTGAAGGTGGGGTACAAGGTGGCAGGCAACATCATCGTGATGGGGTGGATTGTCCACGGCGACAGCGAGACGAGCTGGGGCACCTTGCGGTTGATGTGGACCGCCTTGGGAATCGTGATTTCGCTGTGGGCCAGCCGCTGGATCTGGCCTAGCCCCACCATCGCCAATCTCCATCAACTCCAAGCCGGTCTCCTCAAGGCCATTGCCGACGGTCTGAAGCAAGAGGCTTGGATGCTCACCGCAGCTTCAAACGATCCAGCTCACGTCCGAACAACCGGCAACCACCATCGGACACGGCTCCAGCAGCTGACTGTGATCCGTCAGAAACGCCAAGAAGCTCAGATGGAACTGGGTCTGAATCCTGAACGCCACCCCTTAGGGCAACTCTGGAGTCAGCTGGATTGGTTGTGTTCTCAAGGGGTCACGGTGTCCATTGGCCTGGCCAACCTGCCGATGGTGAAGGCGACCCATGAACCGATCAAGCGGCTGTATCAACAACAAGCCCATGTGATCCAAAGCATGGTGGAGCTTCTGGACAAGCTCGAGCAGGAATTGGCAAACCTTGGCAGCGGAAATCACCACGATTTCCGAGCCGATGGACTTCGTCCCGCGATCCAAAACCTGCAAAGGGAAGGGACGCGGTTGGATCCGTTGTTGACCGGTCTCTCCACACCATCAGGACAGGATCTGGCCCCCAGTGCCTTGCGCCAGGTGATTCTTCGCAATGCCCTGATCGAGCAACTGATCGTCATCGGGGATGGATTGGCCACCCTGACCAGCTCCTCGCCTGGCACAGAACGCACCCGAGGTCTGGCATCACGGGCAAAGTCAGGACCTAGATAACAACAGGACGACTGAACTGTGAGAGGGCCTTGGCGACTGGCGCTGATCACCGCGGCAACGCTTGCAGGGTCAGCTAGCCATGGCCAGCCCATCCCACAACCACAGCCTCTCATTGCCCCCCTCAACGAAGGCGGCACGCCTAAACAGCTGGAACGCAGCTGGCAACGGCTGAACGGCCAGATGGATGCGTTGGACCAGATGCTGGGACCTGCTCCAGCTCTCGACTTCACTGATGACCTGCGCAGCGAACCTCTACCCGAGGCATTGCTCAAGGCCAACTCGCAGGACAACACCCAAGCCATGGGACTCAATGAGGCCCTCACCCTGGCCTTCCGCAACAATCCAAACCTCGCAATGCAGCGGTTGGCCATTGCCGCACAGGGAGCGCGGGTTGCCTCTGCTTCAGGGCTTTACTGGCCAACGCTCAGGGTCGTCGCTGCAGGGGAGGGATTCCAGAGCAATGCCACCATGCGCTCGCCTTACGCCAATGACGGCTATGGCTTAGGGCCCGCCTTCAACCCAGGCGGCGACGACAACACCTTCCTGATCACCACCAACGGCAGCACAAAGCCAAAGGACTTTCAAAGCAACAGCGGCCCCTTCTACATACCAGCTGGTGGTGCCTTCTCTTCAGTGAGCAATGGATTGGTCGGCGACATCAGCCTGCGCATCGATTACGACCTGCTGGACTTCGGACGCACACCGACGGTTCGAGCCGCCCGGGCTCATCTGGATCAATTGGAAAACAGCTACGCCAACGCCCTTCGCGTGCTCCAGCTCGACGTCAGTGAGGCCTATTTCCGACTGCAGCGAGATGAGCAATTGGCGCGGATCTACGACGCGATGGTGCGCACTGACCTGGTGGTCCTGGATGACACCCTTGGGCTGAAGCAGGCGGGAATCGTGCCTCGCGTCGACCTGCTGCGCCGCAGTGCCATGCTCGCGCGCAATCAGGAGAAATTGATCCAGACCCTGGCGGATCGTGCCGTGGCTCGGCGTCGCCTATGGATGCTGCTCAACCTTCCAGCAACCGTCACCCCCAGCGCATCCGACCCGATCAACCTCAGTCCCCGTTGGCCCCTGACTCTGGAAGACAGCCTGCTGGCGGCCTATCGCGACAACCCCGAATTGGAAGCCATTACCGCCACCCGAAGAGCCCTTGCCTTGCAAAAGGATGCGACCGCCGCTGCTCTGCTGCCGCGACTCCGCCTTTTCGCAGCAGCAGGGGCAGCCGCCTCCGTGGAACGCACCTTCAATTTGGCCCTCAGTGGAGGCGGTTGTTGCGGCAGCACGGTGGTCCCCCTCGCCCAGAGCACCAGTAACGACTGGTCCCTGGGCCTGAGTTTGGATTGGCTGGTGTTCGATGCCGGCACCACCAGCAATGCCGTGGAAGCGCTGAAACAAGACGACGATGCCGCTGCCCAGCACTACATCAACCAACGCAACGGCATCCGTTTACGCCTGGAACAGGCCTTTTTCAACCATGAAGCAAGTCTTGCCAAGCTGCTATCAGCCCGGCGAGCCCTCGGCGCCAGCAAAGAGGCCTTCCGCGATGCCTCACTCCGCTACCAGACAGGTCTCACCAATGAAGTGGAGCTATCGATCACCCAGGAACAACTGGTTGATGCCTTGGTGCGACGTCTGATCGCCAACATCGACGTGAACATCACCTACGCCCAACTGTTGCGGGAACTGCTGCCCATGCCGCGGGATCCATCCAAGCCTGTTCCTACCCGCCTAACGTTGCCGACAGAACCTCAAAAGCCCTGATCAGGCTCAAGACCGCGACGCCCACCAGCGCTCGATCCGGTACAAGAAAATCATCAGGAACACGACGAGCCAGAACCACAGCTCAGGCGGATTGGCGTTCATCAGCACCACCAGCAGCACCACTTCTGACAGGAGCCAAGGCAGCTCTTGACGCAGCAACGAACGACGGGCCATCAGGGAGGAGTACCGGGCTGACGCAGGAAGGGCAAATCCCAGAGACGATCCATGCGAATGGATCGATAACCACCGGTCAGCGAACGCAATCCAGGAATGATGTAAGTGATTGGCGAACGCCATTCGACATAGGCGAAGGTGTCGACAGTGAGCCCATCACGAATCGGGAAGACCCCACTGCCCTGGGAAAGGGTCCAGCGATAGCCATCCTCCGATCGTGAATCACGATCCAGAGCGATCTCAGCGCGCATCACAGGACCATCTTTGAGCAAGTCTTGCGCCAGCTGCGGGTTCCCGATCGTGGTGGCGATGTCGTCCTGCGTCGCCGGCAGGCTAAGCACACTGCGGATCGTTCCCTCAATACCACCGAACCGGCCCCTCTGGCGCCAGAGGGGCACGACCTCGACAGGCAATCCCAACGGCAAGCGACGCGCGTCTTCAGGAGCGAAGTAAGCCACGGCCATCAGATCATCAACCGGTTGCTGACGGTTTTTGGAATGAAGCGCGGCTCGACCAATCGTGCCGAGGCGATCACCAATTTTGATGGTCTGGCCAGCGATCACCTGCAGATCGAGCACATCACCATCTCGCCCTGCACTGACATCACCGTCGTAGGCGATCCGGGCTTCCGTCACTGCGATTTCTCGGTTCAGATCGTCAATGGCGAATTGACGGTCCAACTGTTCAGTTTCGATCGCGAGTTCGATCTGTTGAAAGGCGGTGATTGCCTGCTTGCGCTGGATCTTGATGTCGTCCAGCTGCACGCTGGTGCCGGTCAGACCCTCCTCAGCAGAGACCACCGCCGAGGAAAGCGGCGCTACCACCGCCCGCCGCGACAACCAGTTGAGATTACTGACCTTGGCGGAGTAGGTCGCTTGCAGCTGCGCAAGACGCTGTTCGTCATCGCCGAGCTTGGCCAGGGTGGTGTCGAGGGCAGCCTGAGCCGTCGACAAGCGGCGAACATCCCTGGCATTGAGCTCTTCGTTCTGCCGACGGAGCTGAGCCAGGTTGCCGCGTTGCTGCTCAAGCTGACGTTCCAGCACAGGGAGATACAGGCGCATCAACACCTGACCCTTCCGGACCCGGTCCCCCACCTTCACTGCCACGTCAACCACTTGACCACCCGCCCGGGCATTGAGGATCCCAGCGTTGTTGGGGTAGATCAGGATGCCCTTCCCTTTGACTTGGGTGGGAACAGGCCAAAACAAAAGCCAGACACCAAACAACCCGCCCACACCACAGAGGGCAACCCCCACCTGCTGATGATCACTGAGACCATGCCAGCGATCACGCAGATTGGTCAGCCAGGGTTGGAGGGAACGGGGGGCCAGCCTCATGCATGCAAGCTTGGCGGGTTTACGACGAGCTGTCTTCCCCGAGGGTTCAAATCAGCAGAGTGAACGACTCCACCACCTCTTTGAACAGCCCCTTGACCTTGGGCCAGCGGCTCTCATTGGTGCTGGTGGCCAGGGTGTAGAGACGGCCGCGATCCACCACCACGGTTGCCAGTTCGTGGCGATCACGATCCTGCAGATGAACGGCGAACTCGAGGTCGTAGAAGGTGTGGCCCGACACCTCACGTTCGTTGGCCTCCACCAGTTCGGCATCCCGGCCGCTGCCAGATGGCGCAATCACATCACGGCGAAGTCGCTCACCGACTGCGACGGCACTGCCCAGCTGCTGAAGCTCATCGTCGGTATCTACATCCGACACCACCAGGCTGACGGTTTCATCGCTGTTGATCAGGTCGTGAAACACAACCTGGGGACCACCGCTGACGGCGACACGGCTCCAGCCCGTGGGGTACAAGAAGGCATAACGCCCGTCAGGGCTCTGGAACGAGTTCAGACCAGCTCCGGCGCCACTGCAAGCCGTGAGCATCACAACGCAGAGCAACGTCATCAACAGACGCAGCGGAGATTGCAACAACGAACGCATCAACCCGAAACCTGACCTGGCGCCATTCTGCCCTGGACAGCGTGCCTAGATTTCCGGCACTTGCGGTAGACCCCTGAGCGGCTTCACACGACCGCTGGCCCGGTTAATCGATCAATTCGAGCGCCTGCCGGGCATTGGTCCCCGCACCGCCCAACGGCTGGCCCTGCACTTGTTACGGCAGCCAGAAGAGCAAATCCAAAGCTTTGCGGAGGCCCTGCTGGCCGCCCGCAGCCAAGTGGGCCAGTGCCAGACCTGCTTCCACCTCAGCGCTGAACCCACCTGTGAGATCTGCCGCAACCCGGAGCGCAGCACCGGCATGATTTGTGTGGTGGCCGACTCCCGCGACCTGCTGGCCCTGGAGCGCACCCGTGAATACAGCGGTCGCTATCACGTGCTTGGCGGCTTGATCTCA
This sequence comes from Synechococcus sp. RS9916, assembly GCF_000153825.1. Lineage (NCBI taxonomy): Bacteria > Bacillati > Cyanobacteriota > Cyanophyceae > Synechococcales > Synechococcaceae > Synechococcus > Synechococcus sp. RS9916. The sequence goes on from NZ_DS022299.1 coordinate 932,783, forward strand.
CCGATGGATGGCATCGGCCCGGACATGTTGCAGATCACCAGCCTCGTCAGACGGGTGGAACAAGAAGGCGTGCAAGAGGTGATTCTGGCCCTCACCCCCAGCGTGGAAGGCGACACCACCAGCCTGTATCTGGCCCGATTGCTCAAACCCTTCACGGTTGTCAGTCGCATCGCCTACGGCTTGCCGGTGGGCAGCGAATTGGAATACGCCGACGATGTCACCCTTACCCGCGCCCTCGAAGGGCGGCGGGCCGTTGAATGACCCAAGGATCAGGTCTCTGATGAGCAAGCCCACCCGCTACAGCCAGATCCGCCCCCAAGAACGCCTGCCGGAGTGGTTGAGGAGACCTGTGGGCACGGTCTCCCAACTGGAGACCGTTCAGGGGTTGGTGAAAGACCGCGGACTGCACACCATCTGCGAGGAGGGGCGCTGCCCGAACCGCGCTGAGTGCTATGCCGCAGGCACCGCCACCTTCCTCCTTGGAGGATCGATCTGCACCCGCAGCTGCGCCTTCTGCCAAGTGGAGAAAGGCAAAGCACCGATGACTGTCGACCCTGCCGAAGCGGAGCGCGTGGCTGATGCAGTAGCGCAGATGGGCCTGCGCTACGTGGTGCTGACCGCCGTAGCCCGCGATGATCTGGCCGACCACGGCGCCGGACTGTTCACGGCTGCGATGGCCGCAATCCGGGCCCGCAATCCGCTGGTGGCAATCGAGGTGCTCACGCCCGATTTCTGGGGCGGTCATGCCGACCTCAACACGGGTCTCGAGGCGCAGCGCTCACGCCTGAAAACGGTGCTCGATGCACAGCCAGTGTGCTTCAACCACAACCTGGAAACCGTCCAACGCCTCCAGGGAGAGGTGCGTCGCGGCGCCACCTATGAACGGTCTCTTGGTCTGCTCGCAGCGGCCCGCGAGCTTGCGCCGATGATTCCCACCAAGAGTGGTTTGATGCTGGGCTTAGGCGAAACCGCAGACGAAGTGGTGGAGGCCATGCATGATCTGCGCGCCGCGGGTTGTGAACGGCTCACGCTTGGCCAATACCTCCGTCCGTCGCTCGCCCATCTGCCCGTGCAGCGCTACTGGCATCCCGATGAATTCGACCGCTTGGGGCAGACCGCTACGCAGTTGGGGTTCAGCCACGTGCGCAGCGGCCCCCTGGTACGCAGCAGCTATCACGCCGAAGTGCCCTGAGGCGATGAAGCGCAAGAGCGCTGCCAACGCTGCACAACCCGGTCAAGCAAAGGCTCGCACTCACCCACCATCAGCTGCCCTGCTCCGCCCCAGATCAGACGCAAAGGCAGATCGGCTGGGGCACCCCCTAAGGCCCGGGTGGAACGGAATCCCAATCCCTTGAAATAACGCACCAGACGGCGATGCTGCTGAGGGTCATCGTCAATGGCCAGCAAGCGGGCCTGACGGCAGGGTGTTTCCTCCAGAGCCCAGGCCAGGGTTGCCGCCCACACGAGAGCGCCCACGCCCGCCGGTGCGTTGGGCTGCACCCGCATCGTGTCGAGTTGCAAGCCTTTTGCTCCGCCGTAGGCCCAACCCTTCATCTCCCCCAGCAACTGGGCCCGTCCTTCACCTGCGGGTTGCGCCACCACCAAACGCAACGTCCACAACCCCAGCGGGCGGCTCACCTGCAAGCGCAGCACCAATCCCCGCTGCCGCGCCTGTTGCTCCAACTGCGCAAGCGTGGTTTGTGCCATCACGTCTTAATCGGGGGATAGGAGCCAACATCGGTGACGGCGTGCACCGGCAAGGGGCCGTAGAGATGGGGGAAGGTCTCCCCGTTGGGAACGGGATCAGCCCGCAACGGCACGGCGATCTGACTTGGATCGATCGTGAGCTGAAGCACGTCTGCGACATCGCTGTAGAAGCGGGCATAGGTGGCCGCCAATTGCTCCGCACGGGAGGCGTGAATGAAACCCACCTGCGCCAGCGATAACCCACGGGTCGAGACTTCATAGCTCCCCGACTTCAAGGCCTGCTGCCAATCCGCAGCAAGAGCCAGATGAAACAACGGTGCCTCGAGCGGCACAGGGCGCGCATCCGCGGGGAAAAACACCGGTTCATCCTCCTGCTGCCAAGGATCACGACGCACCATGAGGCGTTCGAAGTCCGGGCTGCTTAGAAAGCGCTCCAACCAGGCAGCCAGCGGCACCAGATCGGAGCAGTGGTCCACCACGTTCGGGTCAGCAATCCACCACTGGCGGACAAACGGCCAAAGGGCAACGTCCGCAAGGGTGCAGCGATCGCCAACCAACCACTCACTGGCGTCAAGCCGCTGCGACCAACCCCGCAAAATGGCAAGACCCTCCTGCTGATGCACATCCCGAACGGCACCGGGATAGCGGTCGGTGTATTTGAACCGGTCGAGATGGTGCTTGAACGGCCCATCGTTCTGCGCGATCAACGCCTGGATCGTCTCGCGCTCCTGAGCCGTCAACAACAAACCACGCCAGTCGCAAGGATCAGCCTGATCCAGTGCCCAGCCCATCACAGCAAGGCTCTCATCAATCACCTGTCCCTCAGAGGTGATCAGGACTGGAACGGTGCCTTTCGGGGAGCGCTCCAATAGCGCGGCAGGTTTACTGCGCAAGGCGACTTCCCGCCATTCGACAAGCAGGCCGCTATGCAACAAAACCCAGCGCGCTCGCATCGCATAGGGACAACGACGGAAGCTGTATAGAACAGGCCGTGTCATGGACTCTCCACAGAGGCTTTGGCCTGATCCAGCTGACGCTGACGCTCTGCGAACCGCTGCCGATCGGCATCCGTAAACCGGTCGATGCAATGGAGACACTGCACACCACGGATGTAACTCTCCAATGCACGCTGCTCAGGGGTCAGCGGCAGTCCGCAGGCATGACACAAACGATGCACGCCCTGCTCAAGGCGGTGGTTGAGAGCCACCCGCTGATCGAAGACGAAGCACTCTCCCGACCAACGGCTATCGGCTTCAGGCACCTCCTCCAGATATTTGAGAATGCCGCCCCTGAGGTGATGCACCTCGCCAAACCCCTGCTGCTGCAGATAACTGGTCGCCTTCTCGCAACGAATTCCACCCGTGCAAAACATGGCAATGCGCTTTGGGGCATCACGCTCCACGCGCGGACGCAATGTGCGTTCTGCCCAGGCGGGGAATTCCCGAAAACTCTCGGTGCCGGGATCAAGCGCTCCTTCAAAACTGCCAATCGCCACCTCGTAGCTGTTACGCGTGTCGATCACCAGCGTGTCGGGATCATCGATCAGTGCATTCCACTGCTCCGGTTCCACGTAGGTGCCAACCGTGCGGATCGGACTGACGTCCGGACATCCCATGGTGACGATCTCTTTTTTGCGACGCGCTTTGAAACGACGGAAGGCCTGCCGCTCGCACCAACTGCGCTTGACCTCGAGCCGAGCAAAGTGCTCATCACCCAGGGTGAGCTGCTGCCGCAACAGGTCGAGCACTGCCTCAACAGCTGGAGCAGGCCCGCTGATCGTGCCATTCACCCCTTCAAGGGCCACCAGCACCGACCCGCGCACATCACCGGTCTCAGCGAGTCCCGGGAGAACCTCAAGCAAGTCGGCCCTGGTGTCCTCCGTGAGCGGAGTAAAGGCGTAAAACGCCGCCACCAACAGGGGGTTGGGCGCTGCGGTGCTCATGCCGCTGGGCAGTCTTGCCAGCTGGCCTGCACACCAGCAGCAGCCAAGAGGGCACGATCGGCTTCCACTTCAGGATTTCCCGTGGTGAGCAGGGTCTCGCCATAGAAGATCGAATCTGCACCAGCCTGAAGACACAGGATCTGCGCCTCCTGGCTCAACGTCTCGCGGCCCGCGCTGAGGCGCACCCGGCTGTGGGGCATCAGGATCCGCGCCGTTGCCACCATGCGCACCAACTCCAAAGGGTCGACCGGTGTTTGCTCTTCGAGGGGCGTGCCTTCCACGGCCACGAGGGCATTGATGGGGACACTTTCCGGGTGGGGTTGCATCGTGGCCAGCACCTGGAGCATCGATGCCCGATCACGGTGGGTTTCCCCCATCCCGATAATCCCGCCACAGCAGAGGGTGACCCCTGCATTACGCACCCGCTGCAGCGTCTCCAGACGCTCCTGGTACGAGCGGGTGGTAATGATCCGGTCGTAGTGCTCGGGGCTGGTGTCGAGGTTGTGGTTGTAAGCCGTCAGGCCTGCATCCGCCAGGCGCGTGGCCTGATCATCGGTGAGCATGCCAGCGGTCACGCAGGCTTCAAGCCCCAGCTCCCGGACACCACGCACCATCGAAAGCATCGCTTCAAACGGGGCGCCATCACGGATTTCCCGCCAGGCCCAGCCCATGCAGAAGCGATCAGCACCGGCGTCCTTGGCTGCACGAGCACGAGCCAACACAGGCTCCACATCCAACTCGGGCTGGCCGGTGACATCACTGCTGTGATGCATCGACTGGGGGCAATAAGCACAGTCTTCCTCACAGCCTCCGGTTTTAACGCTCAGCAACGAGGCCAACTGCACGCGATAACCCGGATTCGCCGCCCGGTGCACTGCCTGGGCACGCCAAAGCAGCTCCATCAGCGGGGCATCAAGGATCTCCTGGATCTCCTCCACGCTCCAGTCGTGGCGCAAGGCAACCGAGTCCGTCATCAAGGCCGTACCGCTGTTGTTCAGGATCCCAGAGCGCCGGCCCTCAGGTCATCCAGACCACCAAAACGGCGGCGGCGGCCCTGGTAATCAAGCAGCGCTTCCAGAAGGGCCTCCCGATTGAAATCGGGCCAGAACACGTCTGTGACATGAATCTCGGCGTAGGCGAGTTGCCAGAGGAGGAAATTGCTGATGCGCCGTTCGCCGCTGGTGCGAATCAGCAGATCTGGATCCTGTTCGCCGGCAGTGAACAACTCAGCAGCCAGGGTGTTCTCGTCGATGCTGGAGGGCTCCAGCTCACCCCGCGCAGCTCGCGTCGCCAGGGCCTGGGCCGCCAGCACCAGTTCCCGACGTCCTCCGTAATTGGTGCAAACGTTGAAATGAATCCCGGTGTTGTTCGCAGTCCGCGCAGTGGCATCTGCAATCAGTGCCTGCAGTTTCTCCGGGAGAGCATCGAGATCACCTAGAAAACGAATGCGCACCTGTTCGGCTTCCAAGGCCTGCAGCTCGCGCTGCAACACCCTTTCAAACAGGGTCATCAGAAAATTGACCTCATCTCCCGGACGAGACCAGTTCTCCGTCGAGAAGGCGTAGGCCGTCAGCGCTTTGACTCCCCAATCGCTGCAGAGCCGCAGGGTGGCCTTCAGAGCTTCCACGCCAGCGCGATGCCCCATCACCCTGGGAAGGCCACGGGCCTGAGCCCAGCGGCCATTGCCATCCATGATCACGGCGACGTGTGCGGGCACACGGACGGGATCAAGTTCTGCTGGGCAGAGCTTGGCTCGGGCATCGTTGGAGGTGGCAGCCAAACGATGGCTCACGAAACGGTGTCCTGATTGGCAACGGCCACGCTACGTCCAGAGCTGACAGGAGCTGAAGCAGATGAAACGGAAGCCGCAGGTGTGACGCCCATCAGTTCGGTGAGCAGGTCCTGAAGACGACTGCTGGTGATCGGTCGTTCAAGGCGACCGTGATTGGCCAAGGACAGGGTTCCGGTTTCTTCAGACACCACAACGCAGATGCAGCGATCAAAACGCTCAGTGATTCCTAAGGCAGCCAGGTGACGGGTTCCGTAGCGACTGTGGCCCTGGCGCGAGAGGGGAAGAATCACACCAGCGGCCACGATGCGATTGCCCTTCACTACCACCGCACCATCGTGGAGAGGGGTGTCGGAAGCAAACAGGTTGAGGATCAACTCACTGCTGAGTTGGGCATCAATCGTGATGCCGGAATTGAGAAAATCTTCCGGACGAAGATCGCTTCCGAGATCCACAACGATCAGAGCGCCACGTCGACTCTGTGACAAACGCCCGGCAGCATCGGTGAGCTGAGCAACAGTGCCGGCTTTGACACGAAGTTTGCTGGCCGGATTCGCCAGCAGAACGTCAAGCCTCCAGGTGCCCAGCAGTTCCATCAAACGCCGCAGCTCTCCCTGCCAGAGGATGGCCAAGGACAAGGAACACGCCAGCACCAGGGCTTCAATAAGTGCCGCTGTGAGCGGCAGCAACTTGATGCGGTTGAACAGCCAAGCAAGGGCCACCAACAACAGGTAACCCCGCAACAACCACAGCGAGCGTTGCTCGCTAATGCGCGAGAAGAGAAGAAAGCCGAGGGCAGAGGCAAGAAGGACGTCAAGCAGGCGCGCGTCAAACCACCCCGGCCAGCTCACTCCTTAACCCCAAAGTTGTCCTCAGCCTACCGGCACTCCTGGAGCCAGGCGAGTGGGCAGGGTGTCGTAGCGAAGCAGATCTTCAGATGATTCACGGCGTTGAATCACCTCGGCCATGCCGTCGTGCACGAGCACCGCAGCGGGACGAGGGATGCGGTTGTAATTGGAACTCATCGATGCGTTGTAGGCACCGGTCGCCAGCACCACCAACACATCACCGCTGACGCTGGGCGGCAGAGCCAAATCATTGAGCAACACATCACCTGATTCGCAGTGCTTGCCCGCAAGCGTGATGGACTCGGTCGCTTCGGCTTGGGGGCGATCGGCCAGCAAGGCTGTGTAGAGCGATTGGTACGTGATCGGCCGGGGGTTGTCACTCATCCCGCCATCCACAGACAGATAGGTGCGAACACCCGGAACCTCCTTGCGGGAGCCAATCGAGTAGAGGGTCACCCCCGAGCTGGCGACCAGAGAGCGACCGGGCTCGCAGAGGAGTCGAGGCAAGTCAAGGCTGCGCTCGCGACAAGCCGCTACCACCGCTTCGGCCACAACTTGAACCCAGGCATCGATCGACGGCGGATCATCCGACTCCACGTAGCGAATCCCAAGACCACCACCCACATTGAGATCAGTGACTGGATGACCGAGACCACGCGCCAGCTTCAGTGCATCAGCCATCACAGCCGCGAGATCGCGGTGGGGATTGAGCTCAAAGATCTGAGAACCGATGTGGGCGTGGAGACCCGTCACCTTGGCCCACCCGCAAGTGGCGAGATGGCGGAGCACAGGCTCGAGCTGATCAGGGTCAAAACCGAACTTGCTGTCGAGGTGACCGGTGCGGATGTACTCGTGGGTGTGACATTCAATCCCCGGGGTGAAGCGGAGCATCAAACGGGCGGGACGCTCGCCCGCAGGAACCAACACCGCCAGGCGGTCGAGGTCGTGCTGGTTATCAGCAACGATCATCACGTCGTTGCGATAAGCAAGCAGGAGCTCTTCATCGGATTTGTTGTTGCCGTGAAGCACGATCCGCTCCGCGGGCATTCCCCCTTTCAAAGCGGTGAGCAGCTCACCTGCCGACACCGCATCCAGCCCCAAACCCTCGGATGCCGCAATCGCCGATAGCGCCAACGAGCTGTTGGCCTTCGAGGCATACACCGCGAGTGATGGGCCGGGATAGTGACACTCGAGGGCAGTGCGGTAAGCCCGGCAAGCAGCTCGAATGCCGGCTTCATCCAGAACATATAAAGGTGTGCCGTAACGCTCGGCCAGATCGCTCAGGCGACAATCACCGACGGTCATGCGTCCCTGGTCATCCAACCCAGCCGTGACCGGAGCCAGATTGCGATTCGGACTGAGCGGATCACAGCCGGTCTCGAAAGCTTGGGGCATGGAGATGATGCAGGGGCGCCGTGGAGGCCAATGTAGGAAGCGATGTGTTCTGGCCCAACCGATCCATGCCTGAAGGCCAGAACGGTGCCCTCTCCTGCAGACCCCCTGTTGCGCTGAACGGCAGTGACCTCAAGGCCTGCCTTCTGCTGGACCAAAAGGCCCTGAACGGACTCTGGAGCCCTGAGCAGTGGCGCAGCGAACTCCGTGACAGCGCGCGGTTGTGCCGAGGGCTGAAGGCAGGAGGTGAGCTGGTGGCCATGGCCAGCGGCTGGCTGGTGGTGGATGAGCTGCAGATCACGGTGGTGGCGGTGGATCCCATCCATCGCCAACAGGGTCTTGGGGTGGCCGTGCTGAAGGCACTACTGCGCGATGCCCGCCAAGCAGGGGCCCAACGGGCAACCCTTGAAGTGGCGAGCTGCAACCAAGCCGCCCTCTCTCTCTACCGACGCTGTGGCTTCATCACCCAAGGAATGCGTCGCGGCTACTACAGCGACGGACGGGATGCACTGATTCAGTGGGTGGAATTGAACTAGAGCGCCCGAATCAAGAGCGACTTGATTTTCGGTGCGGATAACCGTCATAAACGACACAAATACTCTTCAATTTGCGCTGCCTGATTAACACTTTTCCAGCGAGCAAGCCCCCTGCTGGTCAGGGATGTGGACAACCGAACAGAGTTGCCACATTTCGGCTACGCCCCTGATAAGTTGGTTCTATCTGCATCCGGCCTAGACGATGTTCGAGCGGTTTACCGAGAAGGCCATCAAGGTGATCATGCTGGCCCAGGAAGAGGCTCGACGCCTGGGGCACAACTTTGTGGGCACCGAGCAGATCCTCTTGGGTCTGATCGGCGAAGGGACTGGCGTTGCCGCCAAGGTCCTCAAATCAATGGGCGTCAATCTCAAGGATGCTCGCGTTGAGGTCGAAAAGATCATCGGCCGCGGATCAGGTTTTGTGGCCGTGGAGATTCCCTTCACGCCGCGGGCCAAACGTGTCCTTGAGCTCTCTCTCGAAGAGGCTCGACAACTCGGTCATAACTACATCGGTACAGAGCACCTCCTCCTCGGCTTAATTCGCGAAGGCGAGGGCGTCGCTGCACGCGTTTTGGAAAATCTCGGCGTCGACCTTGCCAAGGTCCGCACCCAAGTGATCCGCATGCTCGGCGAAACCGCCGAGGTGGGTGCCGGCAGCAGTGGTGGTGGCGCCAAAGGATCGACCAAGACCCCAACGCTGGATGAATTCGGCAGCAACCTCACGCAGCTCGCCGGTGAGGGCAAGCTCGACCCGGTGGTAGGACGCCAGCACGAAATCGACCGTGTCATCCAAATCCTTGGCCGACGCACCAAGAACAATCCAGTTCTGATTGGCGAACCTGGCGTCGGCAAAACTGCCATTGCCGAAGGCTTGGCCCAGCGCATTCAGACCGGTGATATCCCCGACATCCTCGAGGACAAACGCGTGCTGACCCTCGACATCGGTCTTTTGGTGGCAGGCACCAAATACCGGGGCGAGTTCGAGGAACGCCTGAAGAAGATCATGGAGGAGATCAAGGCGGCAGGCAATGTGATCCTCGTCATCGACGAGGTGCACACCCTGATCGGCGCTGGTGCTGCGGAAGGCGCAATTGATGCAGCCAACATCCTCAAGCCAGCGCTGGCTCGGGGAGAACTGCAGTGCATCGGCGCCACCACCCTGGACGAGTACCGCAAACACATTGAGCGGGATGCGGCGCTAGAGCGTCGTTTCCAGCCCGTGAATGTGGGCGAGCCTTCCATCCCCGACACCATTGAAATCTTGCGTGGCTTGCGTGAGCGCTATGAACAGCACCACCGCCTGAAGATCACCGACGAGGCCCTCGAAGCCGCTGCAACCCTCGGGGACCGCTACATCTCCGATCGCTTCCTTCCTGATAAGGCCATCGATTTGATCGATGAAGCTGGCAGCCGCGTGCGCCTGCTCAACTCCAAGCTTCCCCCTGCTGCCAAGGAGGTGGACAAAGAACTGCGCAGTGTGCAGAAAGAGAAGGAAGAAGCCGTTCGCGAGCAGGACTTCACCAAGGCCGGTGAATTACGCGATAAGGAAGTGGAGCTGCGTGAACAGATCCGCAGCTTGCTTCAGAACAGCCGCGATGGATTGGAAGCCCCAGCCGCTGACGCTGATTCAGCCCCAGCGGGCGAATCAACCGTCACTTCTGTCAGCGCCGACGCCCCATCCGGCGAGTCCGCCACGCTCACCACTCCTGTAGTGGACGAAGAAGACATCGCCCAGATCGTGGCCTCCTGGACGGGTGTGCCCGTCCAGAAGCTCACCGAAAGCGAGTCGGTGAAGCTGCTGAATATGGAGGAGACCCTCCACAAACGCTTGATCGGCCAGGATGAAGCTGTGAAGGCCGTGTCCAAAGCCATCCGTCGTGCACGTGTTGGACTCAAGAACCCCAACCGTCCGATCGCCAGCTTCATCTTCTCCGGCCCCACCGGTGTGGGTAAGACAGAGCTCACCAAGGCACTGGCCACCTACTTCTTCGGCAGCGAAGAAGCCATGATCCGCCTCGACATGTCGGAATTCATGGAGCGCCACACGGTCAGCAAGCTGATCGGCTCCCCTCCGGGCTACGTGGGCTTCAACGAAGGTGGTCAGCTCACCGAAGCCGTGCGTCGTCGGCCCTACACCGTGGTGCTGTTCGATGAGATCGAGAAGGCCCACCCCGATGTCTTCAACCTGCTCCTTCAGCTCCTGGAAGATGGTCGGCTGACCGATTCCAAGGGTCGCACCGTCGACTTCAAGAACACCCTTGTGATCATGACGTCGAACATCGGTTCGAAGGTGATTGAGAAAGGCGGTGGCGGCCTGGGCTTTGAATTCTCTGGCGAAAACGCCGAAGAGAACCAGTACAACCGCATCCGTTCGTTGGTGAATGAGGAGCTGAAGCAATACTTCCGCCCAGAATTTCTCAACCGACTCGACGAAATCATCGTCTTCCGTCAGCTCAATCGCGACGAGGTCAAACAGATCGCAGACATCATGCTGCGGGAAGTATTCTCTCGTATTGGGGAGAAGGGGATCACGCTCACCGTTTCGGAAGCCTTCAAGGAACGGCTTGTGGAGGAAGGGTTTAACCCCGCCTATGGCGCTCGCCCACTGCGTCGTGCCGTGATGCGTCTTCTCGAAGACAGCCTCGCTGAAGAGGTCCTCTCCGGACGCATCAAAGATGGCGACAGCGTTGTCGTGGATGTGGATGCCGACAAGAAGGTGGTGGTGCGTCATGGCAACACCGCTGTACCGGCCACGCCTGAGCTCGCCAGCGCTGGTCTCTGACGGCAGCCATGCAGTCGTCGTCCTCAAGCTGCGCCACCCACGCCATCGCTCCCTCCCGGGTCGTCCGGGGGGAGAGGGCCTGGAGAGAAAGCTTGAAACTGATCCCTGCACTGACCCGCAGGCCTGCCCTTCTGGGACGCAGTCAGGCAACAGCAGATCTTCGGGACCAGCTGGAATCTGACTTGCACACCGTCGGAGTGGATTCAGTTCAGGTCGAGCTCGAATACGACTGTTGCGAGCACGATCTCCAGCGACTGCAGGACACGTTGAACAGCCATGGCTGTGACGGGGTGATTGCTGCCGGCGGTGGCAAGGTGCTGGATGCGGGCAAGCTGCTAGCCGATCGTCTCCAGCTCAATTGCATCACCGTGCCTCTCAGCGCAGCCACCTGCGCGGGCTGGACAGCCTTGTCGAACATCTATTCAACCGATGGAGCCTTCGAAGGAGACGTCGCGCTCCAACGGTGCCCAGATCTGCTGATCTTTGATCATTCCTTTGCTCGCCTGGCGCCCGCAAGAACATTGGCCAGCGGCATCGCCGATGCCCTCGCCAAGTGGTACGAAGCCTCCGTCAGCAGCGGAGCCAGCAACGACGGGATCATTCAGCAGGCCGTGCAGATGGCACGCGTGCTTCGCGACCAATTGCTGCTGGATGCCAAGGAGGCCCTGGAGAATCCCAAAAGTGAAGCCTGGGTTCGCGTGGCTGAAGCCTGCGGACTCACCGCTGGTGTGATCGGCGGATTGGGGGGAGCGCAGTGCCGCACGGTGGCTGCCCATGCCGTTCACAACGGGCTCACCCAGCTACCGGCCTGCCATCAGGTTTTGCATGGTGAAAAAGTCGGCTTCGGAATCCTGGTGCAACTTCGCCTTGAAGAACGTCTGGGTGGAAGCCAGCTTGCAGCGCAAGCACGCCGCCAGCTCTTCCCTCTCCTTCACGACATGGGTGTACCCGTGACCCTGGAGGACCTCGGTCTCGGTCAGGCGGGCTTGCATGAACTCCGGCAAGCGTGTCAATTCGCCTGTCGAGCTGGATCAGACCTTCATCACCTTCCCTTCCCTGTGAGTGAAACGGAGCTCCTTGAAGCGCTCGTCAGCACCCAGAGTGGAGTGGCAGCACCAACACGGCAGGCCAACAGGAGCGGCAGTTGAGCAATCGGCAGCAGCTTGAGCACGCGGCCTCCACACTGATCGATCCTCAGGCCCGTGAGCTCGCAGCCCATGTGTGCTGGGAACGCCTCGACGTTCCCGTGGCTGACGATTATCCCGTCGTGCGGAAGGGGACTGGCCCCCTCGTGTTGATGCTCCATGGCTTTGACAGCTGCCATCTGGAGTTCCGCCGCCTTGCACCCCTTCTGATCGCCGACCACAGCCTGGTGATTCCGGATCTCTATGGGTTTGGATTCAGTCCTCGCCATCCAGGAGCAAACGAAGGACCCGAGGCAGTGATGATCCATCTGGCCGCACTGTTGGCCAACCTGCCGCAAGACCAACCGATTGGTGTGATCGGAGCATCCATGGGGGGTGCGGTGGCCATGGAGTTGGCCCGGCGCCACCCCACCCGCATCGACCGATTGCTGTTGCTCTCACCGGCAGGGCTGGATGGAAAACCGATGCCTGTGCCTCCCTTACTGGATCAATTGGGTGTGTGGTTTCTCGGTCGACCCGGGGTGCGTCGTGGTTTATGCCGTCAAGCCTTCGCAGATCCTGATACCAGTGTCGGTCCGGCAGAACTGGAGATTGCATCCCTTCCACTTCAGGTGCCGGGGTGGGGGCCGTCCTTGGCGGCCTTTGCCCGCAGCGGGGGATTTGCCGCATGTGGAGCACCGCTGCCCAGCCAAACCCTGCAGGTGCTTTGGGGCAATCAAGACCGAATTCTGCGGGCTCCCCAGAAGCGCGCAGCCCAGGAACTGCTCGGTTCCCGCCTGAAATTCGTTGATCAATGTGGACATCTGCCCCATCTCGATCAAGCTGAGCTGGTGGCCCAACGCTGGAGGGCCTTGGAGGCATGCTGATGAGCGAACCCATCACCAGTTCAGGGCCGATCCTGCAGCTGTTGGCCAACGGCCTCAATCTCTGGATCCGCCGCCAATGCGACGAGGTCGACGATCTCAATCTGGTGCTCAACGGCTCAGCACTGCAATTGCTGCGTGGCCATCTCAAGGGAGTGCAACTGGAAGGGCGGCTGGTCACCTTTCAAGGCCTTCCCATTCACCGCGCCTCGTTGCAAAGCGGTGCCCTGCACCTCAATCTCAAACCCAGCCAACCGGGGCAGATCCTGCAACTGCAGGAGCCCTTCCAACTGAATGGTTCCGTGACGATGCGCGGCAACGATCTGAACCGTGCCTTGCTGACCGAGCGCTGGCGCTGGCTGGGAGACTGGCTAGCCGAGCAACTGATGGGGTTGACCACTCTGGGCAACCTCGCCATCGACAACGACAGCCTTGTATTGACGGCTCCGGTGATCAATGAGGCTGAGGTGGTGAGCAAGCGGTTCAAGCTTGATGCGGCAGGAGGCACCGTGCGAATCCTGAGGATGGAAGGCGACGGTGAAGTTCGCTTACCCATGGACCCGAACATCAAGATCGAAGAAGCCCATCTCAAGGCTGGCCATCTGCATCTCAAGGGCCAAGCGGCCGTGACGCCCTGATCAACGCTGTCGCGACTAGCCCGAGAGTTGGGGCAACAACAGTGTCACGGCGTAATACACAACAGCAGGCGTAAACAGATAACTATCGATGCGATCCAAAATTCCGCCATGCCCGGGCAATGCATCTCCGGAATCCTTCAAACCGGCATCCCGTTTCATCATCGATTCGGTGAGATCTCCCACTAGGGCAAACAAGGCCACCAACGCGCCGAGGACCCCGCCGCTCAAGAGAGCCCAAGGCCATTGCATCCAGAAGGCAAAAGTCACGCCAACAGCTACGGACGCGACTAGACCTCCGAGAGCCCCTTCAATCGTTTTTCCCGGCGAAATCGGGGATAGGGGAAGCCGCCCAAAGCGACGCCCCACCAGATAAGAGCCGATATCGCTAGCCACGATCATCAAACAGGCCATCAAGGTGATCACCAACCCCGCAGAGAGCCACTGGGGACCGGAAGGGAGCAGTTGGGGATCACTCAACTGGCGCAGGCGCAACCAATGACTGGGCAAAAAACCGAGATAAAACAGACCAAAAATCGACGAGGCGATATCAGCGATCGAGCCTGTGACGGGCTGCAGCAAAAGCCAGCCACAGATGGCTGCACCGGAGAGTGGCAACACGGCGGAGGCCAGATGGGACGGCAGTCCACCGGTGAGATCCCACTGGGTGCTGATGAGCAGCAGTTGAACCACCACCAAGGTGGTTTTGGCGGCGGGGCGAATGCCGGTGCACTGCGCCATGCGGAAAAACTCCAACAGGCCGAGGTGCACAATCACGCCCAAAGCCACGGTGAACCACCAACCACCTAGGCCCACCACCACGAGCCCAAACAGGCCGGCACCAAGACCACTGACCAAGCGCTGCCGAGAGACGCTCTGCATCGCCGAGCCTCAGGCCACAATCCTTACCCTACCGCTGATCTGATCAGGCCAAAACTGGCGCAGCTGTTCAATCCACGCCACTCGCGCCTGGTCAAGACGTTCTCCAGGGACGATCAAGGGAATACCCGGGGGGTAGGGACACACCAGCTGGGCTGCAATCCCGCCCAAGGCATCGGCCCACGGCACCGCGCGACTGGGCGCACGCCAAGCCTCTCCACACTCCATCGCCGGGGAGGTGATCAGGGGAATGGGAGGAGCCGTGAAGGGAGGCAAAGGCCGAGCCTGCCCGAGGTGTTGCAGCAGACCATGCCAGTGGCGAACCATGGAGCGCTGCAAGCCAGGCCTAGTCGCCATGCCTAAGCAGAACGTGAGACAACCCGGTTCCGGCAGTTCGCCGACAAGGCCCCTGGCCATCAGCCATTCATCGGCATCCAGTCCACTAATGCCCACTGCAGCGGTGTGCCAGATCAGCCGGAGGGGATCGGCGGTGTCCAGCAAGGGAAGCTGTCGGTCCCGCAGCTGATCAGCCAACGCACGGGCCTGCGCAAGACGCCGAGACAGACGACGCAAACCGGCGCGGGTGGTCCAATCCTCAAGCGAGGCCTCACACGAGGCCAGCAGCAGAGCACTGGGACTGGTGGTCTGCAGCCAACCGAGACTGCGAGCAACAGCGTCTGGATCCACCCGCTGCCCCTGGTGCCACAACACAGCCGTTTGGCCAAGCCCTGTGGAGGACTTGTGCAGGGAATGCACCACCAAGTCGGCACCGACACGCAGAGCAGACGCTGGAAGGCTGGGGTCCACTCCTGGCAGGAAATGGCTGCCATGGGCCTCATCCACCAGCACCGGCAGGCCTCGCTGATGCAGACGCTCGATCAAGGGCGCGGGATCCACCGCATAGCCGTTGTAGGTGGGCTGCACCAACACGGCACCCACGGGTTGGTGGCTCTGGAGTGCGGACGATGTGAGCACACGCTCCAGCCAGCTGTGGTCAACTGCCGCCACGTGACCACGGTCAGGCAAAAAGGGCAGGTCAAACAGCAGGGGGTGAATGCCACCAAGAGCGCAGGCCTGAAGCAAGCTGCGGTGGCTGTTACGCGGCAACAACAACGACTGCCCAGGCTTGGCCATCGCCAAGAGGGCGGCTTGGAGCATGCCGGTGGCACCGTTGACGCCATACCAGCAGTGATCGGCACCAAACGCGGCGGCCGCTGCACGCTGACTCTCAACAACAGCCCCATCGGCTTCTAACGGGCCGCCGATTTCTGGCAATTCAGGAAGATCCCAGTGCCCGGGCCGCAAGCGAAGCACAGCGCGTAATCCCGGAGCCAGCCCAGAGCCGCCACCGTGGGCAGGCAGGTGCAAACGCGAACCGCGACGAGTCCGCAACAAGGGGAGCAGGGGCGTGTCCACTGGCAGGGCACGGCATGCACTGCATCATCCGTCAGCACGCCCGCCACCAAGTCATCTTCCTAAAGTCAACCCTTCGTGAAGGGGATTGGGCATGGCTGCCAGAGCAGAGAAGGCCAACGAAGCCAGCCCTGATCTGCGCTACCAACCAGGACGCGACGCCCGCTGGCTGCTGCTGCGTCCGTGGATCGTGATTCCGCGCTTGATCCAGATCCTCTGGGCCTTGCTGGGCTTGGTTGTGAGCGTGGTGCTCCGCGGTGGCAGCAAGGATCCAGAGGTGCAGCGGAAACTGGCACGAACGCTTCTCAAAACCCTGACCAACCTGGGGCCTTGTTTCATCAAGGTGGGGCAAGCGCTCTCCACGCGACCGGATTTGATCCGAAGAGACTGGCTCGACGAGCTCACCCGCCTTCAGGACGACCTACCTGCCTTTGATCACGGGATCGCCCTCGCCACAATTCAGGAAGAGCTGGGTGCCCCTGTCGACCAGCTGTTTGAAGAGTTCCCAAGCCAACCGGTAGCGGCGGCAAGTCTCGGCCAGGTCTACCGAGCCCGTCTGCATGGGCAGCACTGGGTGGCCGTGAAGGTGCAGCGCCCCAATCTCGCCTTCATCCTGCGCCGCGACATGGTGCTGATCCGCAGCCTCGGAGTGCTGGTGGCACCACTGCTGCCGTTGAACCTTGGCTTTGGCCTCGGCGAAATCATCGATGAATTCGGTCGCAGCCTGTTCGAAGAAATCGATTACGAACGGGAAGCCGACAACGCCGATCGATTTTCTGCCTTGTTCGCGGACAATCCAGCTGTGACCATTCCGCGGGTCGAACGCCTGCTCACCGCAAGGCGGGTGCTCACCACCAGCTGGATCCATGGCACCAAACTTCGCGACCGGCAGGAATTGCGTGCGCAGCGCCTCGATCCCAGTGCACTGATCCGAACAGGCGTGATCAGTGGTTTGCAGCAATTGCTCGAGTTTGGTTATTTCCACGCCGATCCCCACCCCGGAAATCTGTTTGCCCTCAGTGGCCGAACGGGGGAGCTGGGCCATGTGGCCTATGTGGATTTCGGGATGATGGATTCGATCAGCGACAGCGACCGCCTCACCCTGACTGGTGCCGTTGTGCACCTGATCAATCGCGACTTCGAAGCGCTGGCAGGGGATTTCCAACAATTGGGATTTCTGGCCCCCAACGCGGATCTGGCCCCAATCATTCCAGCGTTAGAGGAGGTGCTGGGGGGCAGCCTTGGAGACGCCGTTGGGTCGTTCAACTTCAAAGCGATCACCGACCGCTTTTCGGAACTGATGTACGACTACCCGTTTCGGGTCCCGGCACGGTTTGCCCTGATCATCCGAGCCGTCGTCAGCCAGGAAGGCTTAGCGCTTCGGCTGGATCCAGAGTTCAAGATCATTGCAGTGGCCTATCCCTACGTGGCCAAACGACTGCTGGCGGGTGACACCCGCGAGATGCGCGAAAAGTTGATGGAGGTGATCTTCGATCGCGAAGGGCAGCTGCGTATTGAACGGCTGGAAAGCCTGCTTCAGGTGGTCGGCGAAAGCGGATCAGGTCCGGGACTGGAACTGATCCCCGTCGCCGGAGCAGGGATCAAGCTCTTGCTCGGAAAAGACGGTGGTGATTTGCGCCGTCGCTTATTGCTGACCTTGATCAAAGACGACCGTCTCAGCACGGCAGACCTACGCGCTCTTGGATCAATGCTTGGGCGGACCTTCGCCCCAGGCCGAATGGCCGGCACGATGCTGCAAAAACTGAATCCGCTTGCGGCGGCCTGAGTCCTTTAAGGTCGAACGCTGTTTCGCTGGTCGCGCCAGCCTTCGACGCCATGGCACTTGCGCCGGATTTCGCGCCCGTTGACCTGCAGCAAGCTGATATCGACAGTTATGCAGGCTTGTTCGGCGACCTCAACGCCGACGAAATCCTGTTGGAGTACGCGTTCATCAGTCAGCCTCCCTACCTGTTGGCCGGACTGGGTCTTGCCATTGGGGTGGTGTGCGGCCTGACCTTTGCCCAACTGGTCAAAGACCGGCTCCAGGGGTGGAAAGACGATCGACTGCCCCTTCTGCCTCTGGGTCGCGTTGAAACCACGATGAGCTACAGCGGCATCATCCTGGGTGTCACCTTGTTTATCGGTGGATCACTTCAGGTGTTCGGGTTTGCTTCCGGGGCAGCATTGCTGGTGGCTTTCCTGCTCTCATTGCTCACGGGAGGGGCACTGTGGACACAGCTGGAAAGACTGATGACCCAGGTGGAGACTGGGAAGTTCAAAGCTGTTGACTTCGATAACTTCGACGAGTTTTTCTAGAAGAAAGCGTCAAATCGCGACATAAGCCTCAAGCTGGGAGTCACCATTGCGGAGCATCTCGAGACCTTCCCGTTCCAGGCGACGGGTGCGATCGCGACTCATCTTTAAGGTCTTGGCAATGCCTGTGAGGCTCATCGGATCCTCGCCATTCATCCCATAACGCATCCGCAACACCTTCCGCTGCAGCTCCGGCAGCTGCTCCAGCAGATCCCGCAGGTCGCCCTTCAGGCACTCACTTTCCACCTGCTCGCTCGGCAGCTCACCATCACCCGACAGCAGCTCCAGCAGTTCGGTGTCATCCCCATCGCCCACCTTCATCTCCAGGCTCACCGGCTGACGGGCCCGGCACATCAGGTCTTTCACCTCCTCTTCCGGCAGCTCCACAAATTCCGCCAGCTCTGTGACCGTGGGGGTCCGCCCCAGTTCCTGGCTCAGCTCACGCTGCCCTTTCTTCAGCTTGTTCAGCATCTCGGTGATGTGAATCGGCAGCCGGATCGTGCGGCTCTTCTCCGCAATCGCCCGCGTGATCCCCTGACGGATCCACCAATACGCATAGGTGCTGAACTTGTAGCCGCGGGTGGGGTCGAACTTCTCCACACCCCGCACCAGGCCGATCGTTCCCTCCTGGATCAGATCCAGCAGTTCCATGTTCCGCTTGGTGTATTTCTTCGCGACGCTCACGACCAGGCGCAGGTTGGCGGCCACCATCCGCTCCTTGGCACGACGCCCTGCCTGCAGCTTCCGCTTCAGCTGCACACCACTTAATCCAGCCTTCTTCGCCAGGGCTTCGGGTGCCACCACATCCTCGCCGCTTTCGCTCTTCAGCTCTGACTCCAGAGCCTCCAGTTCCATCAGGTCCTGCACCTGACGACCCAGCGTGATCTCCTGCTGGTGACTCAGCAGCGGCACACGACCGATATCCCGCAGATACGAACGCACCAGATCTGCATCAGGGAGCAGGGACAGGGGCGCCATCGATCAATTACGAAACCGAGTGGTTTCGAAATTTACCATCGTTTACAGGGTTTTCTGGCACTTCAACTCAGAAGAACAGCCATTCGTCAGAATGGATACAAAGGCTGCATGAGCCAGGTGACAAGCACCGCTTCTATTGCCCCAGTCGGAACAGCCCGCCTACTTGTGGTCGAAGACGATGACTCCATTCGGGAGACCGTTGATGAAGCACTGCAGGCCGAGGGTTTCTCAGTGCGCTCCTGCAGCAATGGCGCCGAGGCCCTGGCCAACCTCACAATGGGCAACCAAGAGCCGGTCGATCTGATCGTGCTCGACCTGATGCTGCCGGGCCTTGGGGGACTCGACGTTTGTCGCCAGCTACGGGGCAACAACATCACCACTCCAATCCTGGTGATTAGCGCCCGCGACAGCGAAACCGACCGCGTGCTCGGGCTCGAAGTCGGAGCTGACGACTATCTGGTCAAACCGTTCGGCATGCGCGAACTGGTGGCCCGGTGCCGCGCACTATTGCGCCGCACGCAGCAGAAGCCCCAACAGGATGAGCAGCGCTCCAATGTGCTGTCTCACGACAACCTCTGTCTTTACCCGGAGGAGTGTCGCGTCACCCGCGACGGTCAAGAGCTGACGCTTTCACCGAAGGAATACAAGATCCTCGAATTGTTTATGCAACACCCAAAACGGGTGTGGAGCCGCGACCAGCTGCTCGAAAAGGTGTGGGGGATTGATTTCGTTGGTGACACCAAGACAGTGGATGTCCATATCCGTTGGCTGCGCGAAAAGATCGAGTCGGAACCCTCCTCTCCCAAACACATCCGAACCGTGCGTGGCTTCGGGTATCGCTTCGGCTAGAGGCAATGTCTGCAAGCCTGGGACTGGGGCTGCTGTGCGGTGCTGCACTGGGCAGCGCACTCACCGCCGTCCTTCACCGCCGCGAGCAACAGGCACAACAGCGCTCCGCCCATCGCCTGCGGGATCACCAGCCAATTAACACCGGGCAATTGCTGGCCTGGATTGATGACGCCACCCAGGGTTGGTTGGTGCTCAAACCCGATCTGAGCATCGCCTACATCAACGGCAAAGCCGAACGGCTGCTTCGCATTCCTCGCCACACCCTGATTCGCGGTCAGCAACTTGAGGATGTTCTGAAGGTGGATCGCATTCACGAGGCCATCGTGAGCGTCCGCCATCAGCAGCGACCGCAACGCATCGAATGGGACATGCGAGGTGATCCGCTCGAAACCGTGGTGCTGCCAGGTTCCGAGGAATGGATCCTGCTGCTGATTCAGAGCCGGCAGTCGCTCGAAGCCCAGCAACAACAACAGGAGCGCTGGGTCAGTGATGTGGCCCATGAGCTCAAAACACCGCTCACAGCTCTCATGCTGGTGAGCGATCGCTTGGAAACCGCCGTCCAAGACAGCGACCTTGTGCTGGTGCAACGTCTGCAGAAGGAATTGCGTCGCCTGCAACTACTTGTTGAAGATCTGCTCGAGCTGTCCCGGCTCGAAAACAGTCTGCCGATCGATAGCAGCGCCTACAGCCCTCTTGTGCTCAGCGAACTCGTCGGAAGCGCTTGGAGCAGCGTCCGCCCCTTGGCGGAACAACGGAACATCAGCTTGACGATCCAAGGCGAAGCGACGGCCCTGTTGCGGGGAGATCAGCCCAAACTGCATCGCGCCATCCTCAACCTGCTCGACAACGCCCTGCGCTATTCACCAGAAGGGGGGCAGGTGGAGGTGGACATTCAACCCAGCGGGGGTTGGTGGCTTCTAGCCGTCCGCGACCACGGCCAAGGTTTAAGTGAGCCCGATCTCGAGCAGATGTTCCATCGCTTTTACCGGGGAGACCCCTCGCGAGCCCGCTCCAACCGCAGCGGCAGCGGTCTGGGCCTGGCGATCGTGCAACAGATTGCCGTGAACCATGGTGGTCGCGTGCAGGCACGCAACCATCCCGAAGGAGGAGCCAGCATGGAACTGTTGCTTCCCCGATATGCGGCGAGCCGTTAACCGTGGCGGAGCGAACCGGAGGGGAGACGGTCAAGGCAGAGCGCCTGCAAAAACTGATCGCCGCTGCGGGGGTCTGCTCAAGGCGCCATGCCGAAGAGTTGCTCCGAGCAGGGCGCGTGAAGGTCAATGACCGCATGGCCCAGCTGGGCGACCGTGCTGAGCCCGGCCTTGACCGCATCACCATCGACGGCACCCCCTTGCCGGCCAACGATCCACCGCGCCTGCTGCTGCTGAACAAACCGCGTGGGGTGATCAGCAGCTGCCAAGACCCCCAAGGACGGCCGATCGTGCTGGATCTGGTGCCCAAGCACCTGCGCCGCGGCCTGCATCCTGTCGGACGGCTTGATGCCGAAAGCCGGGGAGCCCTGCTGCTCACCAACCAGGGTGAGCTCACTCTTCAACTCACGCATCCCCGTTACTCCCATGCCAAGACCTATCGGGTCTGGGTCCAAGGACGTCCATCCCATGGGGCCCTCGAGCACTGGCGCCGCGGCCTGCGTCTGGATCAACGACTCACCCAACCCGCGGAGGTGCGCGAGCTCCACCACAACGCCAACCGCACCCTGCTGGAGGTGGTGCTTCGTGAGGGACGCAACCGCCAGATCCGCCGTGTGGCCGAATTGCTCGGCCATCCAGTGCTCGATCTGCAACGCACGGCGATCGCAACCGTCGTTCTCGGTTCGCTGCAAGAGGGTCGCTGGCGCGAGCTGACCGAGGGAGAATGGCGTGCATTGACCCGCCCGTCTCGATGAGATTTCCCAGGCTTTGGCCGCGGCGTGGTACGTCTTCATCCAGCAGCGGACTGGCCCCTGAAACCGGCGACCCGATCAGTCCCCTCCAGCACGCGGGCCAGTTGCTCAAGGAACGGCGCGAGCAGCGCGGGCTGAGCATGCGCGAACTCTCCCGCGAGATCCGCATCACAACTCCAGTGCTGGAAGCCCTCGAACGGGGCTGGAGCGACCGTCTGCCAGAAGCGGCCTATCTGGGCACGATGCTGACCCAACTCGAGACCCATCTGGAGCTTGAGCCCGGCAGTCTCCATGGCGCCTTGCCCGCCGGCAAAGCGAGCCGAATGCAAGGTCAGACCAGCGGAAACCGCCGCTTCACCCTGGGAAGTATCGACATCCTCAGCACCTGGCAGGGAAGCGTGGTCTACGCCGCGGTGATCCTCGGCACGCTGATGGCGCTCAACCAACAGCAGCGCTATCTGGCGCTGCGCAACAGTGAGCAACTGGAGCCGATTCCCCCCAGCGCTGAAGACCTGCAAATCAGCAGCCCTCAGAGCGCCCTCAACCCTGGGATTGCTGGCTTGCGCCCCCTTGAAGACTCCCGGCGCAAACCCCTGAAGCACTGGCTGCCGGCAGCGGCTGATGGCAACGCTGCATCAGCGTCACCGGTTCCAGCGATCGGACTGCTGCAGCTGAGGCTCAGCCAACCGAGCACGATCACCCTGAGCAGTGCCGGTGGGGATCGCAGCGAGCTCACCGGAAGCACAGGTGAGCTCACCCTTCAGCTCCAGAGCCCAGTCAGATTGAAGGTGACCCCGCCCCCCAAAGAGGAGGACCAAGTGCTTTGGGATGGCCTCCCGCAGACAGCCCTCAACGGTCAAGCAGGCAGCTACCGCCTGCCCCAGAGAGAGCCCCGTTCGCCGTAGCCGCGAAGCGCATCATCAAGACGCTGATCCAAGCCAGGCAACCGCCAGCTCCAATTGCGCTCCCCCACGGTGCCGGGGGTGTTGAAGCGTGCTGAATCGTCGAGGTGGAGCAAATCCTGCACCGGCGTGATCACCAACCCGGAACTACTCGCCAACCCCAGCTCCAGCAATTGCCAACCCGGGGCATGGATCTCGCCCCCGACAACGGCCATCACCCGCTCCCTGGCCGGGGCATCCAGATCACGCCACCAGCCGATGGTGGTGGGGTTGTCATGGGTGCCGGTGTAGACGACCCAACGATCCCCATGAATGTTGGCGGGAAGATAGGGATTCTCCGGATTGCCATCGAAGGCGAACTGCAGGATCTTCATGCCCGGCAGCCCAAAGTGATCGCGTAAGGCCTCTACATCCGCGGTCACCACGCCCAAATCTTCCGCCACCATCGGCAATCGGCCTCCCGCATCCGCCTTGAGCTTGCGCAAGAGCGACTGGCCGGGAGACGGCGTCCACACCCCCCGCGCTGCGGTGTCGTCGCCACCAGGCACCGCCCAATAGGCAGCCAAAGCACGGAAATGATCCAGCCGCAAGAGATCAAAAAGCTGCCACTGGCGCCGCAAGCGGGCACGCCACCAACGAAAACGCGTCAACCGATGGCGCCACCAGCGGTAGACCGGGGTGCCCCACAGCTGTCCGGTGGCGGAAAAGTAATCCGGCGGCACACCGCTCTGGGTTGTCAGCGTTCCGTCTCTCTGGATGGAGAACAGGCTGCGATGACTCCAGACATCGGCGCTGTCCCGCGCGACATAGAAGGGAAGATCACCAAAGATGCGCACACCCAGCTGATCCGCCATGGCGCGCAGAGCCTGCCACTGCTGATCCAAATGCCACTGCACCAGCCGCTGGGCTTCGAGAGCCTGCTGATGGCGTGCCGCCCAGCGGCGTAACGCAGCGCGTCGATGCCGCGCCAACCCCAACGGCCACTGCCACCAGGGCTGCCCCTGATGCTGACGACGCAGCTCCATGAACATCACGTGGTCCTCAAGCCAGCTGGCCTGAGCGGAACACCATCGGGCAAAAGCAGCATGGCGCTCCGCGGACTGCAAGGGCCATGCCAACTGCAAAGCAACCGCCAACGCATCGGCCCGTTGTTCCGCCAACGCGCAATCCAAGCCTGCATCCCCTGCGGTCTGGTCTTGACCAGGTAGGGCGCCCATCGCCTCACACGGCAAAAAGCCCTGATCGACAAGATCCTGGGCATCCAGCAGCCAGGGGTTGATCGCAAAACTGGACGGGGAGCTGTAAGGGGATCCGGTGCCATCCGTGGGCGCCACGGGCAACACCTGCCACACCGAGATGCCGTGACGCGCCAAAGAGGTCAGCCAGGCTCTTGCCACAGCCCCGAATCCACCGCAAACCGGACTGTCCGGCAATGCGGTGGGATGCAACAGGACACCAATCCCTCGCTGCGAGGCAGCTTCGACCGATGACGAACGGGACGCAGACAGCATCAGATGGCCTCAGGCCTGGGGAAGTTTGTAGCGCTCAACAATCTTGCGCGCGAAAGCGGGCAGATGTCGGGTGTATTGGTCGGAGTGATTGCGGCGCACCCAGAGCGCGTTGCGCGTGAAATGGGAATCGATCGAAAAGCGGCCGTATTCCAACCCCTTGGGGCCGATGCGCTGCACCACCCAGCCCACCGCTTCAGCCACCCACATCGGCAGTTTCAAGGCTTTGTCGTAGGCATCAATGCCCTGCTGAACAGCGGCCCGTCGATCGCCACGACTGGTGACAGAGGCCGTGTCGAGATCAGCCTCAACCAACTTGAGCAATTGCGCCCCACGGGCGTTGCGCACCACCAGCCACTGACGTCCGAATTCAGCCCCCATGTAGCCCACCACCAGATCAGCACCGGCGTTGGTGTAGTCGAAACAGCTCAAACAACTGGGAGCGAACACGTCCTTGAGCTTGGGGGTATCAAGCCCAAAGAACGGCACCGTTTCCTCACGGCCATCACGGTGGCGGAAGTGAATGCGGAAGTCCTGCATGAACTCGTAGTGCACCACCGTGTCAGGGGAATCACTGGCGCTGTTTAGAAAGGTGTTGAGCCCTTCACGGGACACGTTGTCCACACAGGGAAGACCGAGCACGTAGAGCTCATCAAGTGGAAGGGTGTCCTGCACCGACCGCAGCGCCTGGATCTGACACCCCACACCAATGGCCAGCAGTCGCTTGATCCCACTGCCGGGCAGCTGCTCAAGCACTGACAAGTTGTTGGACAGGGTGGGCTTGTTGACCCGTGCCGCCATCACCTCCTCAGGTGTCCGCGCCAGCACAGGCATGGGAGTGAAGCGATCGTCCGGGCTCTGCTGCACACAGAGAACGGCATCCACGAGCCCCGTTTTGAGGGCCTGAACCCCCAAGTGGCTCACGATGCCCGTCCATTGCGCTCCCTCGATGGGCTGACGCAGGCGCGCGGTGAGCATGCGCTGCTGCACACCGAAATAGAGCTCGTCCTCGTTGTCGAGATCACGGCTACGGCCGTGATAACGCCGCTCCATGCCCTCGAAATCTTGGTGGAGGAACGCGCAGGCCTGGCGCACGTAGGCCACCCAGCGGGAATCGCAGAGGCCGCAATCACTGCAGAGATCCTTGGCGGGACGCACGACATCCCTTGGAATCGGCCGGGCCCGTTCATGGGGAGCCGGAGAAGCGGGAGCTTGCGTCACAGATCGGGAGGGCCTGGAAGCTCCCAACGCTAAACAGCGGAAGTTGAGCAAGACTGGGCATCCTTGGAAATCAGCACGGCTGATGGCGGCCCAAGCACCAGACGGCGACAGCAAGCAGAGCGACAAGCGCCCATGGCTTGGTCCCAAACCCCTACGCACCGTGCTGAGGATCGGCGCTGCTGTGGGCAGCGTCTGGATCGTGGGAGCTGCGCTGACGGCCATCTGGCCTGTCGCCGATCGCGTTGCACCCGCACTGCCGTCGTCGGATGAGCCCGACAGCCTGGCGCCCTATCCCAACCAACCGGTGACGGTGATGGTGGTGGGTGTTGACGCCAATGGCATCGGCGACCCAATCAATCGAGCGGCACCTTCAGGACCTGCCAATGCCGACAGCGTGATGCTGATTCGGGTTGAAGCCCTCAAACCCCTGCAGATTCTGCAGATGCCGACAGAACTCGGGGTCAACCTCCCAGGCATCAAAACCATGCAACCGTTGGCCAGCAGTTACCGCCAAGGAGGCGTGGCCCTAACCGCCGATGTGGTGGCGGACGTGGTGGGACTTCCCGAAGGCGAACCATCTCGGTTTGTGGTGATGCCGCGCAAGGCCCTGCGCCATCTGGTGAATGGCCTAGGGGATGTGGACGTGCGGCTCGATCAGACCCTCACGCACCAAGACAAGCGTCAGAACTACAGCGTCAATCTCCAGGCCGGCCGTCAAAGCCTCAATGGGGCCCAGGCTGAACAGCTGGTCCGTTTCCGCCCTGACCCACTCAACAACCACGAGCGCCGCCTGCGCCAGCAATGGCTGATGGCAGCGATCCACGATCAACTGCAGCAGCCCAACGCCATCCTGGTCTTACCTGGACTGGTCAACGAACTCTCCACCCAAGTGGAGACCGACCTGAACCAACAGGAATGGCTGAGCCTGGCGGCAGCAGCCTTGAGCAGCGATCAACCGCCTGTTGTCTCCACCCTGCCCCTGGCTCCTAGGGCAGGGGAACAACCGCTGCGTCAACTCAAGGCTGATGCGTCAGCGCCTCTGTGGCCGAAGCAGAACTAAAGCGATTGTGGCGCTGCTTCAGCAGCGTGATCAGAGCCTCGCGCGCAGCGCTCGTGTTCGGATCCTGCGACTCCCCCAACCAGCCACACCAGGGCAGACCGTCCTGACGACGCTGGTGGGGACTCCAGGACCCTCCCAACTGCGCCAGGCCGAGAACAGGAACGCGACGGCTCTCACACAGCGCCAGAAACGCTGGCACGACACCGGGGATACTGCCGTCCGCCAGAGGAGCCCCCAGAAGCAGCGTTGGCAGTCGCCACGCACCCAGGGCATCAAGCCAACTTTGACCGTCAGGACCCAGCCGCCCTGGATCCCCCGACAAACGCAGCAAACAGGGCGCCTCGGACGCAAGCGACAGCAAAGCCGCGTCGGGGGAGGCACCAACGGGAAGGGTGCTTAAGGGCAATGCCAAGCCGTCTGCGAGGGACGCAGCGCCACGCCGCATCGCCAGCTCAGGGAGAGGCCCTGCGCCGATCACCACCAAGGATTGAACCTGCATCCACGGACCCTAACGAGCCAATTGAGCAGAACCTGGGTTGGGAGCGGGCCCGGCTCGGCACTACCATCGGTGCACAGCTGTTCTCGTTTCGGGCGTCGTGACCAGTTTTCTCACTGCAGCCCGTGCCGAGCAGGAGAAGATCCACCAGGACAACCGTCGATTGCGCCTGTTCAGTGGAACGGCCAACGCGGCGCTTTCCCAGGAGATTTCGGCCTATCTGGGCGTCCCTGATGGTCCACGGGTTTGCAAGCGCTTCGCCGATGGCGAGCTTTATGTGCAGATTCAGGAATCCATCCGCGGCTGCGACGTCTTTCTGATCCAACCCACCTGCGCTCCGGTGAACGACCACCTGATGGAGCTGCTGATCATGGTGGATGCCTGCAGACGGGCCTCAGCCCGTCAAATCACCGCTGTGGTGCCCTACTACGGCTATGCCCGCGCCGACCGCAAAACCGCTGGACGGGAATCGATCACGGCCAAGCTGACCGCCAATCTGCTGGCCAAATCAGGGGTGGACCGGGTGCTGGCGATGGATCTCCACTCCGCCCAGATCCAGGGTTATTTCGATATCCCCTGTGATCACATCTATGGCTCACCGGTGTTGGTGGACTACCTCTCTGCCCAGGAACTGGGAGAGGTGGTAGTGGTTTCCCCTGATGTCGGAGGCGTCGCCCGGGCGCGTGCCTTCGCCAAACAAATGAATGACGCGCCTCTGGCGATCATCGACAAGCGCCGCACGGGTCACAACAAAGCGGAGAGCCTGACGGTGATCGGGGATGTGGAGGGCAAGACGGCCATCTTGATCGACGACATGATCGACACAGGCGGCACGATCTGCTCTGGAGCTCGCCTGTTGCGTCAGCAAGGCGCGAAACGGGTGATCGCCTGCGCCACCCATGCCGTTTTCTCTCCACCAGCTTGCGAACGCCTCTCCTCAGAAGGATTGTTTGAACAAGTGGTAGTCACCAACAGTATTCCCATCCCAGCTGATCGCACCTTCCCCCAGCTGAAGGTGTTGTCTGTCGCCAACATGCTCGGAGAAGCGATCTGGCGCATTCACGAAGAAAGCTCCGTGAGCTCGATGTTCCGCTGATCCCATGGGGTCAACGCCCATCCGCCACCGATCAACGGGAACAACCGGATGGTGGTGCGGAGGGTTGGTCACAGCTTTAACCCTCTGGGCAGGTTCGGCCGCATTGGCAGCCCCGCAAAGGCCCCTTGGTGTGTGGATCACCAACAGCCCAAGCCTGGTGTATTACGACCACGGCCTGATCAGGAAAACCGTGGAGGAACTGGATCAGGCCGGATTCACGACGATTTACCCGAATGTATGGAGCCGCGGCACCACGTTTCACCGCAGCCGTTTTGCACCGGTGGAGCCCAGCCTGGTCAAAGCCGGCATCGACCTCGACCCGATCTGTACGTTCAACACCGAAGCGCGCAAGCGGGGGATGAAGGTCATCCCCTGGTTTGAATATGGGCTGATGGAGCCAGCGGATTCTCCTGTGGTGGAGGACCATCCGGAATGGGTACTGGCAAAAGCAGATGGCAATCCAATCGTGCGCCTTCATGGCAAGGACATGGTGTGGCTCAATCCAGCTCACCCAGAGGTTCGCGAACGCTTCATCGGGCTGGTGGTGGAAGTGATGCAGCGCTGCCCCATGGATGGATTGCAGCTGGATGACCACTTCGCCTGGCCCGTGGAACTCGGCTACGACCCTTACACCGTGGCCTTGTATGCGCGTGAAACCGGTTTCAAACCACCCAAGGATCACACCAACCGGATGTGGATGACCTGGCGACGGCGCAAGCTGACGGGCTTGTTGCGAGAGTTACGGGAGCGGCTGGAACTGGAGGCTTTACCGAAACGGATTTCCTTGTCACCGGGGCCGTTCCGCTTTGCCTACAACCACTGGCTTCAAGACTGGGAGCTGTGGGCAGTGGGCGAGCTGATTGACGACCTTGTTGTGCAGAACTACGCCTACTCCTTGGAGGGATTTGCAAAAGATTTGGACCAGCCAGCCTTGCGCAAGGCTCGGCAATGGGGAATCCCCGTTCAAATCGGAATTCTGGCTGGATTTGGCAAACGGACGACAACGATGCCCGTGTTAACTGAAAAAATGCGCCTGAGCCATGAACGGGGTTACGGCGTGATTTTCTTCTACTGGGAAGGTCTCTGGGGCGCCCACTCCGGTAAGGAGGGCGCAAGCTTCCGTCGCGAGGCATTCCGCCAACTGGGAGGCACAAAAAAGCCCCGCTAATGCGGGGCAACGAATCAACTAGTGAAAGAGGAATCACTCCTCACCGTCGTCCATGGCAGCACTACCGCTATGCGCTGCAGCCGCGCCGGTGGGAATCAGGCGAATGGCCTTCTTCCCAAGCTTGATTTCAAACTCATCACCAGGCTCAAGGTTGAGCATGGCGGTGTATGCCTTGCCGATCAACAGGTTGCCGTTGCCCTGAACGGTTGCCACATAAGAGAGCTTGCGACCACCTTTACCAATGCCCTTCGTGCCAGTTCCCAGATCAATGCCCTTGGCATTGAGCAGAGCTTCATAGAAGGCGGTGAAGTTGACCCGCTGACCACCGTCTTTTTTATCGGAAACGTACCCACAGGCCGTGGCCAGATCTGTTTTGGACACATCACCCAAATCTTTGACCTTGGCCAGCAGTTCAGAACCGGTGAGCATTACCGTCGAGAGGAATAACTGACTCAAAAGATACACATCAAAGCATCAGTTATGCAAGACATGCATCGAAAACCTCAGTCGATGCATGCAAAAAACCAACGCAAAGCTTGGTAACAACAATCAAATGCACGCTTTCGAGCTCCAAGCCGCCTGTGGAAAAGCAGGGTGCGCCTTACCCGCAGCTTCCCCACAAAACGACCAGAACACGGTAAGCTGTGGAAATCACCATCACCCGGCCGGTCTCTTGACCGGCTTTTTTGTGGAAAAACGCAGCCATAAGGGCCGGCGTGATCGTTTTGGGGAAAACGGAGTGATCAGGCCAGGATCATGGCCACCACCTCTCGGGTGTTGGTCGATAGATCGGCAGCCTCCAACAAGCCGAGCGCATGCTTCACCTGATGTTGACGCGTTTCGCTGTAGAAGCGCCAACGGCTAAACACCTTGGCGAGTCGCGACGCCGTGATCGCATTGCGCTGATCCACAGCGATGATCTGCTCCGCCATGAAGCGATACCCCTCGCCATCGGCCGCATGAAAGACCACTGGGTTTCCTGCCAGGCCACCCAAAACGGCACGTACCGCATTGGGTGCCATCGGGTCAAAACGGGGATGATTGAGCAGGGCGTGGACCTTGGCCAATCCATCCGCTCGCGGCGTTGACGCCTCAAGCCCAAACCAGCTATCAAAAATCACAGGCCGTTCTTGCCAGCGGTCGTGGAAACAACCCAAGGCCAGCTCACGTTCCTGGCAGTCATGGGGCTGAAGCGCACGAAGGGCATAACGGGCCATGGTCATCGAGGGACCAGAGACTGCGTCGAGTGCCTGCTGACGGACAGCTTGATCGCCAGCCGCAGACAGCCAACTCCAGATCAAGCCCGTGAGCTGACGCTCTCCCTGCCCCGCTGGCCATGGCTGGGCCAAATGGGGCTGAAGCTGTTCCAAACGGCGCTGCAACGGCTTCGCCAGTGCAGTACCGAACTGCTCACGCAGGGCGCAACCTGCCAGATAGAGGGCCAGAGGATCCGCAACGCTCTGCAAGGACTCCAATTCCGGGCTGCCAGGAAAACTGAGAAGCGTGGCCAACACGGCTGGATCCGGCTCACCGTCATCTGCCAGCAATGCCGCAAGAGCATCCTGCATCTGATGGTCCAGAGCTGCATCGGCAGCACCAGCGGCCCGAGCCAGCAGCAATCGCTGCCAAAGCTGCTGACCGGCATCCCAACGGGCAAAGGAATCGTTGTCATAGGCAAAAAGATGGAACAACTCCTCAGAGGATTGTTCGACTTGCCACCGGACCGGTGCTGAGAACTGACGGAACAACGACAGTGCAGGAGGCTGGGGCTGGGTCGGAAGGCCATCGACAACAACCGTCTGCTCCGACTGTTCGAGCACCAGCAAACGCTCCTCGCCGGTCACACCAGCGGAATCGACAACAGCCCACAGCAGGGGGATCACCAAGGGTTGCTTGTCAGGCTGCCCAGGGGTCGGCGCCGTGTTCTGCGCAAAGCGCAACGTCAAGCGCCCGATCTCTGGTTCCCATTGCCGTTGCACCCGCACCGTTGGTGTTCCAGCCTGGAGATACCAATGCTCAAACTGAGCCGGGTCAAAACCGAGAGGCTGGCCATCCTGCTGAGCCCCTTCAACGATGGCGCTGACAAAATCATTGGTGGTGGCCGCTTCGCCGTCGTGACGGCTGAAATACAGCGCCATTCCGCGCATGAACCGCTGCTCACCCAGCAAGGTGCGCAGCATGCGAATTAGCTCCGCACCTTTCTCATAGATCGTCGTTGTATAGAAATTGTCAATCGCCTGGTAGGCGTCTGGTTTCACCGGGTGGGCCGTCGGGCCGGCGTCTTCGCGGAACTGGGTATTGCGCAGCATCGCGGCATCGTCGATGCGCTTGAGAGCTGCCGAGTGCAGATCAGCTGTGAAGCACTGATCCCGAAACACGGTGAGGCCTTCTTTGAGTGAAAGCTGAAACCAGTCACGGCAGGTGATGCGATTGCCTGACCAGTTGTGAAAATACTCGTGGGCAACCACGCTTTCGATGCGTTCCAGCTCACCATCGGTGGCTGTTTCCGCGTCAGCCAGCACCAGCTTGGAGTTGAAGATATTGAGACTCTTGTTCTCCATTGCGCCCATGTTGAAGTGGCGCACAGCAACGGTATTGAACTCTTCGAGGTCGTACTCGAGGCCGTAGACCTGCTCATCCCAAAGCATCGACCGCTTCAACGACTCCATGGCATGCGCCGTGAACGGTTCATCGCCTGGCTCGACATGCAGACGCAAGTCCACCTCTCTGCCGGAAGCTGTGGTGAAGCGGTCTCGCACCTCGCGCAAATCACCGGCCACCAGCGCAAAGAGATAGGAAGGCTTCGGGAACGGGTCATCCCAGACCGCTTCATGGCGTGAAGGCTGAGCGTCCACAGGCCCCGCACTGATCAAATTGCCGTTGGAGAGCAGCACCGGATAACGCTCTCGTTCGGCCTCAATGCGCACGCGGTAGCGACTGAGCACATCCGGCCGATCGGGATGGAAGGTGATGCGGCGAAAACCTTCCGCCTCGCATTGGGTTGTCAACATTCCCCCGCTCGCATACAGCCCCTCCAGGGAGGCATTGGCGAAGGGATCGAGCCGACAGATCGTCGTCAGACAAAAAACCTGAGCCGGAGGGTGATGCACCACCAAACCTTCGGCATCACAGCTGTAGTCAGAAGGGGAGAGCGACTGATCATCGAGACGAATCTCGATGAGCTCAAGGTCGACCCCACGCAACACAAGGGGCTGAGACGCCCCAGCCTGCAGCTGCGGCTCCATGGTCATCCGGCAGGTCACCTGAACCAACCGCTCTTGCACCACCACATCCAGGGCCACATTCGGGACCACAAACGGAAAGGGCTTGTAATCCGAAAGGCGAACGGTGGAAGCAGCAGCCATGGCGCTCATGCAGTGCTCCGATCCTGGCGTGCCCGGGCCTCCATCGGCAGCGGCTCAACAGCAAAAAACCCCACCGATGCTTGGGGCAACGGTGGGGTTTGAAAATCAAACGGCCATGACGGGTCGTTCAGTCAATCAATCGCGATCACTGACCCGCTTTGGCGTTTTGCTTCTTCACGGCCTCTTCGACCTTGGCCTTCACATCAGCAGGCACCTCATCGGGGCAGTACTGAAGAGCGCCAGTGATGATCTGGAACTCGGCACCAGCCAGCAGTTGCTCGTTGGTGAGTTTCTGCTGACCCACCGATTGAACCTTGCCGCCATGGCGACCATTCAGCACCTGCACGTAGGTGGCAGCTGCGATTCCCACAGCCTTCGGGAACTCGACTTTGGCGGCTCGTGCATTACAGACATAGGAGGAACCCATGCCGCGATAGAGAAAAATGTCTTCTTGCGCAGCGGGCTTGGAGGCGGCAGCTTGTTGTGCCTGAGCGGAAGCTGACTCCAGAGTCAGGGGAGCCAAAGCCGCGGTAGCAGACAGAAGCAGGCGAATGGCGCGGGACGACTTAAACAACTGACGGAGTCAAATCTCTGAACCATGGTGCCGCATCTCAGCGGTTCGTCACCAGTCAATCGATGACTAAATCTGATCTGGTCCCCACAACCGCTTCACAGAGGCTTCTGTTCGTTCAGGCAGCAATCGGTTCAGCAGCATCTTCAAGACGGGTTTCATGGTGATGCTCAACGATCGCCAACTCACCGTTTTGCCAGCTGTAGATCGCCCGTGAGCGATAACGATCCTGATCAATCAGTCGGGTGTGCTCAAGGACGTGCCAGTCGGCGTAATGCGACTCAAACACCACTTCATGCTCATCAACCTGGCGGATCTGCGTGCGCACCGGCATGTCTTCCAGATAGGCACGATCCCGTTGCAACTGATGGCCCATCAAGGTGGCTTCCATCACGCCTTCGCGGCGATAAAGCAGTTTGCGGTCAAAAAACTCAGTCTCTTTCTCGGGCCACCAGGTGAAGCGGTAACGCGGGGCTCCCAGGGCGGTTTCAGCAAAGATCTCGACACGAATCACCATGTCGAGATACATCACTTCATCCTGTTGAAAGATGTATTGACGCCGAGAGCGCCAAATGCCGAGGTTGCGCGCAAACCAACGGCGAAGGTTGCTGTCGAGGTTGAACCGCTCCCCTGGGGGAGGTCCTTCCGGGGGCTGCTGGGCGCCCCGTCTCTCAAGAGGGAGTAACGGCATGGCAACACCCGAAGGGCAACAGTCTGTTCAACTTCGTCATAGCGAATCTGTCCAGCGCTGCAAAAACCCATAAGGTGAACGTCAACTTTGGCAATCACCGTCCAGTGGATGGGGAAGCTTCCGATCAGCGACAGCATCTGAAGCTTTTGCTGGTGGCAGGCAGGCATCACTTGTCCAGTGGAGACCTGCGGTCGCTGATTCAATTCCTGGAAAGCGACGACTGCGGCTTTGAAGTGGCCCTGCAAGTCGCAGACCCCATCACCCATCCGGAACTGCTTGAGCTGCACAGGCTGGTGGTCACCCCGGCACTGATCAAGCTCCAACCGGCACCAAAGCAGGTGTTCGCCGGAAGCAGCATTAACCAGCAGCTACGGGGCTGGATGCCGCGCTGGCAAGAAGACGAGGTGGTGAGTGATCTGGCCATCAGCCTCAAGCCCACCGATCTCGATGGGAGCCGAACGCAACGGGAGTTGCAACTGGAGGATCAACTGCTGGTCTTGCGTCAGGAAAACGAGACCCTGATCGACCGTCTCGAAGCGCAGGAACGGTTGTTGCGCATGGTGGCCCATGAACTGCGCACGCCTCTGACGGCAGCAACCCTGGCGCTGCAGAGTCAGCAACTGGGGCAGATCGACCACAACCGATTTCAGGACGTGCTCAAGCGCCGCCTGGAGGAAATTGCGCTGCTGTCAAAGGATCTGCTCGAAGTCGGCAGCACACGATGGGAGGCCATGTTCAATCCCCAGCGCCTCAACCTGGCCACTGTGGCGGCCGAAGCGATCCTGGAACTGGAGAAGCAATGGCTCGGCCGGGACGTCACGGTCCAGACCGATATCCCCACCGACCTGCCGAAGGTCTATGCCGACCAACGGCGCATGCGTCAGGTGCTCCTCAACCTGTTGGAAAACGCCCTCAAATTCACACAGGACGGCGGCCAAGTGAGCTTGACCATGCTGCACCGCACCAGCCAGTGGTTACAAGTGAGTGTGTGTGACAGCGGGCCAGGCATCCCGACCCAGGAACAGGAGCGAATCTTTCTCGACCGTGTGCGGCTCCCTCAGACCTCAAGTGAAACGTCCGGTTTTGGGGTGGGTCTCTCGGTCTGCAGACGCATCGTTGAAGTGCACGGCGGCAAGATCTGGGTGGTGTCGGAACCAGGCGAAGGAGCGTGCTTCTTCTTCACTGTTCCCGTCTGGCAGGGACAGGACCAAAGCAAGCCAGAGCAGGATGCGACCAGTGTCTTGACGGAGGGTCAGTCGGACCCGTAATTTCAACTGGTGGTCGGGAACACATCGCCCCGAACACGGCCTCGCCCCCATCGTCTAGAGGCCTAGGACACCTCCCTTTCACGGAGGCGACAGGGGTTCGAATCCCCTTGGGGGTATAACAAAAGCCTTGATTCACCCAAGGCAATCGAATTGAAGGCATCCACATATGGGTGCTTTTTTGTTGCAGGACAGTACCTATTTGTCACAACAATGCGTTGTTGCAGGTCCTTCAACCTGACCCACAAAACATGGATTGAATCGCAATCAATTCAGCAGAGGAGTGTTATTGAGGCCCTTGACGGCGCAAGGCTTCCTGCTCAACTGCCAACAAATTGTCCGATAGATCACTGCGCAGACGCTGCTCAATCAAACCCACCGGCATCCCCATGCATCCCTGAACCGTCAGGTCGTAGAGCAAGGACGTTCCATCGGGCAGGGCCTGCAGACGCCAGGACCCTTCGAAACGCCGGAAATCACCTTTGATCATTCGAAACCGCAGCAAACCCTCAGGCCGATGCTCGGTGAGCTCCAGTTCAACTTGAGCAGAAAATTTCAGTCCCAACAATTGCTGACTACCAACCTGAACGAGGTGAACGCAGTTGTTCTTGCGCGAAACAACAGAGCTGCTACTGAGGTTGGGTATGAAGCTGCTGAGCTGGTCGTAATCAGTCAGAACTTTCCACAGCAGCTCGAGACCAAGGGGAGTTCGCAACTGGACTGCTAAACGGCGCGTGCCCTGCGGCAAACGCTCCATGGTCTGCTCGATGGTCTGTCGGCGCACACCGAATCCAGGCAGCCCCTTGAACAGAGGCCTGGATTGAACGGCAGTGGGCTCAGAGGACGCCAATGGAAGGTCGCAGTGAGAACTGGGAGATATTTACTCGGACTTTAAGGTCGCTCTGCACAAATTGGCCTCCACGTCTGTGTCTCGCATTGCAGCTCACGACAAAGAAAGGGGCTACAAAACCGCATCACGCCTATGATCGCGCCGTTTAGTGATTGAACACACCCCATGCGCGTCAGCACTGCTGGTTCTGGTGGATCCGATGAGCGGATGTTCACGGTCATCAGCCAGGTACCCCAAGCAGATCGCCAACGCAAAACCGAGCGTTCCTATTTCGTCCCCTACAGCCGTTTAGAGGCGACTCTGCGCTTCATCACCTCCAGCGGTGGTCAAGTGCTTTCGGTCACTCCAGCATCGGAGTCGCCCGCAGCATCCGATCAACCCAAGCCGACTCCTGCAAAGGCTGTCCCCTCCAAAGCCTCTTCGAAGAAAGCCCCAGTGACGAAAAAACCCGCCCACCAGGCTGTTCCGGTCAATCTCTACAAGCCGAAAACGCCCTTCATCGGCACCGTCACCGAGAACTACAGCCTCCTGCAGGAGGGTGCCATCGGTCGCGTGAATCACATCACCTTCGACCTGAGCGGTGGAGAGCCCCATCTCCATTACGTCGAGGGCCAGTCGATCGGCATCATTCCCGATGGCGAAGACGCCAAGGGCAAGCCGCACAAGCTCCGCCTCTATTCGATCGCCAGCACACGCCATGGTGATGACATGGCGGACAACACCGTCTCGCTCTGCGTGCGTCAGCTGCAATACGAAAAGGATGGTGAAACCATTAACGGTGTCTGCTCCACCTTCCTCTGCGACATCGAACCTGGCGCCAAGGTGAAGATCACTGGCCCCGTGGGCAAAGAAATGCTTCTTCCTGACGATGAAGAAGCCAACGTGATCATGTTTGCCACCGGCACCGGCATCGCACCGATGCGGACCTATCTGCGCCGCATGTTCGAATCGTCTGAGCGCGAGAAGAACGGCTGGAACTTCCGTGGCAAGGCCTGGCTGTTCATGGGTGCTCCCAAAACGCCAAACCTGCTCTACGACGACGACTTCAACAGATATGAGAGCGAGTACCCCGAGAACTTCCGCTACACCAAGGCCATCAGCCGCGAGCAGCAGAACACCAAGGGCGGTCGCATGTACATCCAGGACCGCGTTCTGGAGCATGCCGATGAGATCTTCGCGATGATCGAAGATCCCAAGACCCACGTCTATATGTGCGGTCTGCGCGGCATGGAACCCGGCATCGACGAAGCCATGTCGGCAGCAGCAGCAGCCAAGGGGCTCGATTGGAGCGTCCTGCGTCCCCAGCTGAAAAAAGCCGAGCGCTGGCACGTCGAAACCTATTGATCCTCTGGTCGATCGCTTCAGCGCAGCCCGCCACCAAGGCGGGCTTTTTTATTGGGCGCTTGATGTGGAGTCAGCGACAAAACATGGCAGGGAAGCTGAAGGTTGCTGTCTGTTACACGAATCCTGGTTAAACCTGCGTCAGAGCCTGGTGATCCATGAGCGCCACGATGACGACGAACCCCTTGCGGGTTGGCCTCCGTCAGGAACGGGTGATTGCACCGCAGTGCCTGGTGATTTTTGGCGCCAGCGGCGATCTCACCCACCGCAAGCTGGTGCCCGCCCTGTTCGAACTGTTCCTACAGCGACGACTCCCCAGCGAATTTGCCGTGCTGGGCTGTGCTCGGCGCCCCTGGAGCGATGAAGAATTCCGCTCCAAGATGGCCGCCGCCATGGGCGACAAGGTCAGCGAAAATCCGCAGGCCTGGGAGCAGTTCTCCGCAGGCATGTTCTACGAACCGGTGGATCTGCAGCAAACCCAGGATGTGGTGAGGCTCGGCACCCGCCTCGATGCCATTGACCGGCTCAGAGCCACACGCAACAACCGCACCTTCTACCTCTCGGTGTCGCCCAAGTTTTACGGAAGTGGTTGCCGTGCCTTGGCGGATGCAGGCCTACTGCGCGACCCAGAACGCAGCCGTGTCGTGATCGAGAAGCCGTTCGGCCGTGATTACAGCAGCGCCCAGGCTCTGAACAAAGTGGTGCAATCCTGCGGCCAGGAAAATCAGATTTTCCGGATCGACCACTACCTGGGCAAAGAAACAGTCCAGAACATCATGGTGTTGCGGTTTGCCAACACGATTTTCGAACCGATCTGGAACCGCAACTACATCTCCAGCGTGCAGATCACCGCAGCGGAGACCGTCGGGGTCGAGGAACGCGCTGGTTACTACGAAGGCTCAGGAGCCCTGCGCGACATGGTGCAGAACCATCTCACGCAGATGTTGGCGATCACCGCCATGGAAACCCCAGGCCGGTTCGACCCGGAGGCAATCCGAAGCGAAAAGGCCAAGGTGCTGCAAGCGGCGCGATTGGCCGATGAGCTGGAGCCCTGGAATTGCTGCATTCGTGGTCAATACGGCCCAGGAGGCAGCCAGGCCGCTCCGCTGAAGGGGTATCGCGAAGAGCCTGGCGTGGACCCCAACAGCACCACCGAAACCTATGTGGCGATGAAACTGTTCATCGACAATTGGCGCTGGCAAGGGGTGCCCTTCTACGTGCGCACCGGCAAGCGTCTCGCCAAACGACTGAGTGAAGTGGTGCTGACCTTCAGGGAAGCACCCGTGCATCTTTTCGATGCCGCCGGAGGCAGCCCCACGGCCAACCAGCTCATCCTGCGCATCCAGCCCGACGAAGGAGCCGAATTCCGCTTTGAAGTCAAGTCTCCTGGGTCAGGCATGCGTAGCCGACCTGTGGAAATGGAGTTCTCCTACGACGAATCCTTCGGTGAGCCGTCCGATGAGGGCTATGTGCGCCTCCTGGCCGACGCCATGCTCAGTGATCCCACCCTGTTCACCCGGAGTGATGAGGTGGAGGCCGCCTGGCGCCTGTACACGCCGCTACTGGAACTGATCGAAGACAGCCCCTGGCGGCTGCCGATCCACCCCTACGAATCCCGCACCTGGGGCCCCGCCGCTGCCGATTCGATGTTGGCCCGCGATGGGCTGCTTTGGCGACGCCCCTGAGGCGGTCTTCAACAGTTCGACGATCACTGACTTCCCTTCGCCTCCAGCCCTCTCGCCTCGCGCTCCTATGTCACCCCAGCTCACCCTTCAGACCCCCCTGGAGCTCCCCCCCTCGGAGGTACCCGGTTACCTCGAGCAGCTGTGGACGAAGGACCAACCCGGCTCCCAAGGCGCCCACACGTTCTGTTTGCTCGTGTGGCAACCGGCCTGGGTGGAGCAGCAGCTGCTCCGCACCGGTCGGATCAATGGCCCCATCACAGGTGTGCAACAGGAGAACGTGATTGCCGCGGCCCGACAAGTGGTGAGCGACAGCGATCTCCCCCTGAACACGCCGCCCTTGAGCGCTGAGGTGAGTGAGGCCCTGGCCAAGATGAGCGGCGACGGTCGAGGCGATGACCTGCGTGGGCAACACGTCGATGCCGCGGTGAGCGCGCTGCGTCCGCGCCGATTGATCACCCTGGCCCCGAGCCTCGACAGCACCCAAGGGCTGGAGACCCTGGTTGCGGCCTACTGCCCACTCCCCGAAGAAGGTGGGGGGACAGCCGCCTGCGGCGACGTGGTGGTGCTGCGGGGTGGCCATACAGCCCTCAAACAAGGCCTCACGATCCTGCAACCGTTACTTCCAGAGGACCTTCCCTCCTGGGTGTGGTGGAACGGCAGCCTGGATGAAGCCCCAGAACTCCTTCAACAGTTGGCCGTACGCCCCCGCCGGCTGATTCTGGACTCCGCTGTCGGGGAGCCGGTGCACGGTCTGGATCTCCTGCGCAAGCGAATCGAAGCGGGGCAGTCGGTGAATGACCTCAACTGGCTGAGGTTGCGGAGCTGGCGCGAGACCCTGGCCATGGTCTTCGACCCTCCTCAGCGCCGGAATGCCCTTGGCCACGTGGTGCAGCTGGATATCGATGTGGAAGGCGAGCATCCGGTGCAAGGTCTGCTGCTGGCCGCCTGGATCGCCGATCGCCTCGGCTGGACGTTGAACAGCCGCCACGACGAGCCCGACCACAGCATCACGGCCATCTTCAGCCGTGCCGATGGCGCGACCGTAAAGTTCCGGCTCGCGGCGGTGCCCATGGGGCAACCGAGCATCCACCCCGGTCAGATCGTGGGGCTGCGCTTGATCTGTCAGCCGGAGAACCAGCCCGCCGCCTGTGTGATTCTGTGCGCGGAATCCGGCGGTTGCATGCGCCTGGAAGCAGGCGGGATGGCCAGCATGGAACTGATTGAGGAAGTGGTGCCTGTGCAGCACAGCCCGGTTGAAGCCGATGTGGCTCGCTTGCTGGAAGGCGGACACGACACCACCAATCCCTTGCTGGCGGCAGCGGCGCCCCTGGCTGCGAAGCTGATCCACTGATCCACTGATCCGCCTCGGGCGGCACACCCTTCACCGCCCACGTCGACCATGGCCTGCCTGATCGCTGCACCGGCCAGTGGCAGCGGCAAAACCCTGCTGAGTTTGAGTTTGATCGCCTGGGCCCGCAGCCGTGGGCTCAGTGTTCAGCCGTTCAAGGTGGGGCCCGACTACCTCGATCCCCAACTGCTTGGTGCCGCAGCAGGTCTGCCCTGCCGCAACCTCGACCTCCCCCTGTGTGGTGAAGCCTGGGTCCGAGACAGCTTCCACGGCCATGGCGGCCGCACAGAGCTGTGTCTGGTAGAGGGCGTGATGGGGCTGTTTGACGGCATCGGCCCCACCAGCGAAGGCAGCAGCGCTGCAGTGGCTCGCCTGCTGGGGCTGCCCGTGGTGCTGGTGGTCGATGCAGGCGGTCAGGCCCAATCCCTGGCTGCCCTGGTGCGGGGGTTTCAGCTCCATGACCCTGCCCTGAACCTGGCGGGAGTCGTACTGAATCGAGTGAGCACGCCACGCCATCGGCAACTGATGCAGGAGGTGCTGGATGGCATTGGCGTGCCCCTGCTGGGCTGCCTGCCTCGCACCGTTGATCTGGAACTCCCCAGTCGCCACCTGGGGCTGGCGCCAGCCCATGAAATCGAGGCCTTCCGCCAACGGCTTGATGCCTGGGCGCGATTGGCCGATGAGCACCTTGAGATGGAGGTGCTGCGACCGCTGCTGGAGGCCCCTGCCATCGGCCCCGACCCGGTGCAACAACAGTGCAGCCGACAACCGGTTGAAACTCCCCAGTCGCCACTCCCAGTGGCCGTGGCCAGGGATGAGGCCTTTCATTTCCGCTACCCGGAGATGCAGGACTGGCTGGATGCCCTCGCGATGCCGGTGATTCCCTGGCAGCCCCTGGCTGATGAACCGCTACCGGACGAGGCTTGCGGCCTGATCCTGCCGGGGGGGTTCCCTGAGCTGCATGCCGCCGAGCTCAGTCAATGCGAACGCAGCCTCTCCAGCCTGCGCGGTTGGTTTGGCCAGCGCCCGATCTACGCCGAATGCGGCGGCATGTTGTTGCTGGGGCAGAGCATCACCGATGGGAGCGGGCAATCCCACGCCATGGCGGGAGTGCTCCCTTTTCATGCCACAAAGGGGCGACTGCAGGTGGGCTACCGGCGGCTTGAAGCGGAGCAAGACGGCCTCCTGCTCCGCCGCGGCGAGACGCTGACAGGCCATGAATTCCATCGCTGGGAACTGAGTGCGGAAACTCCATCGGCTGACTCAGTTGGCAAGTTGCGGCCCCTTTGGCAGGTTGAAGGGTGGCAGGTTCCCCGTCGGAGGGAAGGATGGAATCACCCAAGTCTTCACGCCAGCTGGGTCCACCTCCACTGGGGCGGATGCTGGACGATCTCATGCCGATGGCGCGCCGCAGTCGAAGCCGCAACGGGCAAGACCGCGGTCGTTTCGTCACCCGACAGAAACCCAAGACGGTTCAGCTGAACGAACGCTGGAGACTGATGGTGGAAGGGGAGGTGCAAGGGGTCGGCTTTCGCAGCACCTGCTGCCGGCGTGCCACCGAACTGGGGTTGAGCGGCTGGGTGCGCAACCTCAACGATGGACGGGTGGAAGTTCAGATTGAAGGCCCCAGCCTGCAGCTGAACGAATTGCGTCTGTGGTGCGAACGGGGGCCGAGCAGCGCCACTGTGAGGAAGGTGCGCCTAAGCCATCTACCGGTCACCGGAGATGACTGGTTCGAAATCAAGCCCTGAGCCGATCGTCGATGAACACCCGACAGCTCTGGCTACTGCGTCATGGGGCCACGGAATGGGCCCTCAACGGACGCCACACCGGCTCCACCGACCTGCCCCTGTTGCCGGAAGGAGAAACCGAGGCACGGGGGTTGGCTCCTGTGCTCAGCCAGCACTCCTTCGCTGCGGTGTTCAGTTCCCCGCTGCAACGGGCCAGGCGCACCTGTGAGCTCGGCGGCCTGGGTGACCAGGTTGTGGTGTTGGAGGCCCTACAGGAGTGGAGCTACGGCGATTACGAAGGCATCACCACGGCCGAGATTCAACGCGAGGTGCCCGACTGGTCGATCTGGACCCATGGATGCCCGAACGGGGAAGACGCAGCAGCGGTTCAACAACGCTGCCAACAGGTGATCGACCGCGCCATGGCCGTGACCGAGCCAGGGGATGTGGCCCTCTTTGCCCACGGCCATCTGCTGCGGGCCCTCACCGGCACCTGGCTCGGCCTGGGCGCGCAGGGAGGAGGGCTGTTCAAGCTGAGCACCGGTTCGATTTGCGTGCTGGGCCATGAACACGGTCAGCGGGCCGTGAGCCGTTGGAATGCACCCACCTCGGGTGCCTTCTGAGTTGTGACTGCGGCAACATCAACGAAAGCACCGCAGGATGCGCTGGGATGAGCGACACCACCCTCTGGGCAGAACTGCTGGCCTACGGCGCTGGCATCAGCCTTTCGCCCATTCACATTGCCGTGTTGTTGCTGCTGCTGCTGGGCCCCAATCCCGTGGCTCGCGGAGGCTGGTTTGTGGCCGGCTGGGTGATCACCACCCTGGCGACGGTGAGCCTGCTGCTCACCGTGGGGCACACCCTGGTGCTCGACATGACCCAAGGCTCCGACCACCGCACCGGACTGGATCTTCTGGCAGGTGGCGCCCTGATCGCCATTGGTGTCAAAGAACTGCTGAGGGCGTTTGCCGATGGCGACAACCCACCCAGCTGGACCCGAAGCATTGACCGGTTTGTGGCCATGCCCTTGCCTTTGCTGGTGGGATTGGGAGCCATCACCGAGGTCGCCAGCCCCGACGACCTGTTCTTGTTCGCCAAATCCGCGGCCGTGGTGTTGGCCGCTGGGTTGCCCACCTGGCAGGAGCTGGTGGGCCTGCTGGCCTTCACCACCGGTGCCAGCCTGTTGCTGATGCTGCCGTTGGGCGCTGTGCTGATTGGGCGGGAGAAGGTGCTGCCGCTGCTGGAGAAAGGCAAGCAGGTGTTGTTCGCCCGCGGGGAGCTGGTGGTCAGCGGCGTCAGCCTTGCCCTTGGTGGCTATCTGGGCTGGCAGGGGATCAGCGGCCTGATGCTCACCTGAACAGGCCCTAAGCCAGGGCGTCCTGCCAGCGCTGGCTCAGGGCCGATGGAGCCTGACGACCGACCAACCAAACGGCGTGGCGGGCCCGGCTCACCGCCACATAAACCAACTGACGGCGCAGGGCCAGATCCTGGGGCCAGAAGACGTCATCGGCCACAAACACCTCCCCGAAACTGCTGCCCTGACTGCGGTGCACGGTCAGCACGGCTGCAGGCCCGAGAGAGGCGAAGGCATCGCGAATCAGAAAAAAGCGGCGCCACAGCGGGCGGCCATTGCGCTTGCCCGCATCACGGGCCTGGGTGCGCAGGCGCTGCAACACCCTGTCGAGCTGCTGGCGTGCCTCACTCCCCACCGGTGGCTGCAGCCGCAGCGTGAGCTCCAACTCACCACAACGCACCCGGGCATTGAGGGTGTCAATCA
Organism: Synechococcus sp. RS9916; assembly: GCF_000153825.1. Lineage (NCBI taxonomy): Bacteria > Bacillati > Cyanobacteriota > Cyanophyceae > Synechococcales > Synechococcaceae > Synechococcus > Synechococcus sp. RS9916. The sequence continues at coordinate 976,831 of NZ_DS022299.1, forward strand.
CCGGTGTGCCCAGGCCACCCAGTGACAGCTGGCCGCCGCCATTGAGGTCGGCATCACTGAGGCCGAATTGGCTGAGGTCACAACGCTCTGGTGTGACGTCTTCCACCACCAGTTCCCGGTTCGAGCCCAGCACCAGATCGGGTTCCTCCCCGGTTTCTGCCCCATCCCTGGAGGCGGGTGCCATCACCGCAGTGCGGGTGATCAGCACCTCACCAGGCAACACCGGCATCTGGTCGGCCATCTCACCATGAATCGCCCGGCGGGCATGGGGAACCAACTGCTCCAGACTGCGATTGGTCCAGCAAAGAATGCGGGCCGCATCGGGGTTATCGCAGACCGAAGCCTGTTTGAGCGCCTCCTGAGCACGCACGAGCCAGGCGGAGCGATCGAGACTGGCCACACTTCCCTGCGGCGTGGAGCACAGCGGCAGCAACGGCGGACGCTCACAGGCCAGGCTGCCTTCCCGCAGACAACTCGCCAGCTGCAGAACAGGCCCCTGATGTCGCACCACCTGCTGCAAACAGGCGGCGTTGGCGCGCTCCATTGCGAACACCGGACTGTCCGCCTCTCCAACAGGCGGAAGCTGCGCCGGATCCCCCACAAACACCAGACGGGTGCGGAAAGGGTGAGCGCATTGCAGAGCCACCTGCAAAAGGGAGCTGTCGACCATCGACGCTTCATCGATCAGCACCAGCCCCAGATGCTCCAGGGCCATGGCTGTCTGCTCGGTGGGCTCACACAACTCACGGTCGCCCTGGCGCTTGAGCTTGAGGCGCAGCAGGCGGTGAATCGTGGAGGGATACCAGGTGGGCTGCAAGCCTTCGAGATTGAGGGCCTGGCGCAAAACACCGACTGCTTTATGGGTGGGCGCCACCACGGTCCAGCACAGCCCGGTGGCCTCCACCATGCGCAACAGGCGCATCGACAGGAAGGTTTTGCCACTGCCGGCAAACCCGCTGAGCACAAAAGGGACCCCAGGGGAGCTGCTCTTCAGCCAGGCAGCGAAGGCATCGGCCGCCTCCCGCTGATCATCCGTGAGGTCTGCGGTGAGATCCCCGGGGAAGGGGGCTTCGGCGTCACTCACCCGATTGCCTGACCGATGCGATGCGCCAGCTCCAGTGGAGATCCTGCCCAGGCCAGTCCGGGCAAAGCAATGGCTGGGCCCAGCAGGCTGCCCACCAGCACCTCAAGACGCGAGTGACCAAGAGTTTCCTTCAGGGGCTTGGCCGGGGTCTCCTCCCAAGCACTGTCGGGGAGGGCGTTGACGCGGGCTGCGGTGAAACCGGCAGCGCGGCGAATGCCGCTGGCGTCGTACATCACCACAAAGGCCACAGTGGCGGCCAAGGCAAACAACGGATCATTGAATCCGCATTGCCAGCCCACCCCTGCGGCTGTGCCGGTCACAAGGGCGGAATGGCTCGATGGCATCCCACCGGTTTCGATCAGAACGGCAGGCCGCCAGCGGCGATGCAGCACTAGTTCAATCAGCAGCTTGGACAACTGGGCCAAGCCGCAGGCGACCAAGCCCCAGGCGAGAACCCCGTTATCCAGAAGCTGAGCGGCTGGAGAAAGGCTGGAGAACAAGACAGCGTGCATGGTCAGCAATCACGCCCGATCACGTAATCCGCCAGGGCCAGGAGCGGTGCGGCCTGCACCGAACCACCTCCAACTGGCTTGAAAGCATCCAACGAGGTCTTGGCCTCCTGAATCAAGCCCTTGGCCCGCAGACGGGATTCCTCAAGACCCAGCAATTTGGGATAGGTGGTTTTGTCAGCGATCAAATCCTTACCGGCGGTTTTACCGAGCACATCGCTGCTGGCCGTGACATCAAGGATGTCGTCAACAATCTGGAAGGCCAAGCCGATCCCGCGGGCATAGGTGCGCAAGGAATCCAGTTGGGCCTCATCGGCACCGCCGATCAGGGCACCGGTGATCACGCAGGCCTTGAGCAGCGCACCGGTTTTGTGCAGGTGGATGTATTCGAGGGTGTCGAGATCGACATCCTTGCCCTCGCATTCCAGGTCGACCACCTGGCCGCCCACCAAGCCGGGGGCTCCCGCCACCAGCGACAGCTCGGCCACCACCTTGAGCAAACGCTCGGCAGGCACCCCTGGGCTGCGCAGCGACACCATCTCAAAGGCGCGGGTGAGCAGGGCATCGCCCGCCAGGATCGCCACAGCGTCGCCGTACACCTTGTGATTGGTGGGACGACCACGGCGCAGGTCGTCGTTGTCCATGGCCGGCAGATCATCGTGGATCAGCGACATGGTGTGGATCATCTCCAGAGCCACAGCGGTGGGCATGGCCAGAGCTGGATCCCCACCCGCCAGTTCACAGGCCGCCAGGCAGAGGATCGGTCGCAGTCGCTTGCCCCCTGCCAGCAGGGAGTAGCGCATCGCTTCTCGCAAGGACTCCGGACGCTCGGGACCAAGGGAGTCGTCTAACGCGGCCTCGACCAGCTGCTTCTGAGAGCCCAGGTAGGCCTTGAAATCAAAGGCTTGCTGATCACCCCCTGACCGGGCGCTCTCGGAACTGGTCGCCGCGGCGGTCATGGGGTGAGATCATGCTGGCGGGATTCTCTCAGGCCAAGGGGCCACTCAGCAGAGCTGGATACAGCTGGACATAGACCCTGCACCACCGCCACGACACTCAAACCACCAGATCCGCAAGACCGTGATCGATGCCATGGCGGCGGGACCAGGCCACCACTGTGTTCACCAGCAGCATGGTCACGGTCATCGGACCCACCCCACCAGGCACGGGTGACAAGGCTAAGGCGATTTCACTGAGCTCCTCAGAGCGCACATCACCGCAGAGTTTGGCTTTGGTGCCCTCCGGAGCGTCGGCAGGAGGCGGCAGCCGATGGATACCCACATCCACCACCACCGCGCCAGGCGAGACGTGCTCGGCCCCGATCATGCGTGGTTTGCCCGCCGCCACCACCAACACATCCGCCTGTCGCGTAACGGCCGCCAGGTCGGTAGTGCGGGAATGGGCAACCGTCACCGTGGCATTGGCGGCCTGAAGCATCAACGCCATCGGCTGACCCACCAAGATGCTGCGACCCACCACCACAGCACGTTTGCCTTCCAACGAAAGCTGATGACGAGCAAGTAAGGCCATCACCCCCGCTGGTGTGCAACTGCGAGGGCCGGGCTCACCTTTGAGCAGGCGACCCAAGTTGAGGGTATGGAGACCGTCGGCATCCTTGTCCGGATCAATCGCTGCCAGCAACGGACCCTCGTCGAGACCAGCCGGCAGGGGAAGCTGCAGCAGGATCCCATCCACACGGGAATCGGCATTGAGCGCCGCGATTGCATCGAGCACCTCCTGCTGGGTGCTGTCTTGGGGCAGATGGGATCCATAGCTGGCCACGCCGATGCGGGCGCAGGCCTTCTCTTTATTGGCCACGTACACACCACTGGCGGGGTCATCACCGACCCGCAGCACCGCAAGGCCGGGCGGACGGCCTGCCTGCGCCGTTCCGGCCGCAATCTCCTTGCTCAAACGCTCTTCCAGCTCTGCGGCGAGCTGTTTGCCATCCAGCCTCAAAGCCATTGCGTGCGACATCGCTCTCTCCAGCATGCCCGTCCGGTAGAGCTAGCGTTTGTGTTCAACGTCCGCCGCTGTGATTCGCTTCCAACGCCTACGCCGGCTTTGGCACAGCTGGCTTCGCAACGAATCGCCCCGACGGCCTGTGCTGCGCTGGCCGCCGGTGCTCAAAGCCGGCCTGCTGGTGGTCTGCCTGCTGGTGGCCCTGGTTTCGAGTTGGCCATGGCTAGCGGAGCCCAATCTCAGACCCGGCGTTCCAGCCCCCTTTGATGCGGTCGCCCCGAAGGACGCTCTGGTGGTGGACAGCGAAGCCCTCGAGCAGCGGCGCAGCAGCCTGGTGCCACGCACCTTTGTGCAGGTGATCGACCGCCAAGAAAGCCAGCGGCTGCGGGAGCGCCTCGAGCGGCAGCTATTGGAACTGCAACGGGTCGCCCGCAGCGATGCAGCGGATCGGGTGGGACCCGTGAATCTCAGCCCTGAAGAACAACAGTGGCTGGCCCAACAAACGCCCCAGGCCACCACGGAGTGGCAGGCCGCGATCCGTGATGCGGCCAACCGCATGCTGAGCCAGGGGCTGGTGAACACCCTGGCGCTCGCCCAGCTTCGCGATGCGGCCTCCCTGCAACTCGACAACCTTGGGGATCCAGGAGACCCGGCCCGCAGCCTGGGCAGCAAGTTGCTGGCCAGCACGTTTCAAGGAACGAGCAACCTGCGCACCGATCCCGTGCTCAGTCAGCGCAAGATCGAGACGCTGATCACCAAACAGGGCATTCCCACCATTGAGGTGACCAAGGGCAGCCTGATCACCCGCAAAGGGGAACCGATCAGCCCCCAGGAATACGACGTGCTCGATTACTTCGGGCTTGTGAGCCGCAGCCCTCGGCTGGGCATCTGGGCCGCGCGTTTCACCGAAGCCTTAGCCGGTTGCGGGGTGCTGCTGCTGTTGATGCGCAGGGAACGGCCCTCCCTTGAGGCGTCCCATGGCTTACTCGCCCTGGGACTGTTGCTGCTGGTGCAGGGCAGCAAGATCTGGTTTGGCGCTGCCGTCAGCCCCCTGGCCGTGCTGGTGCCGCCAACACTGCTCTTGGCCCAGGGCTTGGGCACCAGCTGTGGCCTGGCTTGGCTCGCCATTGCCAGCCTGCTGTGGCCTCTACCGGTGAACGGTCTTGGCGAAGGACGGCTGATGATCGCTGCGGCCATTGCGGTGGTGGCCGCCCTCCAGGCGGGCCGAGTGCGCAGTCGCGCCCAGTTGCTTCAGCTCACCGTGCTGCTGCCGCTCGGCGCCTTGCTGGCGGAGTGGTTGCTGCTGCGCAGCCAGATCAATGCCGGCAACAGCGCCTGGACACGCCTGGCCCCGGATGCGGGCGAGCTCGCCTCAGAAGCCCTGGTGATGGGGATTCTGCTGATGGTGGCGATCCTGTTGTTGCCGATCTTGGAGGGGTCGTTTGGCCTGCTGACCCGAGCCCGGTTGATGGAACTCGCCGATCAGGAACGTCCCCTGCTGCGGCGGCTGTCGTCCGAGGCGCCCGGCACCTTTGAACACACCCTGATGATCTGCAGCCTGGCGGAAGAGGGAGCCCGGGCGATCGGCGCAGATATCGATCTGATTCGCACCGGCTCGCTCTACCACGATGTGGGCAAACTCCATGCACCGGAATGGTTCATCGAGAATCAGGTGGGGGATATCGAGAATCCGCATGACCGTCTGAATGACCCGTTCGCCAGTGCCGGCGTGCTCCAAGCCCACGTGGATGAGGGGCTGAAACTGGCCCGCCGCTATCGCCTGCCGCGTCCCCTGGCCGACTTCATCCCTGAGCACCAGGGCACCTTGAAGATGGGGTACTTCCTGCACAAGGCACGAGAAGCGGATCCCTCGATCGCCGAGAAGCGATTCCGCTACAAGGGTCCCCGCCCCCGCTGCAGGGAAACCGCAATCCTGATGTTGGCGGATGGCTGCGAAGCCGCCCTGCGCTCGCTGCCACCCGACACCAGCGATGCCCAGGCCAAACAGACAGTGCGGCGCATTGTGGAGGCCCGCCAGCGAGACGGGCAGCTGCGCTTGAGCAGCCTGAGCCGAACCGAAGTGGAGCTGGTGATCCGCGCCTTCGTGCGGGTGTGGAGGCGGATGCGCCACCGCCGCATTCCTTACCCCATTCAGGCTTACAAGAAAGGATTCCCGGCCTAGAAGGGCATGGCACTGCGGCAGCGCAAACGCTCCCCGGTGAACGGATGACGGAGGCTTAAGGCTGTGGCATGGAGATGCATGCGCCCTGTGGCCGACCGGCCTTGATCGGCGGCATAAATGGGATCCCCGAGGATTGGACAACCAAGCGACGCCAGATGGGCCCGGAGCTGGTGAGAGCGGCCCGTGAGCGGTTGCAACCAAATCCGCCGTGACGATGCATCCCGCCCGGACAGACGCCAGCGGGTGCGGCAGGCACGGCCATCCGGATCGGCGCCGTAGCGAGGAGGGTGGCGCTGCAGGCGGGCCAGGGGTACGTCGATGCAACCACCAAGGCCAGGGGGAGGCGCGCAGACATCGGCGCCATAGAGCTTGTGCACCCGGCGGGCAGCAAACAGGGCGCTCAAAGCCCGCAGGGACTCAGGCGTACGGGCCAGCAGCAACACACCTGAGGTGTCTCGGTCGAGGCGATGCACCAGGGCAAGACCCGGCTCCTGCCGCTGCAGACGGGTAATCAGAGAATCCCTCAGTTCAGGTCCCAGGCCGGGCTGACTGAGGAGCCCTGCGGGCTTGTCCACCACCAGCAGCCAAGGATCTTGATGCAACAGGGGCGGTGCATCGGAAGCCCGCATTTAGAGAGGACCACCGCGGCGCAACTGGGGGCGACACCAGAACAGCAAGGCCAACAGGTTGAGAAGGGCCAACAGCATCGACAGCCAGCCCATGGCAATGGCATCAGCACCCACCGCATGCAACGCAAAGCGGACGATCCCGTAGGGCAATGACGATGCCAGGGCCATCGAGAGGGCCACGATCGCCACAATGCCACCCCAACGACGCTCCGCCAGCAAGCCCGCCGCCGCCACGATCCCGACCACAGCAGCAGGCCAGGCCAGGGCAAAGGCCAGGCTGATGTTGGCCACCCGCAGGCTGGGCGTGAGGAAGGCAAACCACCCGATCACGGGAAGAGCCACCACATTGCCGATCAATCCCAGCCAGGTCATCACCCAGTAGCCGCGCACGCTGGAATTCATCGACAGCCGTCATGCATGAACCTGCTCACCGTAAGGGCGCAGCGCAGCTGCATTAGGTCTGCTCGGCGTTGTCGTCGTCTTTCTCCTCAAGCAGGGTTTCCAACGTGGCCAGCAACAGGGTCAGCGCTTCCTCGTTGTTGAGAGGTGAAGCCTGCACGATGTCGAGCCAGCGGCGGCAATCGGCTTCGATCTGCTCAAACACCCCCCCGGCCTGCTGCAGCACCTCGATCACCTGAGCCGCTTCCTGCTCATCCAACTCAGCCCCCTCATCCACCACATAGCGGCGGCCATCCACGCCCATATACGTGAGGCGACCATCGGCATCGAAGACAGGGCCTGTGAGTGGCGTGATCGGCTGCTGTTCCTCCATGCCTCCGCCTCCTAGGACGACTCAGCGCCGCTCAGGCGCTTGCCACAGAACCGCTGGAACAAGGCCTCCACCTGAGCCGGAGGAAGTGTCTGCACCAGCCGGGCTTCCACTTCATCGCGCTGCTGACTGCTGTGATACAGCCTCAGCTCCTTGAACAGGCGCGGAGCCCGCTGCCGCACCCGGGCGATGGCGCGATCCATCTCACTGTCAATCAACAGCGGACCACCCCGGCAGTGCTGCATCACATGGGCTGCCTCGTGGGCCAGAACCCCCCAAACCTCAGCGGGATCATTGGGCAGGTTGTTGGCACAGATCAGAACGGCGTTGCGTTCGGAGTGGAATGCCCCGAGCAACGAACTGGGGCAATCACGGGCCACCAGCGTTGTCGTACCGGCGCGGCGCAGCACAGCCGCAAACGTGCCGATGCGATCCCAGGTTTCTGCCTTCAGGCCCGAGCCCGTCCCGGTCGCGGCGTCCGTCGCTGCAATCAAACCTGCGATGAGGGCAGAGACCAGAACGCGAACCCGCACAGGATCCAAATCGCAGACCTAGTCCAATTGGACTCAGGCCAGGTCTTGTGGGTTCGTTTTGCACAGAAGTTCTCCGGTTTTCGCCGGTCGTTCTCTCGCCGGTCTCAGCCAGCAGCACCATCCGAGCCTGCGGCCCGAACGCTGGCCACCTTGTCGCGGAAGCTCTGCTGACGATCGGTGCGGGTGTTCACCTTGAGGGTCGTGTAGACCCGCGGCGCCCCCAGCGCATGCACCGCTGCATGGCAGGCCTGCACGCAAGCGAAGACCGCGTCCCACTCACCCTCAATGGCCGTGCCATTGGGTCCAAGCTCATGGTCCAACCCAGCCGCCTCAATCTGCTGCTGGCAGGCCGCCACGTAGGGAGCCAAAGACACCCCCACGCCAAGGGGCACCACGCAGAGATCAACACTCACCCACATCGCCGTTCATGCCACACAGCCACGGTCTAGCGGGTTAGCAGACCACTGAACGGCGATCGAGGGGTTCGCCAAAGCCTCGGCCAGAAGCCCACAATGCGGGATGCTCTATTGCGTTGCATCGCGGCGTTACTGGCGCCAAAACGATGCTCAACACACACAACGCCCAGAACAATGGCCCACGCCAGGCTCCAGCAGGCCTTTGAACACTTGATGCAACGGGCCCCCTCCGCCCTATTCAAGAAAGCCCGCGCCCTCTATCTCTGCAAATACCCCCTCGATGGCCGCGATTGCAGCTCACCCCTGCGTCTATTCATCACAGAAGAGGCAGTCAAGGAAGACATCGTGACCGGCGGCAGCGAGGGTGAACGGCTGGCCACCGTGTCGATCAGACCCGTGGAGATGGCCCTGGTGCATTGGCAACAAGCGCAACCTGCCACCGAGGAGCAGATCAAGACGTACTTCCAAGAGCAATGGGATCTGGAGGTGCCAACCCTGACCCCTTTGCAGCAGAGCTGGTTTCGCGAGGGCGGACACCAGAGCCGCTTCGCAGCTCCTGATGGACTGATCTGGCTGCGCAGTTCACCCATGCCGGAAGGAAGTCACCAAGCGTGATTGCAGCCTGAAGGAAAACAAACGATCTGAAAGAGCGTTGCAAGTGCTGTCGCTATCGAAAGAGTGAACCTGCTTTCCGACGGTGATGCGGATGACGACAAATTCCCGCGAACGGTTTGTACTCCGTTGCCCGCGCGCCGGCACTTACCTGTGCATCACTGGGCAGGACGAACGCATTGATTCAGTCAATTCCGCCGATCATGCCTGGGCTTTTCACAGCCATGAAGGGGCTTTGACCCACGCCCTGTGGATCGGTCAGATCATGGGGGAAATCCCGGATGTAGTGATGTTGCGCTGAGCGCAAAGGGCTGCAATCAGCGCAGCCCCAGCAACTCATCCCAAGCCAGAAAATGATCCGCTTCGATCAGATCCTGGCTGTCATCACAGCGCAGCGGCAGATGCAAAGCATGGTCTGAGGAAGGAGTTGATCCCTCAAGACTGATGTGTTCCAGAGCGCAATCAACAGAAGCCAAGTTGATGCCTTTCAATCACCACTTCATGGTGACGCGAGCCTGGCGATTGAGGCGGTGTCGGTGAACACCAGACGCTCAGCCGTGAATGAAATGGCGCAGGCGACGAGACTCCTGGGCTGCTTGTTGCTGCAACTGACTGGCTGGCGTCGTGGATTGCTCCCGTTGCTGCGCAGCGAACACATCAGCCTCCGTGATTTGAAGGCCTCGCTCAGCTGCCAGGACGATTAACTCCTCCAGCTCCAGGGGCCCAGCCATCCGCTTAGCCAAATCGGGATCTTCGCCACGCATCGCCAGCAGCTGATCGAGATCGGCAAGAGCCATCCACAACTCACATTGCGCAACCATTGTGCCGTTGCCCTGCTACACCTGACGCAATCAGGGCAACCGGCAGCGATGGAGTGGAAACGAGCAGCCTGGACACTGGTCCCCGTGGCAGGCATGAGCATGTTGAGCGTGCTGTTCTTGGTGCTTTGGCAAGCCCTCGGCCACCAAACCAGCAGCATCAATGAACTGCAGCAACGCCTGAGCGAACTGGAACAACTGCTGCAGGAGAGACCCTCAGCCAACGATGCACTGCTGGATCAGCAACTCCAACAGCTGCAGAAGAATCAGCGGGAACTGGAAGACCGGATCAGCAGAACCGCCCTACAACAAACCGAGCTCCTCGAGCTTGAGCAACAAGTGCGGCGTCTGTCAGAGCTCCAGCAGAGCCAAACGCGGGATCGCTTGTTGCCCGATCCATTCAGCGCAACGCCTTAACCCTTCACCGCATCGCTGCTGGCGCTGGGCAGGATGAAACGCTGCAACAGCACGAACAGCACAAGCACAGGAAGAATGGAGACCACGGCCCCAGCGGCCACAACGCGCCAATCCAACGAAAAGCTGCTGGCCAGCTGCTGCAATCCCAGGGGCAAGGTGTAGAGACCAGGGTCATCGAGGATCACCAGAGGCCAGAGGAAATCGCTCCAGGTGCCGATGAACACAAACATCGCCAGGGTGATCAAATCCGCCCGGGCCGCTGGAATCATCACGTTCCACCATTCACCAAGCTTGCTGCAGCCATCGATGCGCGCCGCCTCCTCCAGCTCCACGGGGACCGCCAGAAAGCTCTGCCGAAGCAAATAGAGGCCAAACGCCGTTGCAGCCTGGGGAATCACCAAGGCCATCAGGGTGTTGCGCAACCCCAGCTGCACCATGAGCAGATAGAGAGGAATCATCACCACCTGAAAGGGGATCAGGATCGTGGCCACCACCAAGGCCAGCACCAGACCACGGCCTGCAAATCGCATGCGGGCCAGGGGATAGGCCGCCAGGGAGCAAAACAACAAATTGGCGACCACGGCCAACACACTCACGATGGTGCTGTTGAGCAGGTAGGTCCCCAGAGGGTTTTGGCGGAACAAACGGCCATAGGCCTCAAGACTGGGCTGGGCCGGCAATAACGCTGGAGGTGACGTGAAGATGTCTTCGGCAGGCCCCTTCAACGACGTGCTCACCAACCAGAGCAGGGGAACCAGCACCACCAGGGCCAACAGGATCAGCACCAGCAGCTGAAGCACAGCGCCAGCGCGGGAGCGCGCAGAAGCAGGCATCGACTCAGAGGCTCGGGCGGGCGGACACCTCAGCGGTGTCTCGCTGCGGGTGGATGGGCTGATGGTGCTGCCCGGCAACGAGCCGGTTGAGGGCATTCACAAACGCCTGAGCTGCCGCCACCACCACATCGGTGTCGGCCGAATGACCGGAGAAAAGTTGGCCATCGCGGCGAAGGCGAATGGTCACCTCACCCATGGCATCAATGCCTTCGGTGACGGACTTCACCGAAAACTCCACCAACTCATTGGGAACGCCTGCCAGGGCATTCAGGGCCCTACACACCGCATCCACCGGACCGGTGCCGATGGAAGCAGCGGTCTGCTCCTGCCCCTCTTCATCGGCCAGGGTGACCGTGGCCGTGGGCTGAAGGCTGCTGCCGCAGCTCACCTGCACGAGCTTCAGCTGATAACGGGCTTCAGGTTGCTGCACCTGCTCGCTCACGATCGCTTCTAGATCACGATCGGTGATTTCACGCTTGCGATCAGCCAGATCTTTGAAACGGGCAAACGCTTCATCGAGATCATCGCGGCTGAGGTCGTAGCCGAGCTCTTCCAAGCGAGCGCGCACAGCACTGCGGCCACTGAGCTTGCCCAGGGAAATGCGGTTGTCGCTGAGGCCAACGGTCTGGGCATCAACGATTTCGTAGGTGAGCCGGTTCTTCAGCACCCCGTCTTGATGGATACCCGACTCGTGGGCAAAGGCGTTGGCCCCCACGATCGCCTTGTTGGGCTGCACCACCATGCCGGTGAGATTCGACACCAGGCGGGAAGTTTTGGTGATTTCCTCCGTGCGCACCGCCGTGAGCGGCGTAGGTGAATCCTCTGCTCGACCGAAGAAGGGGTTGTAGTAGCGGCGACGCACGTGCAACGCCATCACCAGTTCTTCCAGCGCAGCGTTACCGGCCCGTTCACCGATGCCGTTGATGGTGCACTCCAACTGGCGTGCTCCGTTTTTCACCGCCTCGAGGAAATTGGCGACTGCCAGGCCGAGATCGTTGTGGCCGTGCACCGACAACACCGCTTCATCGATGTTGGGCACGTGGGTGTTGATGCCACCAATCAGGGCACCAAATTCCGACGGGGTGGTGTACCCGACCGTGTCGGGAATGTTGATGGTGCTGGCGCCGGCAGCGATGGCGGCCTCGATCACCTCGTAAAGAAACTCGGGATCGCTGCGGCCTGCGTCTTCGCAGGAGAACTCCACGTCATCCACCAGAGAGCGGGCATAGGCCACCATCTCCGGCACGATCGCCAGCACCTCCTTGCGGCTCTTGCGCAATTTGTGTTCGAGGTGGATGTCGCTGGTGGCGATGAAGGTGTGAATGCGACGGCGAGGCGCCGGCGCTACAGCATCAGCACAGGCCTTGATATCAGCGCGGGAGGCGCGCGCCAGGCCGCAGATGATCGGACCGTTTTCGCCGCCCACCTGCTGGGCAATGCGCTGCACGGCCGAGAAATCCCCGGGGCTGGCAAAGGGGAACCCCGCCTCGATCACGTCGACGCCCAGGCGCGCCAGCTGCTGGGCAATGGCCAGCTTCTCTTCAAGATTGAGGCTGGCGCCAGGAGATTGCTCACCATCCCGCAGGGTGGTGTCGAAGATCAAAACGCGGCCGGGGTCCTTGGCCATGGCAACCTCGCGTGGGGGCGCTAGTCGGAATGACTATGAGTTAGCCCAGTCTAAGCGAGCGGGCGTGTCGAAACCTGCTGAAGCCAGGGCAATTACCGGTACATTCAGGCGACTGTTGGGGAGGGAGCGTGGAAAGCGGAGCACTGGCTCTTGTTCTCCACGCCCACCTTCCCTATGTGCGGGCGACGGCGCCCAATTCCCTGGAAGAAGACTGGTTCTTTCAGGCCCTGATCGAGTGCTACCTACCGCTGCTGGAGACCCTGGAGGCAGCCGCAGCTGATCCACAGCAGCAACCTCAGCTGACCATGGGCACCTCGCCCACGCTGCTCTCGCTGCTGGCTGACCCCACCCTGCAGCGGCGATTCCCTCAGTGGATCAAGGCACGGCTGGGATTGCTTCACGAAGCACCTGCCGATCGACGGGAAGCAGCAGTTCACCTTCAGGCCACGATCGAACGCCATCTCGCCAGCTGGCATGCCTGCAATGGCGATCTGATCAGCCGCTTTGCAGCCCTGCAGCGCCAAGGCGTGGTGGATCTGCTCACCTGCGGCGCCACTCACGGCTACCTCCCTCTGCTGCGTGAGCACCCTGAAGCGGTGCGCGCCCAGCTGCGCACGGCGGTGCGCGAACACCAGCGTCTGCTGGGTGAACGCCCCCTGGGCATCTGGCTGCCGGAGTGCGCCTACTACGAAGGCCTCGACGTTTGGATGCGTGATGCCGGCCTCCGCTACGCCGTTCTCGACGGCCATGGCCTGCTGCACGCCAAACCGCGGCCCCGCTATGGGGTCTACGCCCCGATTTGCAGCCGCAATGGGGTGGCTTTCTTCGGGCGTGACAGCGACGCCACCCTGCCGGTGTGGTCTGCCAAAGATGGCTACCCCGGCGATCCCGCTTACCGCGAGTTCCACCGCGACCTGGGCTGGGATCTTCCCCCGGAGCGCATCGCCGCCCATGGCCTTCCCGGCCAGCGCCCCCTTGGGCTGAAGCTGCATCGCGTCAGCAACCAAAGCGCTCCGCTGGATGCCAAGCAGCCCTACCAACCGGTGCAGGCGCAAGCCCGCACCCGCGAACACGCGCAGCACTTTCTCCAAGGCCGCCGCGACCAACTCGCCAACCTTCAGGCAGGGATGGGCACCGCACCGCTACTTGTGGCGCCCTTTGACGCCGAGCTCTTTGGCCACTGGTGGTTTGAAGGGCCCCAGTTCCTGGCCGAATTGTTCCGCCAAGGACCTGAGCAGGGCGTGCGCTTCAGCAGCCTGCGGGCTGCGTTGGGCGGAACACCCAACCTGCAGGTGTGTGACCCCTGCCCATCGAGCTGGGGCCGCGGTGGCTTCCACGACTACTGGCTGAACGAGACCAACGCCTGGATCGTGCCCGAGTGGAGCAAAGCCGGCCAAACGATGGTGGACCGCTGCAGCCGGGGTGTGGGAAGCGAGGCTGATTTACGCCTGTTGAACCAGGCTGGCCGCGAATTACTACTGGCCCAATCCAGCGACTGGAGCTTCATCCTGCGCTCAGGAACCACCACCGAACTGGCCAAAGAACGGGTGGAACGCCACCTGGGGCGCTTCTGGCGCTTGATGGCCGCCATCGACCACCGCGAAGAACTGCCCGAAGGCTGGCTGGTGGACGTGGAAACGGAAGATGCCCTGTTCCCACTGATCCAGCCCGCAGACTGGGCACGGCTCCACAACACCACCGCAATCCCTTAGATGAGGGAGTTCAACGCCAAGCCGTCTCCCTCAACTGAGGGAGAAATCCTCAAAACCGCGGAGCTTGATCCTGCGCCGCCCCTAATACAAGCCCTCGCCGCAACTCCCATGGGGATAGGGCGAACAAGCGCAGCATCACCCCCATCAAGCGTGGCAATGGCAAGGTGTTGGTGAGGAAGCCAAACCACTCCTCCCTCGGCAACGAGAAAAAGGTGGCGAAATGGGTGCGCAACAACGCTTCGTTGAAGCCCATCAATCGGCCCAAGCCGAACTGATAGAGCTGATGGCGCAACACCAACTCCATCGGCCAGAGCGCTTGCCATCCCCGTTGCGCCAACGCTGCTGAGCCAAGGCTTTGATTGGCGATGGCTTCGGCCAAGGCCTGAGCCAAGGCTGGTCCGCGCCGCAGCAGCGCACCCACCATGTAGCCCGAGGCAGGATGCACCATGCTTGCCGCACCCCCAAAGGCCAGCACCGGTTGGTTGCGATCCGGCAGCGGCAGGTTCATCGGGAAGAGGCAGAACTCTTCATGGATCACCTCAGTGATCTCAACGCCGCGCAGATCCAAACGCTGCTGCAACCGTTGCTTGAGCACGTCGTAGGGAACACCCGGTGCCAAGGCGAGCGAGGTTTCTTCCACGAAGAACACCCCATCGCCCAGATCCATCGCATACAGAAACGTTGGCGGTTCGCTGCGCTGCTCCTCTCTGAGGTGATCACAGCGATAGTCCATCAACACAAACCGTCCCGGATCAATCGGCGGTTGGGAGAAACGCGCCACCACCCCGTAGGCCGCCTGGCCCGCCACCGGCCCCTGATCCGGCCTGCGAATGTGGGGCGTGCGCGAACCAGAAGCATCAATCACCAGGCGCGCCTGCAAGCTGGTGCCCGATGCACAGCTGACGCTGGTGGTTGCACCCTTCACCTCCACTCGCTGGGCTGTGCCTTGATGCCACACCACACCGTCGGCGCGATCCAACCAGTAGCGCTGCAGCGCTGCCCGATCAAACAAGCCGTAGTCGATCCCGTGGGCATGGCTCTGATCCTGAGCCGTTGATCCGCCTTCGCCGAAATAACTGACGGTGTCGCTCCAGCGGTGCTCCAGCAGGTGCTCGAGACCCACCGCCTTCAGTTCATCCGCCCAGATGCCGTAGGTGTTCGGCCAGGGACCATCAACCGCATCCGGGGCAATGCAGCCCACAGCAACGCCCCGTTGATTCAGTTCTGAGGCAATGCAGAGGGCAGCAGGTCCGCCCCCCAGCACCAACACATCGAGGTGATCAGCACCAGCCAAGTTGTCCGGCAAGATCAGCTGTCCTGCTCTGCGCTGGTTTCGGGCACTTCAGCGGCTTCCGTATCAGGCGCAGTGGCGTCAGCGTCATCCTCATCGGATTCCGCTTGCGGCGGCACCAGCACCACCTTGAGCAGGCTGTCGCCCTTGTCGAGCTTCTGCAGACGCACACCTGTAGCAGCACGCGATTGCTGAGGAATGGCATCGGCACTGGTGCGCACGATCACCCCCTTCTCGCTCACCAACAGCAGCTCTTCGCCGGCGCCAAGCACCCGCAAGGCCACCAGCTCATCGCCCTGATTGCGGAACTTCATGCCGCGCAAACCCATGCCGGCCCGTTTCTGCAGGCGGAACTGGGTCACAGGAACTCGTTTGCCCAGGCCGCTCGCGGACGCCACAAGCACCCACGGGCCTTCGCTAGCTGCAGATCCCTCGTCGTCGTCTGCCGCGTCGTCGCTGCTCTGGGCCACCTTGTCGGCCAGCTCGACCGGCAGCACATCCATGCTCACCAGGGCATCTCCGTCGCGGAGATTCATGGAGCGCACGCCACGGGCGGTGCGTCCAAGAGGGCGAAGCTCCTCATCGCTCAGGCGGAAGTGGATGGTCATGCCGGCCCTGGTGCCGATCAGCACGCTGTCGCCCGGCACCGCCTGACGCACCCAAGTGAGAGCATCGCCCTCCTCAAGGTTGATGGCAATCAAACCGTTGGAACGGATGTTGCTGAAGGCCGACAGGCGGGTGCGCTTGATGAACCCACCACTGGTGAGCATCAACAAATCACTGTCATCGCTGAATTCCGACACCGCCAGCAGCGTGGTGATCGCTTCTTCCCGGGGAATTGGCAGCAGCTGAACCACCGGGGTGCCCTTGGCGGTGCGGCTGCACTGGGGCACGCGATAGGCCGGCAGCGCATACGACACACCCCGATCGCTGAACAGCAACAACGTGTCGTGGTCGTTGCAGCTGATGAACAGCTTCACCGCCTCTTCACCCTGACTGCGGGTGCCCGCCTTTCCACGGGTGCCGCGGCTGGTGGCCTCAAACTCGCTCACCGGCATGCGCTTGAGGTAGCCGGTTTCGGTCAGCAACACCACCGAACGCTCATTGGCGATCAGGTCGATGTCTTCCAGACCGGCGGCGATGTTGAGGATTTCAGTGCGGCGCTCGATCGGGTAGCGATCGCGCAGCTGGGTCAGCTCCTCCTGGATGATCCCGAACACCCGCTCGCGGCGGCCGAGAATGTCTTTGTAATCGGCAATCTTGGCGACCAGGTCCTCGTGTTCGAGACGGATCTTGTCGGCTTCCAGTGCCGTGAGCCGGCGCAGCTGCATCTGCAGGATGGCGTCTGCCTGGATGTCAGTAAGCCCATGGCGCTCCTGCAGCTGCTGGCGAGCAGTGGCCGTGTCAGAGGCAGCGCGGATCAGGGCAATGATCGGATCGAGCTGGTCGAGGGCCAACAGCAGGCCCAGCAGGATGTGATCCCGCTCTTCCGCTTTGCGCAGCAGATAACGGGTGCGGCGCTCGATCGTCTCGACCCGGAAGTCGATGAACACCTGCAGCATCCGGCGCAGGGTGAGCAGGATCGGCTCACCATTCACCAGCGCCAGCATGTGGGCGCTGAAGTTGCTCTGCAGCGGCGTGAGCTTGAACAGGTTGTTGAGCACCACCTGCGGGTAGGCATCACGTCGCAACTCGACAACGATGCGCATGCCGTCGCGATCGCTTTCGTCACGGATGTCTGAGATGCCTTCGAGCTTCTTGTCGTTCACCATCTCGGCAATGCGCTCAATCAGCGCCGCCTTGTTGGTTTGGTAAGGAAGCTCGGTGATGATCACGGCATCACGATCGGGCCGGCCTGGAGCTTCGATCGTTTCGATCGCCGCCACGCCGCGCATGGTCACAGAACCGCGTCCGGTGAGGTAGGTCTCGCGAATGCCGGCGCGCCCAAGAATCTGACCACCAGTCGGAAAGTCGGGGCCAGGAATGATGCGGAGGAGCTCTTCTTCCTCGAGCTCGGGGTTCTCAATCAGCGCCAGCAGACCATTGATCAGCTCCCCCAGGTTGTGGGGAGGGATGTTGGTGGCCATCCCCACCGCAATGCCCGCCGAACCATTGAGCAGCAGCTGGGGAATGCGAGCCGGCAGCACCGTGGGCTCCTGCTGTGAGCCGTCGAAGTTGTCGGCAAAATCAACGGTTTCCGCCTCGATGTCTTCGAGGAGGCTGTCGGTGGTGAGTGCCCGCAGCCGCGATTCGGTGTATCGCATGGCGGCCGGAGGGTCATTGTCCACCGAACCGAAGTTGCCGTGCCCGTCGATCAGGGGCATCGACATCGAGAAGTCCTGGGCCATGCGCACCAGGGCGTCGTAAACCGCCGTATCTCCGTGGGGGTGGTACTTGCCCAGCACCTCACCCACCACACGGGCGCACTTTCTGTAAGGCCGATCGCTGGTCAGACCCAGCTCATACATCGCGTAGAGGATGCGGCGATGCACGGGCTTCAAGCCGTCGCGGGCGTCAGGCAAAGCACGCCCGACGATCACGCTCATCGCGTACTCCAGATAGGAGCGCGACATCTCGTTACGCAGATCCGTCTGGATGATCCGGTCGTCGGACTCGCCGGGACCGCCGTTGCCGGGCCCCACTGGATCCGCCATACAAGACCTAAAAGCCTTTGCGAGTTTATCGCGGCAGTGCCCGGCTCACCAGGTATTGCAATCAACACCAATAACGAAGGCAAACGGAATAAATCCGGCGATCGCCCTTAAGGTGCGCGCGATCGTGCTTGCCCCGGCGATGAGCTCCGACATCAATATTTCTGGCCTATCCATTAGTGGCCCTAGCTCCACCCCGATCAGAACTTCGGCGGAGATGGTCAGCAGCAGTTCTCCGGAGTCATCCAGCGAGGCCAGCAACATCAGCGATCAAGCCGATGCCTCCACTCCTGCTGTGGAGAGCGCAACTGTTGAAGCCGCAGTGGCAAGCAGTGCCGTCGCCGACGAGCCAGCAGCGACCGCCACACCTGCAGTGAACGAGACGTCTGCCGTTCAAGACGAGCCCGCAGCGCCCACAGAGGCCGAGCTGCCATCCCTGACCGAGCAGCCCTCTGCACCTGAGCAGCCATCTGCGAGTGAACAGCGATCTGCGAGTGAACAGCCATCTGCCATCGAACCGCCCACTGCCACCGCCCAACCCGTCACCACTCCGCAGCCCGCTGCTGTGGCACAACCAGAGGCCCCGAAACAGGCCGTTGCAGCGCCAGAGCCTCCCACTCCCCCAAACGATCCGGTTATCGCCGAGCGGATCACCATCCCAGCCAATCCCAGCAGTGACGACAGCGCCCCTGAAGGTGGCGAATGGGCCCTGCTCACCACCAAGGTGAAGACCTGGTGGGAGAGCAATGACATCGGCGAGCAGGTCTCCCAACTGCGCCAGCCCCTCCGTATCGCGGCCTATCTGATCGGTGCCCTCCTGGTGCTGCGGGTGTACGCCGGCCTTCTCGCGGCAATCGACAACATTCCTCTGGCCTCAGGTCTGCTGGAACTGGTGGGCGTCTGCTGGGTGCTGCGCTTCTCCGCCACACGCCTGGTGCGCAGCCAAGACCGCTCCGAAGTCCTCCAGGGTCTCCGCCAGCGCTGGACCTCTTTCGCCGGCAAGAAATAAGACCAAATCCACAACCGAATCGTTCAGGTCAGGGGAAACCGAGGGGCTTAGGCCGCTTGGTAGCTTGACCTGATCTTTCAATAGCTTGCGGTGAACATTCAGCTTGGTCGCTCCAAAGTTGTCCGCCGGGCTTATGGCATCGACGAAATTGCCCTGGTGCCAGGCGGTCGCACCGTTGACCCCGAAGTCACCGACACCCGTTGGACCCTGGGTGGAATCGAGCGAGAGATTCCAATCATCGCTAGCGCCATGGATGGCGTGGTGGATGTGGGAATGGCGGTCAAGCTCTCCCAGCTGGGGGCGCTGGGGGTGATCAACCTCGAGGGTGTTCAGACCCGCTATGAGGACCCCAATGCAGTTCTCGATCGGATTGCGTCGGTGGGCAAGGACGAGTTCGTCCCCCTGATGCAGGAGATCTACAGCCAGCCGGTGCAGGAAAGCCTGATCCGCAAGCGCATCCAAGACATCAAAGCCCAGGGCGGCATTGCAGCGGTGAGCGGCACCCCTGTGGCCGCGATGCGCTTCGGCAAAGCGATTGCGGAAGCTGGGGCTGATCTGTTCTTCGTGCAAGCGACGGTCGTCTCGACCAATCACATCGGACCTGAGGGCCAAGAGACCCTCGACCTGGCCGCGCTCTGCCGCGACATGGGCGTGCCTGTGGTGATCGGCAACTGCGTCACCTATGACGTCGCCCTCGAACTGATGCGGGCCGGCGCGGCTGGCGTGATGGTGGGCATTGGCCCCGGTGCCGCCTGCACCTCCCGCGGCGTCCTGGGTGTCGGAATCCCCCAGGCAACCGCCGTGGCCGACTGCGCCGCAGCACGCGATGACTACGCCAAGGAAAGCGGTCGTTATGTGCCGATCGTGGCCGACGGCGGCATCGTCACGGGCGGCGACATCTGCAAATGCATTGCCTGTGGCGCTGATGCCGTGATGATCGGGTCTCCGATCGCCCGGGCCGAAGAAGCTCCCGGCCGTGGGTTCCACTGGGGCATGGCCACCCCCAGCCCTGTGTTGCCCCGGGGCACCCGCATCAACGTGGGCAGCACCGGCAGCCTCGAGCGCATCCTGCGCGGCCCCGCCAAACTCGATGACGGCACCCACAATCTGCTGGGCTGTCTCAAGACCTCGATGGGCACCCTTGGTGCACGCACCATCAAAGAAATGCAGCAGGTGGAAGTGGTCGTCGCCCCCTCCCTGCTGACCGAGGGCAAGGTCTACCAAAAGGCCCAGCAACTGGGCATGGGCAAGTAGGCCTGAGCCCTCAGCTCGGCAGCTGAGACGCCCAAGACAAGCGGTAAGGTTCTGGCGTGCGGGCCTCTGCTCGCACACTCCTCACACCCCCCGGCCCGGCGCGATCGGGCTTTTTGTCTTTGGGGAGATCCGGGCAGATCACAGTTCCCGTCAAAACGGAGCTCGAGCCCGGGTTTTCCTGACAACCGTTGCTAAATTCGCCCTTAATACCTCGTATAAGAGAATGTCCAGCGCTGCTGCCGTGACCGACGCCTCCTTCGAACAGGACGTGCTCCAGAGCGACGTGCCTGTGCTGGTGGACTTCTGGGCACCCTGGTGTGGCCCTTGCCGCATGGTGGCGCCGATCGTGGATGAGATCTCCAAGGAATTCGAGGGCAAAATCAAGGTGTTCAAGCTGAACACCGACGAGAATCCCAACGTCGCCAGCCAATACGGCATCCGCAGCATCCCTACCTTGATGGTGTTCAAAGGCGGCCAGAAGGTTGACACCGTCGTTGGCGCCGTTCCCAAGGCCACCCTCTCTGGCACGATCTCCAAGTACCTCTGATTGCAGTCGTCAACTTGACGATCGGTCTTATTGATTACGGCATGGGCAATCTGCACTCAGTGCAGATTGCCTTTCGTCGTTTTGGGGTGGAACTTCACCCTGTTCACAACCCGGGCGACCTGGACGCCTGCACGGCCCTGATCCTGCCGGGAGTGGGGTCCTTCGATCCGGCAATGGAACGATTGGCTGCCACTGGCCTGGTACCTGACCTGCAGCGCTGGCATGCCGAATCCAAGCCGCTCTTAGGCATCTGCCTTGGGCTACAGCTGCTGTTTGAAGCCAGCGATGAAGGCAGCACTCCCGGCCTGGGCCTGCTGGGTGGGCACGTGAAGCGGCTGCCCACAGGCGAAGGGGAACGCATTCCCCACATGGGCTGGGCCCAACTGAAGCCCAACCATCCCTCCCCGCTGCTGAGCGCCAATGACACGGAGGAGTGGATGTATTTCGTGCACTCCTATGCAGCCCACCCCAGCGACTCCACCGTGCTGGCAGCCACAGCTCCCTTTGGGAAAGGAGAAGCCACGGCCATGGTGTGGCAGCGACGCCTGGGCGCCTGTCAGTTCCATCCGGAGAAGTCAGGAGATGCCGGTCAGCGACTGATCAAGCGCTGGCTCGCCTGGCTGGATCAAGGGGCTCCACTGGCACCGTGAGCAGCGCAGGCCAGGGGCAGCTGCGGCTCACCGGTGGCCGCAAACTGCGCAGCCCCCGCGGCAACGGCACCCGTCCCACCACCGCCCGGGTCCGCGAAGCCGTGATGAACATCCTCGCGCCCCAGCTGCATGGAGCCCATTGGCTCGACCTTTGCAGCGGCAGCGGCGTGATGGGCTGTGAGGCCCTTCAACGGGGGGCCAAGCGGGTGGTGGCGCTCGAGCAAGACCGCCCGACGGCAGCCATCTGCCGCAACAACCTGGAAGCCACTGCCGCGGGCCAGAGGGCCATGCCCACGGTGATGGTGGTGCAGCGAGACCTGATCAGCTGGCTTCAGCGAGGAAAGCCCAACGATGACCCTGGCTTTGATCTGGTCTATTTCGATCCGCCCTATGCCTCAGGGCTTTACAGCCGCGGCCTGGACGCCTTGATCGATGGTGAATGGCTGCAGCCCAATGCACTTGTGCTGTGTGAGCACGCCAAACACCAAAAACCCGCCACCCCAGACGGATGGCGGGAAGAGGATTGCCGTTCCTACGGCAGCAGTGCGGTGCTGTTTCTCAGCCCCCCAGAGCGCTGCCCCGGCGGTACTGGTTCCATGCGGCGACAAACAGACCCAGAAGGGTGACAGGGATCAGACCCAGGACGATGCCGCAGAGCAGGGGTTCGATCATGTTGTCGCGCCCAATGGAAAACTTGATCACAATTGTTCCATGGCTTGGACGCAATCGTGACCTCCCCGTCATCAACTGCTGCAGCCCCCAGCCCTAAGCGGCGGGGACTGATCGCGGGTTTGGTCACCGTGGCGGCGATCACCTGCATCGTCTTGGTGGCCTGGGTGATGACCAGCACCAATCGGGATCCCTACGTGGTGGCCACCCGGTCGCTGGATGGTGATGCCCAGCACGGTGGATTGCTGTTTCGCATCAATTGCGCCGGTTGCCATGGCATTGCCGGTCAGGGCCTGGTGGGGCCGAGTCTCCAAGGCGTCAGCACACGCCTGAGCGACCCGCAGATCATCCAGCAAGTGGTGAGCGGCCAGACCCCTCCCATGCCGCGATTCGAGATTGAACCCCAGGGAATGGCTGACCTACTGGCCCATCTCCACAGCTTCAGCGACGCCGAATGACAGGACCCGCACCTCTGTGTGTGGTGCTAGTGGAGCCAGCAGGCCCTCTGAATGTGGGCAGCGTTGCCCGACTCTGCGCCAATTTCGCCGTCCATGATCTGCGACTGGTGACACCCCGCTGTGACCCCAGCGATCCGGATGCACTGCGGATGGCGGTCCATGGCCGCTCTGTGCTGACCTCAGCGCGGATCTACCCCACCCTGCTGGCAGCTGTCAGTGACTGCAGCAGGGTGGTGGCCACCGCCGGTCGCCTCGACCACGGCACCATCCCCCTGGGTCCACCGGAGGCGGTCCTGCCCTGGGCGATCAGCGGCAGTGGTCAACAGCCCATCGCTCTGGTGTTCGGCCGTGAAGACCACGGTCTCACCAATGCCGAACTGCTGCTCAGCCAACGGGTGATCACGCTGCACAGCAGCGACACCTACCCGTCGCTCAACCTGTCCCACGCTGTGGCCGTGGTGCTGCACGACATCGCGCGTCTGCAGACAGGCCCGAGTCCCCATGCCGAACCCGTGCTCGTCAGCCCAGAGACACCGGAGACCGAACCCGCAGGGCCCAAAGCGCTGGAAGCCTGCCTCGATGATGCTGAAGAGCTGCTGCTGGAAGTGGGCTTCCTGATGAAGCACACCGCTCGGGCGCGGATGGCCAAGGTGCGCGGTCTGTTGCAACGCGGCCTGATCCGTGCGGATGAGGTGGCCTTGCTGCGGGGAATGGTGCGGCAAATGCGTTGGGCGGTTCGGCATCACCGCCTCTAATCTCTGGCAGCACTTGTTCGGTCCCGGGTGAGCAGCAGTCGTTCCAAGCGCAACCAACCCGGCTGGGCCAAACCGATGCGCCTGTTGCTGCGGCTGATGCTGATGGGCATCGGCTTGGGTGTGGTGACCGGATCGGCCCTGAGACTGCTGGCGCCTCAGGTGCAGAAAGGCCAGTTGAGCCTCCCCTCTTGGGTGGTGATGCCCAACAGTGGGCCAGCACCCAAACCCCTGGGAACCTCAAGCAGCCGCCGCAACGACCGGTCTGCCAATCAGCCTTGGGGCAACAACCTCGGACGCTTTGAAACCAAGCGCGAGGTCACCACCTTGAGCCAACGCTGGCGCGACCTCGCCGCCCAGCAAGCGGATCTCAAAGTGAGCGCCTTCATGCTGGTGCTGGATGACGGCCGATATGCCGAGCTGGGGGCCGATACCGCCTTGCCAGCCGCCAGTTCGATCAAGACGCCGATCCTGCTGGCGGCCTTGGAACGACTGGATGCTGGCGATCTGCATTGGAACGAACCCCTCACCATGACCAAACCCCTGGTGGGCGGTGGTGCGGGCTGGATGGCCAACAAACCGGTGGGCACCCGCTTTCCCACGTATGAGGTGGCCACCGAAATGATTCGGATTAGCGACAACACCGCCACCAACCTGATGATCGAGCGGGCGGGCGGCAAACAGGCCGTGAACATCCGCTTCAACACCCTGGGATTGAGTGCCACCAAGATCAACAACTGGCTGCCTGATCTGAAAGGCACGAACACCACCAGCGCCCGCGATCTAGCAAGGGCCATCGCCTTGGTAGACACCGGCGAAGTGCTGAGCACCCGCAGCCGTGATTTGTTCCGCGAAGTGATGAGCACCTCGCGCACCAATCGACTCCTCCCCGGCGGTTTGCTCAAGGGCCTCGGCGGCGAGCAAGGGGAGCCCGACAGCAGCCTGATGCTGAAGGGGTACAGGGTCTACAACAAAACAGGCGACATCGGCATCGCCTACGCCGACGCAGGTCTGATCGAACTTCCTGATGGCAGCAGAGCTGTAGCGGCCTTCCTGGTGAAAGGCCCCTTCAATGACCCCCGCTCCACGGAGCTGATCCGCGACATGGCCGCGGCCATGGCACCGGTGTTGAAAGCCAAGCCAGCGCCACCGCGCGGCCAGTAATTCACGCGCCATCACTGGTACGCCCTGCTCACTGCCCGCTCTGCTGCTCACCCCATGACCCGCATGACCAAGGCTCCACTGCTGCAACCCTGTCGCGCCGCCCTCGGCCTCACCGTTGCGATGCTCCAGCTCGCCGGCATCCCACTGGGGGCCACCTTGGTGCTGGGCCCGGGGGCTCGCGCTGCTGAGCCGGCGGCCGCCAAGGCCGCCCCCGAGTCAATCGCCCGTCAGCAGCAGATTCAGCCTCTGCCTGGCCATCTCGATCACGTGTTGGTGGTCAATGACAACAACCCCGAGCTGATCACTGGCGACGGCATCCTGCTCTCCACGTTTCCCAACGCCCCAGGGCTCAATCAAGCGCTCAGTGGTCGCTTTGACCTCTTCAGTCACCACGTCTACGCAGGCACCCCTGAGGAGCTCGACTCCACCCTGTGGATCGCCGTCGTCGCTCAGCCCGTGGGCCCGGGTCCAGTCACCCTGGATCTGATGGGCGGCAGCACGTCCCTCTCCCAGGCCACCCAACCGGGTCAGACAGCAGCTCCGTTCCTGCCGCTGCCGTCGCGCATGGATGAAACCAGCGAACCGATCGCCTCAGGCCCCGGCAGTCGCGTGGCGGGTGACCTGCTGAGGGGAAGCCGCGCCCCGGAAGTTCCCAAGCAATGGACCCTCACGGCCGGTGCTCCCAGCACGCTGTTGGTGCTGCCGATTCCAGTGGCAGGGCTCGACCCCTTGCTCAACGGCCGCAACATTCAGCTGCGTCTGCGCAGTTCGGCACCGGTGTACCTGGCCACCCTGGCGGCCCGGGGCAACAAGAAGAACCCGCCATCCCTGAAGCGTTGGCAGGAGCTCCTGCACTCCGGTCGCCTGAGCCCCAAAGAGCATCAACCCACCCCCAGAGGAAGCCGCGGAAAAATCATTTACTCCCGCGTCAGTGGCATCCAAACCGGCAGCCGCTGGAGCGCCAGGATTACCGATCCCGGGCAGACCACCCTGGCACTGCCCGACCAAGCGGTGGGATGGCCGATCAGCAGCCTCGAACGCGGAGACCTGGGCACTGGACAGGTGCAAACCGCTGAACTGAAGACCTTCAGCCCTGGAACAGCATGGGCTGCCCATGGCAATTACGGCGTCGAATACGACATCAGCCTGCCGCTTCAAAACACCAGCGCGCACCCCCGCACAGTGGCCCTGGCCCTTGAATCTCCGATCAAGGACGGGAGCGGCCCGAACCACCTACGCTTTCAATCCCCGCCCCGCACATCAGTGATGTATCGCGGTCCGGTAGAGGTCCGCGGAATTGACGGCGCTGAAGGCCAGCCCAGGGGCCGCCACTTGGTGCATTTGGTGTTGCGCCAGGGTCAGGAAGGTCCCCGTCTGGGGCACGTGACGCTCCAGCCCGGTGAGCAGCGATTGGTGCGAGTCAGGCTGATTTATCCCGCCGATGCCACCCCGCCACAGGTGCTGACCCTCCTGCCTGTGAAACAATCCACACCATCAGTGAGTGTCAGCCCGTGAGTGCACCCCGGAAGCGCAGGGTTTTCCCCTTCACCGCCGTGATCGGTCAGGAGGAAATGAAGCTGGCCCTGCTGCTCAACGTGATTGATCCCCGCATCGGCGGGGTGATGATCATGGGTGACCGCGGCACCGGCAAATCCACCACCATTCGTGCCCTGGCCGACCTACTGCCTGGCATCGAAGTGGTCGCCGGCGATCCCTACAACAGCTCCCCCAACGACCCGGATCTGCAAAGCAGTGATGTGCGCGAGCGGCTCGAAAAGGGTGAAAGCCTGGGCACCGAGGAGCGCCAGGTCCCGATGGTGGACCTCCCCCTGGGTGCAACCGAAGACCGCCTCTGCGGCACCATCGATATCGAAAAAGCCCTCAGCGAGGGTGTGCGAGCCTTCGAACCCGGCCTGCTGGCCAAGGCCAACCGTGGTCTGCTCTACGTGGATGAGGTCAACCTGCTGGATGACCACCTGGTGGACGTGCTGCTCGACTCCGCAGCCTCCGGCTGGAACACCGTGGAGCGGGAAGGCGTCTCCGTGCGTCACCCAGCTCGCTTCGTCTTGATCGGCTCCGGCAACCCTGAAGAAGGCGAACTGCGCCCCCAGCTGCTCGACCGCTTCGGGATGAGCGTGGAAGTGCGCACCGTGCGCGATCCGGAACTGCGGGTGCAGGTGGTGGATCAGCGCACCGCGTTTGACTCCGATCCCGATGGCTTCAGCAGCAGCGTCGAGGCCGGCCAGCAAGCCCTCCAGCAGCGCGTGGTGGAAGCCCAGCAGCGCCTTGAGCAGGTGCGCATCGACGACGACCTGCGCCTGCGCATCTCCGCTGTCTGCGGCGAGCTTGATGTCGATGGTCTGCGGGGGGACATCGTCACCAACCGTGCCGCCCGGGCCCTGGCCGCATTTGAAGGTCGCACCGAAGTTACGGAAGACGACGTCGCGCGCGTTGCCTCCTGCTGCCTGCGTCATCGACTGCGCAAGGATCCTCTGGAGCAGGTGGACTCCGGCGACCGGGTGGTGAAGGTGTTCTGCAAGGTGTTTGAGCGCAGCGAAAGCAGCGACCGCGCCGACTTCGAACTGGCCCTGGCCGCCTGATCCAGAGCGCGACCTCATGCGCATCCTCGGCATCGATCCAGGCCTGGCCCGCGTGGGTTACGGGGTGATCGATGTCGACCCCTCAGCGGGTCGAGGCACGGAAGGTCAGACCATGCTCGACTGCGGCATCATCCGCACCGACCCTGGGCGCAGCGAGGGGCAACGAATGGTGGAAATTGCCGGCGACTTGCGCCAGCTGATTCGCCTCTGGAAACCCGACATGGCATCGGTGGAGAAGTTTTTCTTCTACCGCTCCAGCAACACGATCGCTGTGGTGCAGGCCCGCGGTGTGGTGATCATGACCCTGACCCGCTTTGGCCTGCCGATCGTCGAGTTTCCGCCGATGCAGATCAAACAGGCACTCACGGGCAACGGGCACGCTGACAAAGACGAGGTGCTGGAGTCGGTGATGCGGGAGTTGAACCTTGATTCACCCCCCAGGCCAGATGATGCGGCCGATGCGCTTGCTGTAGCCCTCACTGGATGGTTCCAGCGGTAGGCCACAGTCCTTGGGACACAGCACCGGGGATCAGTTCAGGTCGAGATACAGACCAGGACCCCGTTGACCGCCGAAGAGGCTGAACACGGGCCTAACAGGAGCAACCCGTTCGGTTTCGATCACGCGATACCTCGGCAGAGAGCGTTGGCGATAGGCCGGCGCGATCAGCTCGCGGCGCAGGGCACGGTTCCGGTTGCGAAGATTCCGGATCTGGCGTTCCTGATGCCTGAGTTGTTGGCGCAGATCAGATTTGCTCGCAGCCTGAACCGGCGCTGGTTGCAAGACCGTGGCGGACGTGGCGACGACCAGACCGGCGGCAGCGACTGCGGCGAAGGATTTGGTGAACATGGTTCGTGTGGGTTAAGGGAGTTCGGAGGCGAAACCTCTGATGACCACACCCTCACCAAGGGTTTGGTGGAACCCAGTGCACAACGCTGGTGAAGAAGGGGTGAAAACAGCCACAATCTCTGCATCAGCCGAGAGATGCCGATGCTGCGTCCCGTGCGGGAAGGATGAGCACCAGTCCGAACCACGGCTGGTTTGATGCGGTGGCCACGGCCTATCAGAGCTGCCGGCCGCGCTACCCCGACAGCCTGTTCCGATGGCTGGCTGAACAAGCACCAGCCCGCCATTGCTGCTGGGATGTGGCCTGCGGCAGCGGCCAGGCCAGCGAGGGGCTGGCGCTCTGGTTTAACCGGGTGGAGGCCAGCGATCTCAGTCCGGCCCAGATCGCCGCAGCCCCAAGCCATCCCCGCATCCACTACCGGGTGGCTGCCGCTGAGCACAGTGGTCTGGAGGATGGGAGCGTTGATGCCGTTGTGGTGGCTGCCGCCATTCACTGGTTGGACGTGCCCCAGTTCAACCAAGAGGTGAGGCGAGTCCTGCGCCCCGGTGGGCTGCTGGCCTGGTTGGGCTACGACCCCATCCAAGGTGCGCCCCCCGCGCTGCAACGCTGGCTGGATGACCTCTACCACCAGCGTCTGAACCCTTGGTGGCCCGCTGAACGCGCGCACGTGGATCGGCGCTACCAGGATCTCCCCTTCCCCACCCACAGCCAGGCCATCCCTGGAGCGTTGCAGATCGACCTGCACTGGAGCTGCAATGAACTGCTGGGATTCATCAGCACATGGTCGGCATTACGACGCGCTGGCGGCCAGGCACCAGCGCTGCTTCACGACTTTCGCGCCGAACTGCTGGAGCTCTGGCCTGCCGACACACCTCAGCTAAAGCTGCATCTGCCCCTGATGGGGCGATGGGGACGGCTGTCATGACTGACAAACAGGCGCTCCGCCGGCAGTTCCGCGCCCTGCGGGAGCAGCGCGACGACCAGGCCATCCGCAACGCCGTCGCGGCCTTGTTGAAGCACGCCCCTGCAACAGGTCACTTGGGGCTCTACTGGCCCTTGAAGGGTGAAACCGATCTGCGGCCGTTACTGCCAGCACTGCGGGGCCGCAACCTGGCACTGCCCTGGAGTGAAGGGGGCCACGACAACCCTTCAGGAACCAACGGGGGCAGGCTCAGCTATCACGCCTGGGATCAAGGTCCACTGCAACCCGACGGTTGCGGCATCCCCGCCCCGATCGATCAACCCACCCTAGAGCCGGATCAGCTGCAGTTGCTCCTAGTTCCTGCCTTGGCTGTGGATGCCAGCGGCATCCGCCTTGGCTACGGCGGTGGCTACTACGACCGCCTGCGCGCCATCACCAGCTGGCGGCACGTCACCGCTTTGGCTGTCGTTCCCCAGAGCTGCATCAGCACCACCCCGTTGCCTCGCGATCCTTGGGATCAACCCTTCGATGGCTGGGTGTGCGAGACGGGGGTGCACTGGTGCAGCAGTTCCGCCCACGTCGAAGCGTTCCGTTCTCACCCTTCCCAAGAGGGCATGGGGCCCGCAGGATGGGCTGAAGTCTGAACGTGGCAACGATGGCGTTTCTGTGGCGCAGCCTGATGGTGGGGACGGCGAGCTGTGCACTCGCTGTTGGTCTCCCCACGGCTGGTCATGCCCACGCGATCGAAAGCACCATCAACTACCTGGATGGGGAGCTCCAGCTGCACAGCAACTTTTCCACCGGGGATGCCGCAGCAGGCGCGACTGTTCGGCTGCTGCAGGCCGATGGCAGCCCCGGCGAGGAGCTGGGCCAAATGGATGCCAACGGCGTCCTGACCCTGACCCTGCCCGCCCTGCAACAAGGCGTCCTTGATGTTCAGATCGATGGCGGCCCTGGACACCGCGACTATCTCTCCTTGCCCATGCGTGAAGGCGTGGTGCAGATCGATGCCGTCAGCCAGGGCGAACACGCAAGTACTGGATGGCTGGCGCTCCTTGGCGGCGCGGGAGCCGGAGCCGGGCTCTACGGCGGGACCGTCCTGGTCGGTAGGGTCAGGCGCTCACGCATGGGCTGACACGCCATGGATTCATCCGCCAGCGCTGGCAGCCGCTATGGCAGCGCCGCCCTCGACAAACTGGCGGACAAACTCAGCAGCACGCCAGACGCACGAAAACGTTACGAGTACGTTCTTTGGCTAGCCAAAAAGCTGCCTCCCATGGACGAAGAACTGCAGACCGAGGCCCGCAAGGTGCAGGGCTGTGTCTCCCAGGTGTTCGTGGATGCCCGCCTCGAAGACGGTCGCCTGCACTGGCAAGGCGCTTCTGACGCCCTCATCACCAAGGGACTGCTGGCCCTACTGATTCAAGGCCTGGACGGGCTGACCCCCGGCGAGGCGATGGCCGTCGATCCCGCCTTCATCGCCGCCACCGGCCTGCAGGCAAGCCTCACCCCTTCCCGGGCCAATGGCTTCCTCAACATCCTGCGCATGATGCAGTCCCAGGCCTCCCAGCTCAACACCAACACCGGGACCACCGCTGAATAAAGTCGTTGCACTGACGACGCGGACGGACACTGCACATGGCCACTCGGATCGGCATCGGCCTGCTGGGACTTGGCACCGTCGGAGCCGGCGTCGCCTCCATCCTCAGCAGCCCGGAAGGTCGCCATCCCCTGATTGCTGATCTTCAGATCGCCAAGGTGGCGGTTCGCGATCTCAACCGACCGCGACCGATTGAACTGGACCCCTCCCTGCTCACCACCGACCCACAGGCGGTGGTCGATGACCCCAACGTGCAGGTTGTGGTGGAAGTGATGGGCGGCATCGAACCGGCCCGCACCTTGATCATGCGCGCCATCGGCGCCGGCAAATCCGTGGTGACGGCCAACAAAGCCGTGATTGCCCGCCATGGGGAAGAAATCGCCGCTGCTGCCGCCGCTGCTGGGGTCTACGTGCTGATTGAGGCCGCGGTCGGCGGCGGCATTCCGATCATCGAGCCGCTCAAACAATCCCTGGGCGGCAACCGCATTCAACGGGTGACCGGAATCATCAACGGCACCACCAATTACATCCTCACGCGCATGGCCCAGGAAGGGGCCAACTACAACGCCGTGCTCAAGGATGCCCAGGATCTCGGCTACGCCGAAGCCGATCCAGCCGCAGACGTTGACGGCCTCGATGCCGCCGACAAGATCGCCATCCTTTCCGGCCTGGCCTTCGGGGGACCGATCGACCGCAGCGCCATTCCCACTGCAGGCATCAGCGCACTGCAGAGCCGGGATGTCGACTACGCCACCCAACTGGACTACGGAGTCAAGCTGCTGGCTACAGCCGAGCGCGTCGACAGCCCCAACACCAGCACTGCAGACAGCAGCACCTCGCAGCCCCTGGCGGTGAGCGTTCAGCCCACGCTGGTGCCCACAGACCACCCCCTCGCCGGGGTGAACGGCGTCAACAACGCCATCCTGGTGGAGGGTGATCCAATCGGCCGCGTGATGTTCTACGGCCCTGGCGCCGGCGCAGGCCCCACCGCATCAGCCGTGGTGGCCGACATCCTCAACATCGCCGGCATCCGCCAGCTCAATGACAACGACGGCAATCTCGACCCCCTGCTGGCGGCCAGCAGCTGGCGCGCTTGCCACCTGGTCGAGAGCAACGCCATCCGCCAACGCAACTATGTGCGTTTCAACACCGACGACGCCCCCGGCGTGATCGGCCGCATCGGCTCCTGCTTTGGCGACCAGGGCGTGTCGATCCAGTCGATCGTGCAGTTCGATGCCAGCGATGCAGGCGCCGAAATCGTTGTGATCACCCATGAAGTGAGCAATGGCGCCATGCAGGCCGCCCTCTCAGCGATTACCGCCTTGCCTGAGGTACGCGGCGTTGCCGCCCATCTCGGCTGCCTCTGAGCGAGCATCCAGGGGGAAGTCGCGCCGTCAACGCACTGGCATTCGCCCCCTGAGATAGGGCAGAGTTATTACAAATCTCCGCTGCATCGATCCGCATCCGCTGATCTGTGCTTGCGACAGTTCATGCCGAACGACTTGATCCGTCCCACTGGTCAACGCTGCTTGCAGCCAACGTCAGCCTTGACCATGGATCTGCACCAGGGCGACTGCGTTCAGCTGATCGACAGCAACGAGTTGTTCCAGGTGATTGGAATCGACGATTGCCACGACCGCTGCTGGGTGAGGCGTTGGCCGCTTCAAGCCTCAGGCGGTTCCCACGTGTTCGAAATCTCCCTCGGGCAAATCGATCAGACAGACGCTTCAGATCACCACGCCCCCGCCCCAGGAACAACCAATCGCCCTTGAATGGGCGCAGCCAAGACGAATCCCCCGGTGCAACAGCAGCGACATTCAGGTTCAGGAGCAGTCCTGGCCGCCCTGCTGCTTGGCCTCAGTCTCAGCCAACTCGCCTGTCAACCCCATCGCCGCAGTGATCGCCTGACGGTGGCCAGCGCAGGCCGGATCGCGTCCCTTGACCCTGCCCAAGCCAGCACCTACGGGACCCTGCAGCTGTTGACCGCGCTCGGCGACACCCTGTACAGCCGAGAACGTGACGGCAGCCTCAAGCCCCAGCTCGCGTCTCGCCAGCCCCAGATCAGTGACGGAGGCCGCACCATCTCCATTCCGCTGCGGCGCGACGTGCTGTTCCACGACGGCACCCGCTTTGATGCAGCGGCCATGGCCTTCAGCTTGCGCCGGTTCCTACGGATCGGGACCCAGAGCTACGTGGTGGGCGACCGGATTCAGGCGATTGAAACGCCTGCGGTTGATGTGTTGCGACTGCGCCTCAGTCGTCCATCCAGCTCACTGGAAAGCCTGCTCACGTCCCCCTACCTCACCCCAGTCTCTCCGACTGCCTACGCCAACCATCAAGACAGCTTCCTCAACGACCGTTTCATTGGGACCGGCCCTTATCGATTGGCGAGTTTCCGGGCCACCCAGCAGAGGCTGGTGCCGTTCAAGGACTACTGGGGCGAACCGCCCCGCAACGCTGGACTCGATCTGATCAACCTGAGCAACTCCACCGCCCTTTTCGGTGCCCTGCGAAGTGGCGAAGTGGATGTGCTGATGTCGGAATCGATTGATGAAGACCAACGGCTGGCTCTCGACCGCCGCGCCGAAGCAGGCCTGTTGTTGCAGAGCTCCGGCCCAGCCCTGCAGATCGGTTACGTGACCCTGCTCAGCAATGCACCGCCCTTGCAATCGCAGCAGGTGCGCCAAGCCCTGGCCTACAGCCTCGATCGCCCCCTCATCAGTGAACGAGTGAGCCACCACCAGCGCCGGCCGCTGCGGTCCTTGATCCCCCCCAGCCTGCGGGGCGGCAAGCCGGAACCCTGGCCGCACTTCAACCCCACCAAGGCCCGCACCCTGTTCAAGCAAGCCGGCTACTGCCAGGGCAAAACCCTGCAGCTGCCTTTCACCTACCGCTCCAACGTGCCCTCCGACCGCCTGATGGCTCTGACCTGGCAGGCCCAGCTGCGCCGCGATCTCGATGATTGCGTGCAGCTCAGCCTCGAGGGCGTTGAGTCGACCACCGTTTACCGTCAGCTCGGTGAAGGGGCCTTCAAGGCAGTGATGCTCGACTGGGGCGGCTCCTATCCCGATCCAGAGGCCTATCTCGCGCCGCTGCTGAGCTGCACTGAATCCAGCGGCGAGGTGTGCGAAGCCGGTGAAGCCGTGATCAGTGGCAGCTTCTGGACCAAGCCCGGCCTGGAGGCTGCCCTGCGCCGCAGTGATGCGATCAAAGGACAGCCGCGGCTGCAGCAACTGCTCAAGCTTGATGCCATGGCCGCGGAGGGCGCCGCCTACCTGCCGGTGTGGCTGGTGACCCCCAAAGCCTGGGCCCAGACGGATCTTGCGCCACCAGAATTCAATGGCAGCGGGCAGTTGCAGCTGGCCCGATTGCAGGAGCGGCGCTGATGGCACGAAGTCGTGAACTGCTGCGCTACTGCGCCACGCGCCTGGCCCTGGCGCCAGTGATGCTCTGGCTGATTGCCACGCTGGTGTTTCTGCTTCTGCGTGTTGCCCCTGGCGACCCTGTGGATGCCGTGCTCGGCAGCCGGGCACCAGCCGCTGCCAAAGCCCTGCTGCGACAACGCCTTGGGCTGGACATGCCACTGGGTCATCAATACCTCGACTTCCTCAAGGGCCTGCTGCATGGAGATCTGGGCTCAGCGCTGATCAACCAGGAGCCGGTGCGCGAGATCATTGCCCAGGCACTGCCCGCCAGCCTGGAATTGAGCATCACCGCGTTGGCGCTGGCCGCGCTCGTGGGCCTGAGCATCGGCTTCAGTGGCATCGCACGGCCGGAGGGCAAGCTCGATCTGGCAGGGCGGTTTTATGGCATTGGCACCTACGCCTTGCCTCCCTTCTGGGTGGCGATGCTGTTGCAGCTGCTGTTCGCCGTGATCCTGGGGTGGTTGCCGGTTGGTGGCCGCTTCCCACCCAGTCTGGTGGCACCCTCCGGCAGTGGCTTCCTGCTCTTCGACAGCCTGCGCAGCGGTGACTGGGACGCCTTCAACGGAGCGGTGCGTCACCTGGTGCTGCCGGCTTGCACCCTGGGCCTGCTGCTCAGCGGCGTGTTCACTAATGCGCTGAGGCTCAACCTGCGCCGGGCCCTGCGCTCTGACTACGTGGAAGCAGCCCGCAGCCGTGGGCTCAATGAACGCCAGGTGGTACTGCGACACGCCCTACCCAACGCCATGCTGCCGGTGCTCACGATCGCAGGGATCACCGTGGCCTCCTTGATTGGCGGAGCCCTGTTGATCGAGGTGACCTTCTCCTGGCCAGGGATCGCCCTGCGCCTGCAGGAGAGCATCAATCAACGCGACTACCCCGTCGTGCAGGGGATCGTGGTGGTGGTGGCAGCCCTGGTGGTGATGGTGAGCGTGGTGGTGGATCTGTTGGTCGCCCTGCTCGATCCCCGGGTGCGGTACTAAGACTCGTTCAACAGCTGAATGGCCCCCTCTGCATTGATTCGGTGCAGGTGCAGGCTGCCGGCTTGGCGATGAATCAAGGCGGGGCCCCCTTGTGACGCTGAACCCTGGCGGCCCGGCGTGAGCTGCTCCAAGAACGTGATGATCTCCTCACCGAGCAACGCCTGCACCTGAAGCGGCTGCACCCCCACCAGTTCCTCACCCAGTTGGAACAGGTCGTTGTCCTTTGACTCGGTCAGCTGGGCCTCCACCCGGATCGGCGAAAAATGGCTGGCACCTTCCACCAGCACCGCCCGGCTGCGGGGATCTGGAGCTGTGGCCAACAGCAACTCAAGCTGCTCGTTCAGCGGAGGGGTGATCAAATCGAGGGTGCCGCCGGTGAACAAGGCAGGAACCGGAATCCGCACCGGCCGGTTTCGGGGCCAGAGCAGGCTGCCGAAACTGTTCATCCCCACAATCCCCACCAGCTGGGCTGGCGCTTTGGTGGGGGGAAGATCGACCGCATTGAGCTGACACTGCAGCAATCGCGAGAGATTGCTCAGGGGCAAATCATCCAGAGCTTCACGGCATCGCCACTCCAGACCGGGCTGCGGGCGCACACCGGTCGCCAACAAGGCGGTGAGCGCTCCCATGGAATGGCCGACCAGCACCACCCGCTCGCCGCGGACCGGAAGGGTGCCATCGGCCTGGGCTTTGAGCACAGCATCCAGGTCTTGAAGGCGATCGGGCAGCACTTCAGCGCCGGGAGGGCGACGATTGCCCTGAAGCCAGGCCCCCACAGCTTCGGAATCACTGCCGGGGTGTTCCAACACCACCACAGGCCAGCCCTGATGGCTGAGCAGCCGGCCCAGCCAACGGAAATGGTCGGGGGTCCCCCCCAGCCCCGGCATCAGCACCACCCAAGGTCGATCCGAGGCCTGGCTGGGCCGGCGAGCATCCTTGGGCTGCCAGAGCTGTAGCTCCAGCGGCTCGGTGCGATGCGGGACTTGCAACGCCTGGATGGTCGGGAGGCTGAGCGTCTCCACCGCCGGCTCGGCGGGAGGAAACACCGCTTGCAAGGGGATGCGATCCAGCCGAGCCACCAGCGCCTGCTGACGTTGGAGCTGCTCTCGCCAATGGGCGGCCACCTGCACCAGGCCATCAAGGTCGAGACGCACCCTCTCGGCTGGCAGTGCTTCCAGCAAATCCAGGCTGGTGACCTGGGGCTTCTCCTGGAGTAAGCGCTCAAGGGTGCTGAGCACGGTGACACCGACCGTGTCGTCATCAACACGCACCAAATCGGCGACTTCATCCAGAAGACGGCGCCCGGCCCAGCTGTCGAGCATCTGACGGGCCATGCTCCGATCCGTGATCAACGGGGCCCGCAGCAACTCCAGCATTCCTTGGCGACTGGCGGGCTCCAGCAGATCCAGCCAAATACTCAGTTCGGCATCCGACACACCGCCAGACCGGCCCCAAGCGACCAGATCCTTGATGGCGACAGGAATAACGACACCATCGAACTGCACCTCCAGCTGCTCGGCTGCCCGCAATGGGCACGGAGACACCAAGGCGACCACCAGACTGAAGTTGAATCCAATCTCCGCCCACCATCGCGTGGGTCGTCCTGTTGAACGTCGTCCTTGCAAGACCCAGGCCCTTGAACTGGTGGAACCAGTTTCCCGCAGCCCTGCAAGAACTGGCATGGATCCGGCTGCTCGCGTCCATCGGGGCCGGCGGTGTCATTTACATGACACCGATCATTTTTCATCAGGTTGACCTCTCTGCCAGCCAGGTGGGCCAAGGACTCGCAGCCGCAGCGCTGATCGGCACCGTGGTGCGCCTTCTCTGCGGTGTGCTCCTGGATCGAGGCCTCAGTTGCTCCTGGCCAGTGCGGGGGGCGGCCCTTCTGGCCCTCATGGCCGATCTGGTGCTGCTGCCCTCGACCGACTTTCGCGGCTATCTCAGTGGCCAGATGCTGATCGGCATCGCGGCGGGTCTGTACTTCCCTGCGATCGAATTGGCTGTGCCGCTGAGCAGCGCCAACTTCCCATCCAGTCGGGGGTATGCCCTGGCGCGCACTGCAGATGCCTGCGGGGTGGCCCTTGGCGCCCTGGGTGGAGCCGTTCTGGCAGCCCTCGGCGTGATCCGAGCGGTCTATTGGGTAGAAGCCATTGCCGTGCTCACCATGTTGGTGGTGCTCGGTTGGCGCCCCCTGCCCGACGGCCGCCTCGCACAACTGCAAACGGAGCTGAACGCTCCAGACGAAGACGGCAGCCACGCCAGCCCTGCAGAAGCACCCTCACGCTTTCACTGGTTGCTACCGCTCATACCGGTGCTGCTGGTGAGCATCGTGGCCACCGGCATGGTGGCGCTGCTGCAGAGCGCCTTGCCTCTGGATCTGGTGCGAGGCGGCATCCAGCGACCTCCCCTCAGCGACGCCTGGAGTGGACTGGTGATTGCACTGGAGCTGGGATGGCTGGTGCTGTTGCAATGGCCCGTGGGCAATTGGGTCGCCAAGCGCAGCCTCCGTTTCGGGCTCGGGATTGGTCTGTGCAGCTTTTCCATTGGTTGTCTTCTGCTGGCCTGCTCCACGCTCTGGAGTGATGGCCTGGTGCTGATCGCCATGGCCGTGATGCCGATGGCCTTTGGCAAAGCGGCCTTCCTGCCCACGGCCGCCGAAGCCATGATCGAGGAAACCCCTTTGGAGCATCGGGGCCTGGCCATGGCGCTCTTCTCCCAGTGCTTCGCCATCAGCGCCACTGGCGCACCGCTGATCGCCGGCGCCCTGTTGGATACCCAGGGCCATGGCCTCGTGCTCTGGCTCTTCATGGCCGCCCTCTGCCTCTTCAGCCTGCCTCTGCTCAACGGCGTGCGCCCGCGCTATACAGCGGGGTTAGGAGCTTTTCCGCTGGAGATTGAGCCCGATGAGCAAAGCCAGGGAACTTCTGCGCTCCGTGAAGAATCTGGGCATCCTGCGGGAGCTGGCCAAGAGCGGTGGGGGGCTCGACAGCGTCGCTGATCTGGTCGACAACTTCATCGACAGTGATGCCATGGGCGTCTGCGTTGAGCGCTTCCGTGCCCTCCCTGGCGGAGCCGAGCTGCTTGAGGAGCGTTACCCACCGTTTCAACCCGACGTTGACCAGCTGGAGCAACTCCCGCAAGGCAGCCTGGGCCATGCCTACGCCGGCATGATCCGCAAGCTGAACTACGACCCCGATTTCTTCCGGCCACGCGACACCAGCACCGATGCCCTGTGGCTGACCCAGCGCATCGCCACGACCCACGACATCCACCACGTGATTGGCGGTTTCAACACCCAACCAGCGGGTGAATCAGGAGTGCTAGCGATCACTGCCACGCAGATCGGCTTCCCGGCCTACGTGCTGCTCAACCTGCTGGCCAGCTTCAAGGCGGTACGCCTCAAGCCCACGGAACTGGAAGCCATCAGCCATGGCATCGCCCATGGCAACCGCATTGGACTGCAAGCCACGCCACTGGTGACGCAGAAGTGGGAAGAGGGTTGGGAGAAGCCCCTTCATCAATGGAGGCAGGAGCTGGGGGTGATTGTGGCCAACCATCCTGAGATCAGCGCCGACTACAGCTGACGCAACCCAAACAACCATGGCAGGATCCGAAACGGTTTCAGCTGTGACGGCCATGCGGCTCTACCCCCAAGGAACCGGAGCGGGCATCTCGCTGGTGGTGTTGGTGGTGATCGGGGTGGTGGGCGTTGCCCAGTTCGATGCCGCCAAACGGGCTTCGTTTGAGGAGGGCTTCCGTTGCGCCAGCGACGAGAGCACTCCTGTGGTGCATTCGTCGTACACCTGCAAAACGTTCCGTCAACAGCAAGCCAGCCAGGCAAGACCCTGACGACTGCAATCTGCACGCAACTGACAACTCTTCCCCATGACAACAACTCCCTCCTTCGCCTTCTTCTTCAGCATGGGGACTGGAGAGGAGCTGAAGTGCGTCAAAGGGGTCGAGAGATTCACCATCCCCACCGAGAAAAGCGACAGCACAACCGTGTGCTACGCCGCCTTAATTCAAACCGACAATTTCATTGTTCCCTACAAAATTTCTGTTGATAGCTACGTACTAGCCGAACTGAATGCGAACACGGACGAGGCGGGTGATATCTACTACGAGCTCGACAGCGAGCAAATCCAATTACTGCAGCAGGAGCAGAAACTACCCAATCCAACGCCGACCCATGAGATCGGAATGGACACCTATCTACCTGCGATCGGATTAATTGCGCTTGTGGTGGCCTGGCTGGTGTGGCAGATCAAAGCAGCCAAAACTGCCGTCCAAAACAGCCAACCCCCATCCCAAACAACCACCAACTCAGATGATATGGCGGAGCTTGAACGCCTCAATCTGGAAACTGATCAAAGCCTCAGCAATGCTCAAAGCGAGAACGACAACACGCACAACGACAGCCCACGCTGCGACAGCGCAGACAGTGAGCACAGCTCGAATTCCAGCAGCGATGACTCCTGCTCAAACGACTAACAATCGCGAAGCCTGACGAAGATCAACGGCATGACCCATGGGAGGCCCGTGACACAGATCACGCCAAACAATGATCCAAATCAACAAGACCCGTGAGCCTTCAACCGTCCCCTATAAGCAAAAAGGGGCATAAAGCAATCGAAGTGATAACATTTCAGGGAATCTGATTACAACATGAAGCGCATCCTTTTTTATGCAGCTTTTGCATTTTCTGTGACTGGTTGCGCTGCCATCACCAACCTCACTGGACCTGGCATTGACCCTGACTTCAGTACGGACTGGAAAAAGGTAGACCCAAAAACGCTTGAAGATTACAAAGAATCGGGCGGAAAGTATAGCTTGTTCACCAAGATGAATGAAGTCGGCACATGGTCTTCAGGGACCAAAGCCGTATTTATCCAGCCATCAGACTGCAATTGGTTTGTGTATAACAATGGCGCCACTTCTTTGACATGCAATTTTATGGCTGAGTTAAAGGACATTCGTGGTACTCGGCATTGCATTGGAGTAGAAGGCCGCAAAGATACCGATGGTGATCTTACTTATAAGATGGGCTCTGCAAGCTGTCGCTGGAAGGACGAAATCAACACCTGACCAAATCAATCTACAAGACCATTACACCAAAGCCCTAAACAACAAATTTTGATGAAAAAATCAAAGCTTTTATCAGTACCCATTACGCTTTTTGCTCTTCTTGCTGGCTCGCCCTTGTCAGCGAGTGAGTACTTCAAAGAACCAAAAGGAAGTAAATTTTGGATGGGTGTTGCTATCGGGGCAGCAGGAGCCGCTTGTGGGAACTATGACGAAGGGAATTTGTCGGAAGAAGGCTTTATCAGAACACTCGAAGAGCTAAAGAAAGTGAAAGAAATAACCCCATCAATGATAGAAGAGGCAACGGACATTGTCAAAAAAGGTAAGCCCAAATGTCAGAATTTACTTCATAAAAAAGGCCTTAAGTACTAGAGAGATAACTTTTAAATTGTCACGAGAGCGTGACAATAGAATAATAAGCATATCGATTAATTTTTAGCAACATCACTTACAAGGGTGCGGGAACGTCTCCTTGTGCTTCTTCTTGCCATCAACAACTGCTTCATCATTGCAGGCACGACTTGATGAAGTTCTACCGCCTGCGTAAACCAGCAGACAAAGCAGTAGACAACAACTCAGCAGACAACCCAGATAAGGCTTCCCGACTAGTTTCTTACACGTTGAATAGGAACTCCATCACGTCGCCTTCGTCCACCACATACTCCTTTCCTTCACTGCGCAGCCAACCCTTGTTGCGGGCTTCCGCCAAGGATCCAGCTTCGAGCAGCTTCTCCCAACCGATAGTCTGCGCACGGATAAAACCACGTTCGAAGTCGGTGTGGATCACTCCGGCCGTCTGGGGAGCAGTCATGCCGGCCTTGAACGTCCAAGCGCGGGTTTCTTTCTCACCCGTAGTGAAGTAAGTGCGAAGACCAAGCAGGCGATAAGTGGCGCGGATCAAGCTCTGCAGGCCACCTTCACTCACACCGAGACCTTCGAGGTAATCGGCGCGTTCTTCATCCCCCAATTCGATCAGTTCGGCTTCCACCTGGGCAGAAATGCGAACGGTTTCGGCGCCTTCCTTCGCTGCCAGTGCTACCACTTCCTCACAGAAGCGGTTTCCACCGGCGAGATCGTCTTCGCTCACGTTGGTGGCGTAGATGATCGGCTTTGCCGTTAGCAGGCCCAAAGGCTTGATCATCGCGGCTTCGTCGTCGCTCAGAGCCACGCTGCGGGCTGAACCGCCCTTCTCGAGCACCT
The DNA here is from genome assembly GCF_000153825.1 of Synechococcus sp. RS9916. NCBI lineage: Bacteria > Bacillati > Cyanobacteriota > Cyanophyceae > Synechococcales > Synechococcaceae > Synechococcus > Synechococcus sp. RS9916. The sequence continues at coordinate 1,018,033 of NZ_DS022299.1, forward strand.
CCTGGATGCGCTCGAGCGCGGCATCTTCCACCTGCGCTTCTTTGCTGGTGCGCATCTGCTTCTTCAGGCGCTCCCGGCGCTTCTCGATCTGGGACAGATCGGCCAGGCCCAACTCGAGGTTGATCACCTCCGCATCCCGGGCCGGTCCCACAGAGCCAGACACGTGAATCACGTCATCGTCTTCAAAACATCGAACGACGTGAACAATGGCGTCCACTTCGCGGATGTTGGCCAGGAACTTATTGCCCAAGCCCTCTCCCTGACTTGCCCCCTTCACCAGACCGGCGATATCGACAAACTCCATCCGGGTGGGGATCGTCTCCTTGCTGGAGCTCAGATCCGACAGCTTCTGCAGACGGTCATCAGGGACTGCCACGGTGCCCACGTTGGGCTCGATCGTGCAGAAGGGGAAATTGGCAGCCTGGGCCTGGGCATTGGCCACGAGCGCGTTGAAGAGGGTCGACTTCCCAACGTTGGGCAGTCCGACAATTCCGGCTTTAAGCATCGACGGAATCTACCTGGGGTCCTCTTTCCAGGTACTGCTATCCGCATCACCGCTCAGACGGCTGACACGCGACACTTGTTGAGAACCATGAAGGGACCAGGGCCATGGCCACACCCACCCGCCAGAGCCCATCCCCAGCTGCGGACCAAGCGTTGGCTCCTCTCACCAGATTGTCGGGTCTGAAGCGGTTACGCCGCAGACGAACCGTGGCCCTGATCGCCGGAGGCCTGTTGCTGCTCGGGGGCGGAGCCTGGAGCCTCGGCCCTGGCCGCAATGGAAACCGTGATCTCAGTGACTACACGGTGAGTGCCGAACGGGGGACCTTGCCCGGCGTGGTGACCGCAAGCGGTGAACTGGAAGCCGTGCGACGGGTCAATGTGAGCCCCAAGCGCCAGGGTGTGCTTAACGCCCTGCTGGTGGAGGAAGGGGATGTGGTGCGCAAGGGCCAAGTGTTGGCCCGCATGGATCCCGGTGACTTACGCGATCGGCTGGATGAGCTCAAGGCCCTGGAACGCCAAGCGCAAGCCGACTACGACGCGCGCCAAGCCGATTTTCGGCGTCGTGACATCCTCTTCCAGCGCGGGGCCATCAGTGCTGCCGATCTCGACGATTTCCGCGCCCGCTATCTCACCAGCCAGGCGGCTCTGGCGGCTGCACAGGAGCGCATTGAGCAGCGGAGTGTGGAAAGCGATGACCTCCTGATCCGTGCCCCGTTTGATGGCGTGATCACACAACGGTTCGCTGAACCTGGTGCCTTTGTCACCCCGACCACCACGGCCTCGGCCACCGCTGGCGCCACCAGCTCTTCGATCGTGGAGCTCTCCCAGGGGCTCGAAGTGGCGGCCAAGGTGCCCGAGAGCGACATCGGCCGCATTCGCGTGGGGCAAAGCGCGAGCGTGCGCGTCGATGCCTACCCAGACCAGCGCTTTGAAGCCCGGGTGCGCGAGATTGCTCCCCGGGCCGTCAAGACCGACAACGTCACCTCCTTTGAGGTGGAGCTCGATCTGATTGGACCAGCACCCGATCTGCGCATCGGCATGACCGTGGACGTGGACTTCCAGACCGGTCGCACCAATGCCAGCACCCTGGTGCCGACCGTGGCGATCGTGACCGAAGAGGGCAAGCCCGGTGTGCTGCTGGTGGGCAAGCAAGATCAGCCCCGCTTCCAGGCGGTGGAACTGGGGGCCAGCAGCGGCAGTCAGACGGCGATTCTCAACGGGGTCAAGCCCGGCACCAAGGTGTTCATCGACCTTCCGCCCTGGGCGAAAAACCGCGACTAAGTCACGGCCCACAGCCCCTGAACTGAGAGGCTGCCCTCAGGCGCCCACAGTCAGACAACAGCGCCCCCACTGCTGCCGCCCCCGATCAATCCAGCAATGAGCCCTTCCCAGGACAAACCCCTGCTGCTGCTGGTGGACGGCCACTCCCTGGCCTTCCGCAGCTTCTATGCCTTCAGCAAAGGGGGCGAGGGGGGCCTGGCCACCAAGGACGGCGTGCCCACCAGCGTCACCTACGGATTCCTCAAAGCGCTGCTGGACAACTGCAAGTCGCTCACACCGCAAGGTGTGGCCATCGCCTTCGACACGGCAGAACCCACATTCCGGCACAAGGCGGATCCCAACTACAAGGCCCACCGCGACACAGCACCGGAGGTGTTCTTCCAGGACCTCAACCAGCTTCAGGAGATCCTGCGCCAGCAGCTGCAACTGCCTCTCTGCATGGCCCCCGGCTTTGAAGCCGATGACGTGCTGGGCACCCTGGCCAACCGGGCAGCGAATGCTGGCTGGCGCGTGCGCATCCTCAGCGGTGACCGCGACCTCTTCCAGCTGGTGGATGACAGCCGCGATATCGCTGTGATGTACATGGGCGGTGGCCCCTATGCCCGCAGCAGCGGCCCAATGCTGATCAACGAAGAGGGGGTGGTGGCCAAGTTGGGGGTGGTGCCCACCTCGGTGGTGGACCTCAAGGCCCTCACAGGTGACAGCTCCGACAACATCCCCGGCGTCAAAGGGGTGGGACCCAAAACCGCCATCAACCTGCTCAAGGAAAACGGCGATCTGGACGCGGTCTATCGCGTGTTGGCCGAGGTGGAAGCGGAAGGCCCGAAAGCCAGCCGCGGCGCGATCAAAGGCGCCCTGAAAGGCAAGCTCAGCAACGATCGCGACAACGCCTACCTGTCCCGGCAGCTGGCGGAGATCCTGGTGGATATTCCCCTTCCTGAAGAGCCCGCTCTGGAGCTGGGACCTGTCGATGGCGAAGGCCTTCAACAGCAGCTGGAGATGCTCGAACTCAACAGCCTGGTGCGTCAGGTGCCGGCCTTCGTCGCCACCTTCTCCACGGGGGGACTCGCAGCCAATCGCCACCTGGTCGAGAGCGCCAAAACCAGCAGCAGCAAAACCAAAGCATCGGCCTCATCCAGCACCAGTGACCCGGATCAAGCGGCGGCGAACGACCCATCAACCAGCCCTGAGAGCAGCGCGTCCCTGCCGGACCTGCAGCCTGAGTTGATCACCACCCCTGCCCAGCTCACGGGCCTGGTGGAGCGTTTGATGGCCTGCCGGGATCCTCTGGCCCCTGTGGCGGTCGACACGGAAACCAGCGATCTCAACCCGTTCAAAGCCCAGCTCGTGGGTGTCGGGGTGTGCTGGGGGGCAGACCTCAAGGATCTGGCCTACATCCCGGTTGGCCATATGGCTCCTGCCGCACCAGACGGGGAAGACGCGGCGGGTGAGCCAGAGCAACTGGCTCTCGATGCCGTACTCCAGGCTCTGGCTCCCTGGTTGGCCAGCAGCGACCACCCCAAAGCTCTTCAGAACGCCAAATACGACCGTCTGATCCTGCTGCGTCACGGCCTGACGCTGGGGGGAGTCGTGATGGACACCCTGCTGGCGGACTACCTCCGCGATGCCGCGGCCAAGCATGGCCTCGACCTGATGGCCCAGCGGGACTACGGCATCACCCCCACGCTGTTCACCGATCTGGTGGGCAAGGCCAAGGACGGGAAAGCCAGCAGTTTTGCGGCAGTGCCGGTGGACCAGGCCGCGCTCTACTGCGCCATGGATGTGCATCTCACTCGGCGCCTAGCGCTCGACCTGCGCCAGCAACTCACGAGCATGGGCGAACAGCTGCCGGCCCTGCTCGAGCAAGTGGAATTGCCGCTCGAACCGGTGCTGGCCCTGATGGAAGCCACCGGCATCCGCATTGATGTGCCTTACCTCCAGGAGCTCTCCGCCGAACTGGGCGCCACCCTCGAGCGGCTGGAAACGGAAGCCCAGGACGTGGTCGGCACCAGTTTCAACCTTGCCTCTCCCAAGCAGCTTGGGGAACTGCTGTTCGACACCCTCGGACTCAACCGCAAAAAATCCCGCCGCACCAAAACCGGCTGGAGCACGGATGCCACCGTGCTGGAAAAACTGGAGGGCGACCACCCGGTGGTGCCGCTGCTGTTGGAACACCGGGTGCTGAGCAAGCTCAAGAGCACCTATGTCGAAGCACTCCCCCAACTGGTGGAAGCGGAAACAGGTCGGGTGCACACCGACTTCAACCAGGCCGTCACCGCCACAGGGCGGCTCAGCAGCAGCAACCCCAATCTGCAGAACATCCCGGTGCGCACGGAGTTTTCGCGCCGCATCCGCAAGGCCTTTCTTCCCCAGGAGGGCTGGCAGCTGCTCAGTGCCGACTACTCCCAGATCGAGCTGCGTATCCTGACCCACCTCTCTGGCGAGGAGGTGCTGCAGCAGGCCTACCGCGACGGCGATGACGTGCATGCGCTGACCGCTCGGTTGCTGCTGGAGAAAGACGAGGTGAGTGCCGATGAGCGCCGCTTGGGCAAAACCATCAACTTTGGTGTGATCTACGGCATGGGTGCCCAGCGTTTCGCCCGCGAAACCGGCGTCAGCCAGGTAGTGGCCAAAGACTTTCTGGCCAAATACAAACAGCGCTATCCGAAGGTGTTTGCCTTTCTCGAACTGCAGGAGCGCCTGGCCCTCAGCCGTGGGTACGTGGAAACGATCCTGGGCCGCCGCCGCCCCTTCCACTTCGATCGCAACGGACTCGGCCGCCTACTGGGCAAAGACCCGCTGGAGATCGATCTTGATGTGGCCCGCCGCGGCGGCATGGAAGCCCAGCAACTGCGGGCTGCCGCCAATGCCCCCATTCAGGGGTCGAGCGCCGACATCATCAAGCTGGCCATGGTGCAGCTCCAAACCGCGCTCCAGCAACAGGGCTTGCCAGCCCAGCTTCTGCTGCAGGTGCACGATGAACTGGTGCTCGAGGTGGAGCCAGCTGCTCTGGACACGGTGCGTCAGTTGGTGGTGCAGACCATGGAAAACGCCATGACCTTGAGCGTGCCCCTGGTGGTGGAAACGGGCAGCGGCGCCAACTGGATGGAGGCGAAATAGGGGGCTTCGCCGTAACCTCGCCAGAAGCATTTAATCGTTCCTGTGCCCCTGCGCTTCACGAACAGCCTCACCAGCCGCACCGAAGCGTTCGAGCCCCTCGAGGCCGGCAAAGCCACGATCTATTGCTGCGGCGTTACGGTCTACGACCTTTGCCACTTGGGCCACGCCCGCAGCTACATCAACTGGGATGTGCTGCGCCGCTACTTGATCTGGCGCGGCTACGACGTCACCTACGTCCAGAATTACACCGATATCGACGACAAGATCCTCAACCGCGCCAATGAGGAAGGCAGCTCAATGGAGGCTGTCAGCGAACGGAATATCGAAGCCTTTGAAATCGATATGGGGCGGCTCAATATCTTGCCGGCCGATCGCATGCCAAGGGCCACAGGCTGCATCGATGGCATCCAAAAACTGATCAGCGAACTCGAAGCCAAGGGCGCGGCCTACAGCTCAGATGGCGATGTCTATTTCGACATCTCCAAAGCCAAGGATTACGGCAAGCTGAGCGGCCGCGATCCCAACGAGCAGCAGCAAGGAGCGAGCGGCCGCACAGCCGATGGGGAAGAGAGCCGCAAGCGCCACCCCTTCGATTTTGCGCTTTGGAAGGGTGTCAAAGAAGGAGAACCCAGCTGGGATTCACCTTGGGGGCCTGGGCGACCGGGCTGGCACATCGAGTGCTCGGCCATGGTTCGTCAGGAGCTGGGAACCACCATCGACATTCACCTGGGCGGTGGCGATTTGACGTTCCCACACCATGAAAACGAAATCGCCCAATCGGAAACCGCCAATGGCACGACCCTGGCGAATTTGTGGATGCATAACGGCATGGTCAATGTCGGCGGCACCAAGATGTCGAAATCACTCGGCAACTTCACAACGATCCGGGCGTTGCTCGACAGCGGCGTCTCACCAATGACGATGCGCCTGTTTGTCCTCCAGGCCCACTACCGCAAACCCCTGGATTTCACCGCCGAGGCGCTCGAAGCCGCGACCACCGGCTGGAAAGGACTCAACGCCGCCCTTGGGCTGGGACGGGTCCATGCCCAGAGCCTGGGCTGGCCTGTGGCCGCAGTGCAAGATCAGGGTGCACAACTGGCAGGCGACGCCGTCGATGGAGACCTGGCCGTCATGAAGGAGCGGTTTGTGGCGGCCATGGACGACGACCTCAACAGCTCAGGTGCTCTGGCCGTGCTGTTCGACCTGGCCCGCCCCCTGCGCGGCCTTGCCAACCGCCTCGTCAGGGGCGATCAGCCCGAACAAGCCCCCGCCGACCTGGAACTGTTGCAGAAGCGCTGGCAATTGCTGAGGGAACTGGCCGCGGTGGTCGGTCTGCGCGAAGAGCAGCAACAGACAGAAGCAGCCGGAGACGGCGCCGATGATGCCGCGATTGATGCGGCGATCGCTGCCCGCAAAGCGGCCAAGGCCGCCAAGAACTTCGCCGAAGCGGACCGCATCCGAGACGCACTGACCGCCCAGGGCATTGAACTGATCGACAAGCCGGGCGGCATCACCGAATGGCGACGGAACTGATGGGCCGTCAGCGCGGCAAGCGCTCTGGTTATCAAGAAACGACGGCGCGTAACAACCCAACACCCTCACATCTTCACTGGTGAGAAACACGCGGATGCCTAGAAGGAATAACCACGTATCAAGCAAAATCTAGCCAACAAGAGTAAAAGCTTCAGCCAGGGTGTAATCGAGACAACTCCCCATTCGGCTTTCAGAGTTGGGCAACACTGACATCGCAAACATGACACAACTGCACCTCAGTTCTATCTGTGATCAAAATCACAGCGCGCAGTGACCTTGATCATCTTCTTCCTGAAGCACTCAGGCCATCCTTAAAGAGTCCAACACAGGACAAGCAACAAGTATCTAACTCAAAACCATGAAAAACCTCAACCACGAACTGACCGAAAAAGAACTGCAATCCATCGCAGGTGGCTTTCGTGCACTGAGCTTCTCGCGCCGCTCTTCCAAGCTTCAAGCACCACGACTCCTTCAGTCCACCAAGCTCAAGGTCGCCCCTAAGGCAAGCATTTGGCAAGACATGATGAATTGATCGAGACAAGCCTGTCTCACGCATCTGATACGGAAGGGGTTGGTCACCACAGGTGACCGACCCCTTTCTTTTGCGCATCCATAGTGCGTTGACTCATGCACAACGTTGCCCAACCAACTTCAGGTCGACTTTCAGTCAGGCCGCAACTCAGACATCTCCCTATTGGGCTTTCAGAGTTGGGCAACACAGACATCGCAAACATGACACAACTGCACCTCAGTTCTATCTGTGATCAGAATCACAGTGCTCAGTGACCTTGATCATCTTCTTCCTGAAGCACTCAAGCCATCCTTAAAGAGTCCAACACAGGACAAGCAACAAGTATCTAACTCAAAACCATGAAAAACCTCAACCACGAACTGACCGAAAAAGAACTGCAATCCATCGCAGGTGGCTTTCGTGCACTGAGCTTCTCGCGCCGCTCTTCCAAGCTTCAAGCACCACGACTCCTTCAGTCCACCAAGCTCAAGGTCGCCCCTAAGGCAAGCATTTGGCAAGACATGATGAATTGATCGAGACAAGCCTGTCTCACGCATCTGATACGGAAGGGGTTGGTCACCACAGGTGACCGACCCCTTTCTTTTGCGCATCCATAGTGCGTTGACTCATGCACAACGTTGCCCAACCAGGTTCAGGTCGACTTTCAGTCAGGCCGCAACTCAGACATCTCCCCATTCGGCTTTCAGAGTTGGGCAACACAGACATCACAAACATGACACAACTGCAGCTCAGTTCTATCTGTGATCAAAATCACAGTGTTCAGTGAGCTTGATCATCTTCTTCCTGAAGCACTCAAGCCATCCTTAAAGAGTCCAACACAGGACAAGCAACAAGTATCTAACTCAAAACCATGAAAAACCTCAACCACGAACTGACCGAAAAAGAACTGCAATCCATCGCAGGTGGCTTTCGTGCACTGAGCTTCTCGCGCCGCTCTTCCAAGCTTCAAGCACCACGACTCCTTCAGTCCACCAAGCTCAAGGTCGCCCCCAAAGCAAGCATTTGGCAAGACATGATGAATTGATCGAGACAAGCCTGTCTCACGCATCTGATACGGAAGGGGTTGGTCACCACAGGTGACCGACCCCTTTCTTTTGCGCATCCATAGTGCGTTGACTCATGCACAACGTTGCCCAACCAACTTCAGGTCGACTTTCAGTCAGGCCGCAACTCAGACATCTCCCCATTGGGCTTTCAGAGTTGGGCAACACAGACATCGCAAACATGACACAACTGCAGCTCAGTTCTATCTGTGATCAAAATCACAGCGCGCAGTGACCTTGATCATCTTCTTCCTTAAGCATTCAGGCGATTCTCAAAGAGCCCAAGGGAACAACAGCAAACATGCCAAAGTTCACATTAAGGCTTCCAAGTAATCCAGCGAAGCCGACTAAACTCTAAGAAACAATCAAGCATCATTCCCCTCTGAACTTCATTCACATAAAAGAGACACCCAGATGGATAAAATTCAAATCAAACGCTCGATTTCGATTCAACTCTCCCCATCCGGGAAGATACAGTTTTGGATGGCACCACCTCGGGCATTTACTCTCGAAGAACCACCAGAATTTCTCGCGGATCTATGCAGAATTCTCAACAGCCCTGTAAGCCTAGAAGATCTTTGCTCGCGCCTCAAAAACACCAAATCAGACGCCTCAGTCGAAAACATTATTCAATGCATCAAAGAGCTATATGACTATGGAGTCATCGAAGAAGTAGAAAGCAGCCACACAACCTCACGCTACGATCGCCACGAACTATATTATGATATCTTCGGAAAGTCAAAAGAAGATTATTCAGGCCTTAAGAACAAGAAAGTTGGATTAATTGGTGCTGGTGGCATAGGGTCTTCTGTTTCGATGCTTTTAGCAGCAGCCGGGGTTGGCACCATCAAGTTGATGGATGATGACCTACTCGAAGAGACAAACCTACCTAGAGTTGTATTGCTAGAAGAAGCCGATGTCGGGCTTCCAAAGGTACAACAAATTCAAAAGCGATTAATGGATAGAAATAGCTCCTGCAAAATAGCATTTCAAGAAAGTAAGATTAAAAGTCATGAAGAGATCGCAGAGTTTTTGGGAGACTGCGATGCATGGGTCCTGTCTGCAGACAGCCCACCAAAAACAATATGTTCGTGGACCAATCAGGCAGCCTTAAAGTGCAACGTTCCTTTTATCACTGCAGGCTACGCAGAGATCAATGGTCTCATTGGCCCATTCATCATTCCTGGCAAAACAGCCTGTCATTTTTGCAGACTCGAAGAAGACAAGACAACTGACAGAATCCAGCTGAATTCACGGCTTCAAGCCACGTCATATGGCCCACTCAATACCATTGTAGCCTCAATGGCAGTCAACGAAGTAATCCGCTTTCTCCTAGGACTTGAGGTAGCAACTGCAGGAAAACAATTCATATTAGACTCATCAAGCTACAAGATGATCGAAAAATCAATAGCGATCCACCCTGAATGTGAGTGCCAACAACAACCATGAAACTAATTTTTCCGCCGAAGCTAAATCATGGAGATACTGTGTCTGTAATCTCGCCATCAAAATGTATTCAAATAATTGGCAAAGGAAAAACAGGCCAGTATACGCTTGACAAAGCACGTGAAAATATCACCAATATGGGGCTGAAAGTTGTCGTTTCAACTGAAACACAGGAAGTAGATATCTTTGGGTGTTTACCCCTAAGCAAGCGGCTTGATGAGATTCATTCAGCCTTTAGCAACTCATCCATAAAATGTATCTTGACCGCGATCGGAGGCTTTCATGCTAATCAGCTCATCCCACATCTAGATTATGAATTAATCAGGAATAATCCCAAGGTTTTTTGCGGTTATTCGGATATAACATTGCTCTCTGCGGCGATCCTTAAAAAAAGTGGCTTAGTGACTTACAGTGGCCCACATTATTCTACTTTTGGGATGAAAAAGGGCCTAACATACACAATTCAGGAGTTCCAAAAATGTCTATTTAATAAGGATCCATGGACAATTAAAGCTAGCAGTCACTGGAGCGAAGATGAATGGTTTATAAATCAAGAAGATCGTATATTTAAACTCAATGAACCTATGAAGTGTATCCAAGAGGGGAGTGCTGAAGGACTTATTGTTGCGGGCAATCTAACCACTCTCCATCTTCTGCAAGGAACCGAATACATGCCAGAAATGAATGACATTATCTTGATACTTGAGGATCTACGCAGTGCCGACGAAATAACAAGAACATTAATATCGCTCCTTCACTCAAAGGATATAGGGAACATCAAAGGGCTAATCTTTGGCAGAAGCCCTTCGAGTTCAAAATTAGACGCTAATACAATAAGGCACGTCTTGGAAATAGTGCAACTTAAAGACATACCAATCGCTTTTGGTATTGATATTGGCCATACAACCCCACACACAACAATTCCATTTGGCGGCTATGGAAAATTAATTTGTAATCAAAATAGTGTTGAATTAACAATCACAAAACATTAGACCGGAAGGCCAAAGATGTTGAACGAAGTAATAATAAGTCCGCCCTGTATTTGCAATTACTCATCAAGTAACAGATAAAGGTTGAATAATCTTCGCGATTTAGAATACCCCAGATCTGCCTGAGATTTCAAGAATCAGAGCAGGAAAGAAAATCCATAAATGCCAAAAAGATATCCCAATAAACACATAAGTGGTCATATGAAATAAAAATCCAGATACTGACAAATACAAAAACCCATTAGGCAGAAGTAATAATGCCGGTGCAAGCAACTCAAAGACAATTGTTCCTGTTCCTGCTATTCGCCGGGACAATGAATGCGAAAAGATTGACTTACCCAAAGAAGAACCACGCATTAAAAGTATTAAATGCAAAGACTCTGCATTCTGAGCCCAGGCAGCACCACCATGTATTAGCTTTGAAAGGCCAGAAAAGAAATATATGAGGCTAATTTGTATAAATATAACCCAATAAACTGTAGTGAAGACTTCTGGGCCCGCAGGCATTTCTGATAACTGAAAAATTCTAAGAATTTCCAGAAAAATGCAGCATATTCCTATAAAATGAAGATGAAAAAAGTTGGGCCATATTTCAGGTGTTAGATTTGCAAAATAATAGTCCAGGAAAAGAAATGCTATCACTAATAAAGTAACAGTGAATATGGGATAAATTCCTATGAACACCAAAATACAATTAGCTATTAAAAAAGCTCTTGCAATAGGATATATTTGAGCAAATGAATATGTTTTAGCCTCTTTTTTCAAGGAAGAATTTGCCGATATTATATGCTCTATGCTCGGCAAGAAACCTCCATATTCTCTTGATGATACTAAAACTAAAATAGTGAGGGCTAAGGCCTTGCTAATTAAATTTGATTGGAAAAGCATTTGAGAAGAAAGCGCAGAGCAATGGATATTGAGATCTAAAGCTGATACTCACAAAATAAGTGGGTTTTAGAAATTACATCCTCAATTGTGGAGTTTCTTGTAAGCCTTTTTTCTCTCGCCAGATCAAGTTCAGCTATGTATATTTTAAAAGCTGTGAACTTGTTATTCTCAGGGCTTGCGGCAGATTTATTGATTTCATCAAACTTGGGCCATGGCTGGTAATTTAATCGATGCAATAGATCTCTAGAGAATCGCTCAATATCTTCGTGATCAGCTTGGCCGGTGTAAATATTAAGTAATACTCTTTGCGCTCTAAAGAATGCAACGGGAATCACATCTCCTGGCAAAACAAGGCACTTGTTGCCATTTTCACGGTGAAGCACAATTACCATTCTTTTAATTAATCCTCTGTACTTATGAGCAAACATATTCTGAGCAACGAAGGGCCACTTATTAACATTGTTGACTACGCAATAGAGCTGGATCAACACAGAGATGCACAATGCCGTCACCAGAACACTTGAAATATGCATAGCCCCCTTAATATCGTATCCAAAATAACTCTGCCAAAATTTTGTGATGCTCGACTGAAATTCCCGATTTCTTTCAGCCTCCTCTAAAGATATCTTCATAAAATATATATTGTGACTTCATCAATAGAAAGTCTGATAATAAGCTAAAAAATCGAATTTGCTTCGCCCACCCCCTCCATACAGCATGAACGGGCAAGCATTAATGAATAATGATGGACTTGATCCGATTCGCAAAATGAATTTGCAGCAAATGCCCTAGTCCACCAACTACAGTACGTTAGCCCTGAACTCCAAGATTATCAGGACATCCCTTACTGAAATCCCTGAGACAACAATTTAACCAATGTGTCAACAATATGAATTGAGCACAGCGTAAGGCCAAGAGCAATCTGCTCACTCAATAGCATTTGCTCATGAAGCAGTTAGCCAATAGCCATCAGACAAGATTTGCCTAATGAAAAATTATTCCTCAAGCGACAAGCGAACTAATGTTTTATTTCTGCATTGAGGGATCTCAAACCAGAGAAAGCGTGAAGCAGCAGAGCCTCGACTTTGCCCACTTGCAGAGCTCCAAGAGCGACAAATTCAGCGCATAACCACCTATGAGGTAATACAGAGCCTTGCCAACCGCCGCGACAGGGGCGATCAACCCGAACAAGCCCCCGCCGACCTGGAACTGTTGCAGCAGCGCTGGCAATTGCTGAGGGAACTGGCCGCGGTGGTCGGTCTGCGCGAAGAGCAGCAACAGCCAGAAGCATCCGGAAACGGCGCCGATGATGCCGCGATTGATGCGGCGATCGCTGCCCGCAAAGCGGCCAAGGTCGCCAAAAACTTCGCCGAAGCCGACCGCATCCGCAACGAACTGACTGCCCAGGGCATTGAACTAATCGACAAGCCGGGCGGCATCACCGAATGGCGACGCAACTGATGGGCCGTCAGCGCGGCTGATCCTTCATCATCGCCTCGATTTTGCGGATGCGGCCAAGGGTCGTCGTCCACACCTCCAAACGAAAGCGGTCGTCACCCGGATCAGTGGCACTGCCGCTGTCGACCCGCTGCCGCAGGGCCTCCACCAGCGCTTCGAGATCTTCTCGCCGCTCAAAGGCTTCCCAGAGCTCCCGCTCGAGCTTGGCCCGTTCGATGAAGTTCCAACGCTTGAGCCAGAGCATGAACAACTTTGCTGCGATCGCACCCTGTCTACCTGACTCCGCTAGACAGCGTCCCTAGGGTTCAGATCTGTCAGCAACTGTGCTGTGACGCTGCAGCCCGAGAGCCTCTCCAAGGCGATACAGCTCTCGGTTGCGCCTGTGTTTCTGCTGGCCGGCATCGGAGCACTGATGAATGTGCTCTACGGCCGCTTAGTGCGCATCGTCGACACTGCCAAACAGCTGCGTGCCACCCGTGAGGTGACGGGGAGCATGGATGAACGCACCCGCAGGATCTACCGCCAGCGGATGCAGCTCACGATGCGGGCGATTGCGCTGCTGACCGCCACCACCCTGCTGATCTCCGCTGTGGTGGCGGCCATGTTCCTGAGTGTCGTCTTTCAGCTCAACCTCACCGCAGTGGTGGTGCCCCTGTTCATCAGCGCCATGGTGCTTTTGATGCTGGCGTCACTGTGCTTTCTGAGGGAAGTGCAACTGGCGGCCAAGCTGCTGCAGAACCTGATCTGAGCCCGGCCCAACGATTCTTTAAGCCGCACCGAGCCAACCGCGAACCAGATCCACAAGGCTGACGACAAGACCAACGGCAATCACCAGGGGTGCAACCCAGCGCAAGCTGAACAGCAACAATCTGCGCTGACCCACCGGCGTGCCGGATTGAGCAAGGTCCTCTCGAAAACGATCGGGAGCGCTCCATCCGATCAAGAGGCAAATCAGCAGGCCGCCCAGCACCAGCAACACGCCTCCAAACACCGATGCCATCCACCACAAAACGGGGGTGGATGTTGCAGCCGGTAAGCCAAGAATAAAAATCAACGTCGCCGAGACGCAGACAGCTTGCGTTCGACTCCAGCCAAGTGAATCCATCAATGAGGCGACAGGAACTTCCAGCAATGACACCGCTGAAGTAATGCCGGCGATAAAGGCCAGAGCAAAAAAGATCACCGCAACAGCAAGTCCTGTGCCCTGTAGTGAGGACAGTCCCGTAGGCAATGCAATAAAGATGGCACCTAAGGGTCGAGATCCCACAAGATCAGACAAGTCAAAACTCATCACGATTGGGAACGTGACCATGCCGGCCAGCAAGCCGACTGCAGTGTCCATGCCCACGATGGCGACTGCTTCCTTAGGCAAACGAGCCTTGCGATCGAGATATGCCGAGTAACAAAGAATGCAACCAATGCCAGTTCCAATCGAGAAGAATGCCTGCTCGAATGCATGGCGAATGGTAGTTAAGTCAACCAAGTAGGAGGCATCCCAACGAAGCAAAAAGGTGTTGTAACCGCTCAGAGCATCTGGCAGATTTCCAGACCAGATCACCAAACCGATCAACATGGCAAAGAGCAAAGGCAGCCCCCAGCGCGAGAGCCGTTCGATCCCCCCTTTCACCCCAGCAGCGACAACAACTGCTGTGAGAAGCAAACTGATCCCCTGACCTAAAAGAGCAGAACGACCACCACTCAGTCCGTCGTAAAACGCAGTGGCTTCGGCCTCATTTTTGGGAAGACCATCCATCAGCGCATGGACCAGGGTGGTCAGCGTCCAACCCATCAACACGGCGTAAAACGCAAGGATTCCGCACGCAGCCGTGATAAAAAGCCACCCCATCGGTTGCCAGCGGCGACCAGCAGCAGTGACAGGTGCCAGCAGAGGACTGTGACCGGTGCTACGGCCCAAAGCCATCTCAGCCACCAGCACCGGCAGGCAGACCACCAACACAATCAGCAGGTACAGCAGCAGAAACGCGCCACCACCCCCCTGGGAAGCCCTGTAGGCAAACCCCCAGAGGTTTCCAAGGCCAACCGCACTGCCAGCGGCCGCCAGCACAAATCCCAACCTTGAGCCCCAGTGCTCCTTCACCGCCATCGGCCTAAGGACTCCATCGATCTGGACGAAGTTTGCCAGGGTCTGGCATGGGAAACTGATCCCAATTGCTTGATCGACGTGAAAGCCATCAGCGTGCTGGGCTCCACGGGCTCGATCGGCACCCAAACCCTCGACATCGCCAGGGACTTTCCCGATCAGTACAAAGTGGTGGCGCTCACCGCCGGGCGCAACCTGGCCCTGCTGGTGGAGCAGATCCAGGAATATCGCCCAGAAGTGGTGGCCCTGGCCGACACGGCCCTGCTCCCGGAACTGCAGAAGCGCCTCAAGGCTGCAGGTGTTGATGAGGCAGCGACACCCCAATTGGTGGGTGGCCCTGATGGATTGAATGTGGCGGCCTCCTGGGAGAGCGCCGATCTGGTGGTCACCGGGATCGTGGGCTGCGCCGGTCTTCTGCCGACCCTGGCCGCAATCCGTGCCGGAAAGGATCTGGCCCTAGCCAACAAGGAAACCCTGATCGCCGCCGGACCGGTGGTGCTGCCAGAGCTGAAGAAGAGCGGCAGCCGTCTGCTGCCCGCCGACTCGGAGCATTCCGCCATCTTCCAGTGCCTGCAGGGGACCCCCTGGGCTGACAATGCCCGCCTCTCCACGGGTGTGCCCACACCGGGCCTGCGCCGCATTCAGCTCACTGCTTCCGGTGGTGCCTTCCGCGACTGGGATGCCCGTGATCTCGAAAAGGCCACGGTGGCCGACGCCACCTCACACCCCAACTGGAGCATGGGACGCAAGATCACCGTTGACTCCGCCTCCTTGATGAACAAGGGGCTCGAGGTGATCGAAGCCCACTACCTCTTCGGCCTCGATTACGACCACATCGAGATCGTGATCCATCCCCAATCGATCATCCACTCGATGATTGAGCTGGCAGATTCCTCTGTGCTGGCCCAATTGGGCTGGCCCGACATGAAGCTGCCGATCCTCTACTGCTTGAGCTGGCCGGAACGCCAGGAAACCCCTTGGCGGCGCCTCGATCTCACCGAAGTTGGCCAGCTAAGCTTCCGCAAACCCGATCCAGCCAAATATCCCTGCATGGAGCTGGCCTATGCCGCAGGCCGGGCCGGAGGAACCATGCCGGCGGTGATGAATGCCGCCAACGAAGAGGCTGTGGCTCAGTTCCTCGAGGAGAAGATCCACTTCCTCGATATCCCTGTGGTGATCGAAGCGGCCTGCGAACGCCACAAAACCGACTTAATCGATCATCCTCAGCTCGATGACGTGCTGGCCGTGGACCAATGGGCCCGTCAGGCCGTACGCGAACAGGTCAGCCGCGGCACACGCCGCATGCCGGCAGTCCTCGCGGCGTGACACGCTCAGCGACGGCACAACCGTTGATCAGTCACCACCTGCTGCTCTGCGCCACCCCGACCAAGGGGAAATGCTGTGATCCCGTCGATGGCAGCGCCAGCTGGGATGCCCTCAAGCGACTGGTGCGGGAGCTTGATCTCGAGAATCCGGCTCGCGCACAAGGCATCGTGCTGCGCTCAAAAGTCGACTGCCTGCGGGTGTGCGAGCAAGGACCCGTGCTGCTGATCTGGCCCGATGGAATCTGGTACGGCGGTGTCTCGCCAGAGCGGATGGACATCATCCTGCGGGAACACGTGCTGGAGGGCAGACCCTGCCAGCAGTGGATCCTGAAGCAGACCCCCTTGCAACCATCGCTGCTCGGCAACGAGGCCGTGGAAGCAAGCACTCAGGGCCGCTGTTCGAGCTGATCCTGCTCCAGCGCCTCCAGCTCGGTTTCCATCAACGTGAGGAGCAACTCGGCCGACTGGCGGCGCCCCCGCTTCAGCAGCACATCCGCAAAGGCCAGGACGGCTTCGGCTTGTTGTTGGGTCATGGGGGAGTGGAATCACCGGGCTCAGACTCCTCGAAATCCGCTCAGCACCCTCTGATGGGGCGCATCACCGCTCTTGATCCAGCACACAGCGCTGATTGAGCCAGGCACAGGCAACCCGATCGGACCAGCAGCCCGTCAGCAGGCGATCTCCTGGGCCATGGAAACCGTTGTGACCACCGCGCGCCGTGAGCAGCACCTCCAGGGGCTGGGCTGAAGCCGCGCCGACTCCGATGCTCGGCGCCAGCGAGGCCTGCAGCTGCTCAGCGGAGACTGCAGGCACCCAGGGGTCATCCATTGCCTGCAGCAACAAGGTGGGGGGCAAGCGATCGGGCTGCTCCAGCAGTTGCGGAAGCGGCGAGGCGCCACGGTAATAAGCGTCAACCGACGCAAACCCCCAACGGGGGGCTGTGACAGCGGCATCGAAGGCCCGAATGGAGCGGGGCGGGGAACTGCCCAACTGCTCGGCTTCTTGGGCACTGACGCCAAAGGGATCGGCAAGGGTCTGACGCACCAGGCGCTGCAGCAGCCAGCGTTGATAGATGCGATTGCGGGGGCGCTCAATCGAGGCGCTGCAGGCCGCCAGATCGAGCGGGCTACTGGCGCAGAACAAACCATCCAGCACCCCTGGCGACGTCAGACAGGCATTGAGCAGCATCGTCCCCCCAAGGGAGATGCCAGCGCCATAGAGAGGCAGGGGCTCTGCAGCCGCGGCCTCGCTCGCCAACTGTGATGTCAGCTGTCGTGCCCGTTCCAGCACCGGCAGCAGGTCGCTGTTGCAGGAAGCGGCATAGGTGCCACCGGCAAGATGACGGCCTGGGTCAGCACCGCGCAGGTTCAAACGCAGCACGGCAAAACCAGCCCCCTGCAGGCTGAGCCCAAGGCGGCGCAAACCTTCCCGGCGACTGGATCCCCCTAGGCCATGCAGGACCACCACGAGGCCTTTCGGGGCTGGATCTGGGGATCCGTCGCGGCCGAGAGGCCGATCGAGATAGGCCAGCAGATGGCCGGCATCAGCTGCACCACTCGCCAAGGCCGGCACCGCAATCTGAATCGGCGTGCCGTGGTCTTGGGGAAGTGCAACGGGCCGCAAAGTGTCGCGGAGGGTTTGCAAGTCCCCTCCCAGCCAAGGCCAGCGCTGTCGATAGACAGAAACCCCCAGCTGCTTCAGCAACCGGGGGTCGTCGATCACGCTGGACGCGTGCAGATTCACTGAACGAGGCTCACTTCTTGCCGACGCCGAGCTCCTTGAGCTCGACCAGCAGATCACCCAGCACCTTCTTGGCGTCCCCGAAGACCATCGAGGTGTTGCCCAGCTCAAACAGGTCGTTTTTGATGCCGGAGTAACCGGCGCTCATGCCGCGCTTCACCACAAACACGGTGCGGGCCTGCTGCACATCCAGCACAGGCATGCCGTAGAGGGGCGACTGGGGATCGTTCTTGGCCTGAGGGTTGACCACGTCGTTGGCGCCAAGCACCAGCACCACATCGGTGGCGGGGAACTCAGGGTTGATCACATCCATCTCTTTGAGCTGCTCGTAAGGCACATCGGCCTCAGCCAGCAGCACGTTCATGTGGCCTGGCATGCGCCCGGCCACGGGGTGGATCGCATAAGCCACCTCGATGCCCGCAGCTTCCAGAGACCGGGTGACTTCCCGCAGGGTGTGCTGAGCCTGAGCTACAGCAAGGCCGTAACCCGGAACGATCACCACACGCTCAGCAGCTTCAAGGGTGAGGGCACATTCCTCGACGCTGCAGCTGGTGATGTTGGTGTACTCACCACCACCGCCGCCGGAGGAAGCAGAGGCACCGAGTGCACCACCGAAGAGCACCGACACAAGCGAACGGTTCATGCCATTGCACATCACCTGGGTGAGGATCAGGCCGGCAGCACCAACCATGGCGCCAGCAACGATCAACAACTGGCTACCGACCACGAAACCCGCGGCCGCAGCGGCCACACCGGAATAGCTGTTGAGCAGCGAAATCACCACAGGCATGTCGGCCCCGCCGATCGGCAGGGTGACGCCAATGCCCAACACGCTGGAGGCAATCACCAGCAGCCAAAGGCCCTGAACACTGGAGCCGTTGTTGGCAATCAGCTCAATGGCGCCCACAAGGCAAGCCACGGCCAAGGCGATGTTGACGAAATGACGCGCCTTGCTCTGCATCCAAACAGGGGTGGAGAGCCATCCCTGCAACTTGGCCATGGCGACGATTGATCCGGTGAAGGTGATCGCACCGACAAACACGGAGATCACGATCGACACCACGGCCACCATGCCGCTGGCTTCAAGAGCGCTGGGGAAGAAGGCTGCAGCCAGCGCAACCAGCAGCGAGGACATGCCACCGCAGCCGTTGAACAGGGCGACGGTCTCCGGCATGGAGGTCATCGGCACCCGCTGGGCCATGACCGCGCCGAGCACACCACCGACGACAGTGCCACCGATGATCCAGGTCCAAGCCTGGGCATTGAAGGATGGTTCGCCGGCGTAGCTGATCAGCAAACCCAGAACAGCCAAGGCCATGGCGATGGCCGCGACTTGATTGGCGCCCCGGGCAGAACGCACCTTGGAGAGCCCCTTGATGCCAAGCGCCAGAAGCAGAACGGCAACAAGGTCGATTGCGTAAGTGAGGAACTCCATCAGCGGTTCTCCTTGCGGGCGGGCTTACGGCTGAACATGGCGAGCATGCGGTCAGTGACCAGGAAGCCACCGATCACGTTGAAGAGGGCAAAGCCCAGAGAGACAGAACCCAGCACCAGCAGCGGAACGCTGCCATCGGCCTTGATGATTGCGGTGAGGGCGGCCAAGACCGTGATCCCTGAGATCGCATTGGCGCCACTCATCAACGGCGTGTGCAGGGTGGGGGGCACCTTGCCGATCAGCTCAAGACCCAGAAGGCTGCCCAACAGCAAGACCCAGAGGGCGTTCACCAACGGGGGAGTTTGCGGGGCGCTGGCCGCCCCCAGAAGAATCAGAGAATCCATCAGTTGGCTCCGGGGGTGAGAACGTCGCCGCGACGGATGCTGCCGTCTTGAGCGATCAGACAACCGGCGATCAGTTCATCGTCGGGATCAAGGCTGAGCTGGCCGTCCTTGAGGGTGGGCTCCAGCAGTGCCAGCAGATTGCGGGCATACAGGGCACTGGCGTGGTTGGGCACCGTGCAGGGCAGGTCATTGGCACCGACCAGCTTCACGCCCTTGCGATCCACAGTCTGGGAAGGCTTGGTGTCCGCGCAGTTGCCGCCCTGAGCCACCGCCAGATCAACCACAACAGAACCGGGGCGCATGCGATCCAGCATGTCTTCGCTGATCAGGCGAGGAGCTTGGCGGCCAGGCACCTGGGCGGTACAGATCGCCACATCCGCTTCAGCCAGCTGATCCGACAGCTGTTGACGCTGGGCGGCCAGAAAGGCTTCAGAGGCTTGCTTGGCGTAGCCACCCGATTCAGAAGGCTTGTCCTCGAGCTCGGGAGGCTCGATGAAGCGGGCCCCGAGGGATTCCACCTGCTCCTTCACGGCGGGGCGGATGTCGCTGACGAACACCACGGCCCCAAGACGACGGGCGGTAGCCACTGCCTGCAGACCCGCCACACCGGCACCCAGGATCACCACCTTGGCGGGTTGCACCGTGCCCGCCGCTGTCATCAGCATCGGGAAATAACGGTCGAGTGCAGCAGATGCCAGCAGCACCGACTTGTAGCCAGCGATGTTGGCTTGCGAGGAGAGGGCATCGGCTGATTGGGCCCGGCTGATGCGGGGCAACAGCTCGAGGGCCATGGCCGACAGACCACCGCTTTGAAGGGAGGAGGCGAGCGCCTGGTTGCTGTAAGGGGAAAGCAATCCCACCACCAGGGCACCATGGCGCAAGCGGGCCAGGTTTTGTGCCGCAGGGGTTTGAACACACAGGAGGAGGTCTGCCTGACCCCAGGCCTGAGCGTCCGCAACGCTCACGAGCTCGGCACCGGCTTCGGTGTAAGCAGAATCAACGAAACCAGCAGAAGCACCGGCTCCGCGTTCGATGGCCACCGAACAGCCCAGACCGATGAATTTCTTGACTGTTTCTGGCGATGCAGCAACACGGGTCTCCGCCGTTGCTGTCTCTACAGGGATTAAGAGTCTGGGCAAGATCATGACGCCGCCGACCCAAGCGAGATTACGGGGTCGCCCTTTCCCTTACCGCAGCTTTCCTGAAGATTGCGTGGTGATCCGGACCTACTGGCTAAGCCGGAGAGATCCCCACAGGAATCCCATGGGCCTCTCGGCGATCGAATGTCCTGACGGCGTCTGCCACAGCCATCACGGTGGGCATGCGGTGCAACGCGATGCGATGCAAAGCGTGCTCAGGGATCACGGACGGGCCTGGTGCGAGCGCCTGGCCGAGCGCATTTATGAGATGTCCGTGGACACCTTCACCCAAACGGTGATGCCGAGCTTGCATGCCGCCGGTTGGCAGCGCCGCCATCTCGATTGGGAGTTCAAGCTGGCGGAACAGGGTTCTGAACCCGATCGGACCCTGGTGGACGGGATCATCAACGCCACAGAGAGCTTCCTGCGCAGCAGTGAGGTGCACCGGCTGTTCATCCAGGAACTGGTGGAGGGCACATTTGAGGAAGCCAGTGATCAACATCTGCAGCGCCAAGCGGTGCAACATCTGATCGAGCAGGAACTGCTCACGCTGCTGAGTGAGCAGAAAGACGATCTTCTGGATCGCTGCTCTGCTCAGCTTTTAGGGGACGCTGAAGGCAATTTCGAGCTGGCCCGAACTGCCGCTGGCGAGGGATTGGAAGAGGTGGAACGGCTGCTGGCCAATCACGCCGAGGCGATTTAGCCCGCAACAGCTTTGGGTCGCAACAACGTCCTGTCTCAGAACAGAGGGGTGACCTCCTGCTCCAGCCCCAGGGCCAGCAGGCGGCGCCCCTGATGGCGGAGGAGCCGCGCCCGCAGGATCAGGGGATCGATGTCGCAATCCTCCTGCCAGCAGTTCTCCAGCAGCTGCCGCTGCTGAGGGTTTGATCCAGGGGTGCGGTAACAACGAGCCATGACGTGAATGGATCAATTTCATGGGCTGATGGCCGGAAGTTAGGGATGCCTGACCGGTTTGGAATGGTTAGAAAGACTCATCTTGCAAATGGGTCCCATCGCCAGCACGTCCTTTGATCTGGGTTCTGCTGCGGAGCAGGGGCGCATTCGGCCACGGGTTTGGCAACAGCAGCTGATACAGCTGCTGCGGCGACGCCTGGCACCTTCCTGCGCCAGTGGCCGCGACGTGCTGGTGCATGCCGGCCCTGGAGCAGGCAAAACCCTGGGTGCCCTGCTGGGATTTCAGGCGATGCAGCAGGAAGGACAGCTGCGGCGATTTGTGGTCTTCTGCCATCGCACCTCGATTCTGCGGCAGTGGAGTGCCGCCGCGTCTCGCTTGGGGCTGCGCCTCGAAGACTGGTCGGCCTCCCCAAGCGACCCAGAAGCCCTCAAGTCAGCCGATGGCTGGCTGCTCACCTACCAGGCCGCAGGGCGCCAGTTGGAGCCCCTGCAACTGGCGCTGAGCGCTTGGGGAGGACAGGAGTGGCTGGCGATCGCCGATGAAGCCCATCACCTGGGGGTGGATCCCGATGAACCGGACGGTCCGATCTGGGGCCGCACCTTTCTGGATCTCAGCCATGGCTGCCGCTTGCGCCTGGGGCTCACGGGCACCCCATTTCGCGCCGACAACCTGGCCTTCTGCGCTGCACGGCGCGTGCGGGTGGAGCAACAAGGGGAGCTGGTGGAGCAGATCAGCCCGGACCTGTGCGTGGAACCCCGGGAGTTAATCGCCGCTGGCGACGTGCGTCCCCTGGAATTTCGTTTCCAGGACGGGTGGGTGGAGCACAGCCGTGAGGGGAATCCCGACCGGGATGTGTCGCCACTGTCGGCCGAACAACGGGAAAGCTGGCGGGCCCGCAATCTGCGTCGCGCCATCCGCCTGTCTGACTCCAGCAGCATCGCTTTGCAACTGCTGCTTCGTGCCCGCCGACAACTGGAGACGGTGCGCCAGTCGCACCCCCGCGCCGGCGGCCTGGTGATCGCCCGCGACATCGATCACGCCACAGCCATCGGACGATTGCTGGAGGAGGAAGGTGACCGCGTGGATCTGGTGCATTCCCAGGATCCCGAGGCCGCCCGACGTCTCAGCCAGTTTCAAGACGGCCCTGCCGACTGGCTGGTGAGCATCGACATGTGCGCCGAAGGCTTCGATGCTCCCCGTCTGCGGGTGGTGGCCTATCTCACCACCGTCGTGACCCGGAGCCGGTTCGTGCAAGGCATCACCCGTGCGGTGCGCATGGGAAGCGACCGCGCCGCCGTCGAGGCGATCCCTCGGGACTCCTCCTACATCTTTGCTCCCGCTGATCCACTGCTGATGGGTTATGCGCGCAGCTGGTCGTTCTCGGAGCCCTACCGCATCCGCAGCGAACAAGCGGTGGCTGAGAGTGAGGATGCTGGCGCAGGCAACTGGCGCGGTCCGAGCTTGCCCCTGGAAGCGGTGAACGATGGTGCTGGCGCAATGATCCGCTTGCGCACACCAGAATTACCCCAATTTTTGCAGCGATAACGACATCAGTCTGCGTAGATAAATGCGAACTTTGTCGCAAATCAGGCTGAAATGGCCCCTCCGCCTAGCAGCCTGGACTCATCTGGGAGCAGATCATGGACGCAGCCCGCGAACGTCGAGTCAGCGTTGCGACCTGCTGGGCAAGCACCAGGATCGCTGTGCTCGACAGCACTGAGCGCTATGAAGACAGTTATGCCATCAGCCAGGAATTCTGCGAGTGGATCACCTGCATTGGTGAAGATGAGGAGATGCTCGAGCAATCCGTGCTGATGGCACCACGGATGCCCAGCAAGCGCCCGCTGATTGACCGCGACACCAGCGACAATCCACTGGAAATCTGAAGAAACTATTAACCGCTTATTAATTCGTTCTTTGCTTCAGAAGTGATTATTGAAGCAACATCCTGTGGTCCCCAAGGGAGCAGGCAAGATCCTAGGCTCAACTCATAGCCAATCCGCTTAAGCCATGACCGCTGCTGGGCAGCTCGGGACCTCCTCTACCCCTGGCGATGGGGTGGAAAACCTTGTGATCATTGGTTCAGGGCCTGCCGGCTACACCGCTGCGATCTATGCAGCCCGCGCCAACCTGAGCCCGATCTTGATTACGGGCTTCCAGCGCGGCGGAATCCCCGGTGGTCAGCTGATGACCACGACCCATGTGGAGAACTTCCCTGGCTTCCCCGACGGGGTCCTGGGACCAGATCTGATGGACCTGATGAAGGCCCAGGCGGAACGGTGGGGTACCCGTCTTGTGGAGGCTGACGCCGATGGAATTGATCTCAGCTCGCGTCCATTCCAGATCAAAACCGAAGGCCGCATCATTCGCGCCCAAGCGGTGATCCTGGCCACGGGTGCCAGCGCCAACCGTCTGGGGCTGCCAAACGAAGACCAGTTCTGGAGCAGCGGCATCAGTGCCTGCGCGATCTGTGATGGCGCCACACCCCAATTTCGCAATGCGGAACTCGCAGTGGTGGGAGGCGGAGACTCCGCCTGTGAAGAAGCGGTGTATCTCACCAAATACGGCAGTCATGTGCACCTGCTGGTGCGCTCCGATCAGCTGAGAGCCAGTGCCGCCATGGCCGATCGGGTGCAGGCCAACCCGCAGATCACCGTTCACTGGAACACCGAGGTGGTGGATGCCAACGGCGCTGACTGGCTCCACTCCTTAACCCTGCGCAACCGCGGCAATGGTGAGCAGTCCGAGCTGCCCGTGCGCGGATTGTTTTATGCCATCGGCCACACCCCAAACACCGAACTGGTGCACGACCAGCTCCGATGCGATGGCAAGGGATACTTGATCACCGAGCCCGGCAGACCGGAAACCTCCCTGGAAGGGGTGTATGCCGCCGGTGATGTGGCCGATGCCGAATGGCGGCAGGGCATTACCGCCGCAGGTAGCGGTTGCCAAGCCGCTCTGGCAGCGGAACGCTGGCTGAGCCATCACAACCTGGCCCAACTGGTCAGCCGCGAGTCGGTGGAACCTAAACAGGCCGAAACCCCCCAGGTGTCTGAGGCGGTCGACGAGACCACCTACGACCCCCATGCCCTCTGGCAGAAAGGCAGCTATGCCCTGCGCAAGCTGTACCACGACAGCGACAGGCCACTGCTGGTGGTGTATTCCTCCCCCAGCTGCGGCCCATGCCACGTGCTCAAACCCCAGCTCAAACGGGTCCTCAAGGAACTCGAGGGCGGGGCGCAAGGCATCGAAATCGACATCGAGGCCGAGCAGGCCATCGCTGAGCAGGCAGGGGTAAACGGAACACCCACCGTGCAGCTCTTCCACGCCAAAGAACTCAAACAACAGTGGCGTGGCGTCAAGCAACGCAGTGAGTTCAAGGCAGCGATCGAACAGCTACTGGTGAAAGCCTGAGCACAAAAAACCGGCATCCCATTGCGGAATGCCGGACAGCGCTGCGTTTGAACTTGATCAGCGGCGGCGAGGACCACCGGGGCGGTTACCGCCTGGACGTCCACCCGGAGCTCCGGCGTTGCGCTCGCGGTAGGTGATGCGTCCGCGGGTCAGGTCGTAAGGGCTGATCTCCACCAACACCTTGTCACCGGCCAGCAACTTGATGCGGAACTTGGTGAGCTTGCCAGCAGCACGGCAAAGGCACTGGTGACCTGCGGGCTGTTCGAGGGTCACCAGGTAAAACCCATTGCCCTGTTCTTTCTCGATGACACCCGAGGTTTCGATCATGCGGGGCTGCTTTCAATCTCTCTAATGAAGCCAGTTTAGGTGGCCACCTGCACTCCCAGGTTGTGGCGGTTTGCTTCTAACGTCTCTGTCGCTGTAGCGCGCTTCATGATCCTGCCTCCGCTCACGCTCGACCTGGGCTTGCTGCTGATCTCGATTGGGGTGGTGAATCTGTGGCGCGCTCGCCAAAGCTCTATCTAGTCTTCGGGCTCTGCGTTGTTTCAGATCCGTGTCTGAATCCGCCCTGACCGCCTTTTCATCCCTGGTGCAATCCGATTCGCAGCTGCGTGAACAGGTGCGCCAGGCCCCAAGTCCTCAACATGTGGTGGATTTGGCTTCAAGCCAGGGTCACACCTTCACCCAAGCGACGTTGATGAAGATGCAGGCCGACAAGATCAAGCATCTTCATGACGACCATCTCAATGGGGCCACCAGTTGGGGAGAAGCCCTGCTGCTCTGCTTTGGCGCCCACGGTTAAAACGTCGCCCTCCAATCGGTGAGCAACCCGAATCGTGGTTCGCAAACCCTCCTGCTGAACAAGCCCTATGGCGTGCTCAGTCAATTCACCCGGGAACAAGGAAGCCGCTGGGGATGCCTAGCTGATTGGGTCTCCGTTCCTGAGGTTTATGCGGCCGGACGCCTTGATGCCGACAGCGAGGGGTTGCTGCTGCTCACCAGCAATGGCCGGCTCCAGCAACGCCTGACCGATCCCCGCTTCGGCCACTGGCGCACCTATTGGGCCCAAGTGGAAGGAGAAGCAACCGCCAGCCAGCTGACCCAGCTGGAACAGGGGGTGCCGATCCAGGGAAAGCTCACCCTGCCCGCTCGAGCCCAGCCACTCGCCTCACAACTGAGCGATGCGCTGCCGCCTCGCGACCCCCCCATTCGCACCAGGGCCACCATTCCCACCAGCTGGATCACGCTTTCTCTGCGTGAAGGCCGCAACCGTCAGGTCAGGCGCATGACCGCTGCCGTGGGGCTGCCCACCCTGCGACTAATTCGCACCACGATTGATCTGATGGATGGGGAAGCCCCCCTCAGCCTTGAAGGGCTAAGCGCTGGCGAGTGGCGCCCCGCCAGCACTGCGGAAGAGCAACGGCTGATGCGTCTCCTCAGCAGCAGGAGGGTGCAGCAGCGGGAGACGCCGTCGTCGCGAGGCCGCCGGGGAGGGCGCCCACGAGGGTGACGGCCCGAAACTCAATGCCCTCCACCACTTTCCAGGGCTGCTCCGAGCGGTCGGCATAGGCGACATCCTCGAAACCGAGAGTTGCGAAATCATCGAGAAAAGCCTGCTCTTCCCAGGCACCACTAATGCAGCCACTCCAGAGCTCGGGGTCCTGCTGAAGCGCGAGGGGAACGGGTCGATCGCAAACGATGTCGCTGATGGCCACACGGCCACCCGGGCGCAACACCCGGCGAATGTTGGCCAGCAAGCGCACACGCGCTGAAGGGTTGACCAGATTGAGCACACAATTACTGAGCACCAGATCGACGCTGGCATCGGCAATCAGGGGCGCACCATCAGGACCCGAAGCGTCAAGCGTTTCAATCGCACCCTCAACAAAGCGCACGTTGCTGTACCCAATGCGCTCAGCAACCACAGGAGCCGCTCCACGGGAGAGGGCCAACATGTCGGCATTGCGATCGACACCGATCACGGCACCTTCGGCGCCCACCACTTGGGCACAGATGAATGCATTTTTGCCGCTGCCGCTTCCCAAATCCAACACGGTGTCCCCGGATTCAACCCAACGGGTGGGATCACCACAGCCGTAATCCCTCTCCACCACTTCAGACGGGATCACTTCCAGCCATTGGGGATTGAACGCCACAGGAGTGCAAAGACATGCCTCTTGCTCCAATGCCGCAGCGCCATAGCGGTCATCAACGGCCTGGGTTTGGTCGAGAGGTGCCGAGGGGCCGCAACAGCTACTCATCAATCCCATTTGATCGAATCTTCGACCATCCAAGCAGGCAACTCCAGGCCCGAAGCGATCCCCCCTCCCCAAGA
Organism: Synechococcus sp. RS9916; assembly: GCF_000153825.1. Lineage (NCBI taxonomy): Bacteria > Bacillati > Cyanobacteriota > Cyanophyceae > Synechococcales > Synechococcaceae > Synechococcus > Synechococcus sp. RS9916. The sequence goes on from NZ_DS022299.1 coordinate 1,045,576, forward strand.
CGGCCTGAAGGCACCGCCTGACCGACGACTGTTAATCCAAGTCAGCGCAGCGAGGGAAACCATCAAATCCCCGCTCAAGGCGGGGCTGATGGGATTGGCATTGCTCATACAAGAGCAAGTTGATTCGTGCTCTGGCCAGGATCAACAGTGGGGACCAACACCTGATCGCCCGTGGCGCAGTCGGCATTGTCTTGCCCTGGACAATGCGGAAACTCACCACCAATGAAATTACTGGGCTCAATAGAAATCAAGAAGTGCGAGCCAGGCGCAGCCTCACCTGCACGAGAGGACCAAACGGCAGACGGTCCAGCATGAGAACCAACGTCATGCCCCAAAGAGGAATCGTTTCCATGGACGTAGGAATCAGCCGGCAAACCTGAAGGCCCAAAAGAATTTGGCGCAAATCCATGGCTGACCTCGCGTTGATCAGAAGCCCTACCAATCAAAGGGTCAGCAGTGGACAGATCATGGCCGCCAGCAGGGAGACCAGCATCGCCAACATCGAGATAGCCATCCATGATTCCATCATCATGGTGCATTGGAAACCAGTCGTAGTCACTTGCATCAGCACTTACGTCTTGCTTTTGCGACTCTCGCTGCACAATGAAATCCGTATAGCAGGGCTCATCAATCTCTTCAGCCTTAACTGAATCAAAATAAGGGAATGGTGGGCGGGTGCCGTGATGGCCAACAGCATGATCATCATCGAAAGAGGCATACTCCTTAGCCGCCTCTTTCAGTTCGGCATCCCTCTCCTCTTTGGGCAACTGACTCCATCGATCCCAAGGATATGTAGTTGTATTGGTCTGAGTGTTGCTGGCCATGAGTTTTGAAGGTGATGGGAATTGCTTCCCGGACACCCTCAAGGTCACCGCCCTCGTGGTGAAGACGCATGCAAGGACCTGGTACGGAATCAAAGAGGCCTTGGTGAAAACACGGTGAACGCGTCAGAGCCCCGTTAATCCCATGACTTTGACGGCCACTGACCCCACCGAGCGGCAGGGTGTTGCCACTGCAATCACCGAAAACGCCCCGCGGCATCCTTCAGCTGGTCCAGTCACAGCTCCTGGCTTTCGATATTTTTGACATCAACCAAAGCCTCGGGCGCGTTGGATCCAGTGATCGCAGTGACTTCATTGTGATGAGCAGTGCTGGCCGCTGGACCCAACAGTCAGCGCTCAAAAAGGAACGCTGTCTGTACAGCCACCTTCGCCTTCCTTGACCTGAGTTGAATTGTCCGGGCAGTTCGCATCGGGATGATTGCCATGTTGATGGGAAGAACCCGATTGGCAAATAATGCCCTTTTCAACAACATCTTTGGCACTTTGCTTTTTGCCACCACATTTATCCCAAAATATAGCAATCAAGAGGCCAATCCCTCCATTGAGATTTTCCAATTCTTGAAGAGAAAGCTCTTGGTCGTCAGTTCCAGCAACAAAAGAAGTCGTCATCGGTGTGTACTTGGGTGATGTGAAGTGGAGGTCTCCCCCCGATGAACACACCATCGCCGTGATCGCCACCCGCTTCATTGATCTGGATCAATGGCAGCTGTGATCTTGGTCACAGGTGAGCACAGGCAATAAAAAACCCCACTCGTGGCGGGAAATTTCATGTGGTCTTCACATGCACCAGTTGTTTGAGTCAGAGAGAGACTTCAATGCTCGGTCCACCGAGCCACTGAGAGATTGTGTTGGTTGGACCGTTGATGATAGGAACTAGAGGGGCCATGGTTTTGACATCTTCATAGCGACCGCAGCCTGAGACGAGTTCCAGTTGGTCGTCAGTCAGCTCTTGATCGAGTAGTTCAGTGTTGTTGTAGTCAGTGCTGAATTCGGACATGGTTTTGAAGTGAGTTGAGTAAGTGATGTGTGGGGTGTTCTCCCCTTATTCTCCCCTCGACTCCTTCAAGGTCACAGCCCTTCTGGCGACTCTCAGTGCATGGATCTGGTGTGGATGTAGGCAAGTTCTGGTGATCAGCTCAGCCCCCCCCTGCTGTCACTGGGTATCACCCGAAAAACTCCTCTCATTGCGGGGCCAGCCGTTGAAGCGGTCATTGACGTTTCCCTGTCGCTTCTCTGTGTTGGAGCCACGCCGAGATGCCAGTCAACTGTCCCCAAAAACGTCTGATCTCGGCAAGTCCAACATTCAAGAGGGCTTTTGCTGACAGCAGCGCTGCGTTCAATATCCTGAGACCATTGGAGCTGGAGTCATGCAAACAAAACTTGAAGCTGGTGAAGCGATTATTCGAAAATCGCCGGCCAATCACCAGCGCGGTATCGAGGCGGTTGGAGGCAAGCTTTACCTCACTCAGCAGCGTTTGATTTTTGAGGCACATGCCTTCAATGTTCAGACAGGGGCTACGGTTGTTCCCTTGCCCAGTATTACTGCCTTAAGGAAAGACTGGACGCTTCTGTTTGGCGCCATCCCTGTATTCCCCAATTGTCTTGTGGTGTCATCCCAAGCAGGAGAAGACAATCGGTTTACTCTGTACCGGCGCACACCTTGGATCGAAGAAATTCAAAAGCTAAGAGGGATGACATAGGTTTGATTTGAATTTGTCCCGCTCTTTATTGCTCTGCTTTTTCGAATTCTTCGTTGCTCAAGGTGAGCCCTTCTGGTGAACCCCAGTGCATCGTTGTGGGAGCGACGCAGGCAAGTGCTGGCAAACAGCTCAGAACCCAGTCACAGCCTTGTTTACAGGCCCCTCCCTCCTGCAGATAGGCAATAAAAAACCCCGCTCGTGGCGGGGCTCAAAAATATTCACACATGAGGCCGGCAATGTGCCTCAGTTTTTGTTGTACGCCTTGTGCATAGTCGGCCCAAACTCTCTTTCATATTTTTCCTTGATTATGTATTTTAATTCTTTATGTATTTTACTGGGATTCTTCCTGCCACAGCCTTTTTGTGTCGCCCGAGTGTTCTTTCCACCCGAGACATTTGCCAACAATTCTAGTGGAATTTCGGCATCAAAATCCTGATGATTCAGACTCAGCGCTTGGTCTTCAGTGTTCTTGGGGTCAGCCATTGGGATAGGTGCGTTGGGTCATTGATATCAGTAGTTCACCGAAGGGGGGTCAGACTAAAGCTCGGTGTAGTCCAGCACATAATTACGCGTTAATTGAAGACCCGAGGCTTTCAAGGTTTTCGTTTTTAATTGTGAATCGAAGTCAATACATTTCATTGAACCTTGGGTTCCAGCATCGTTGATGTATTTGCTGCCACCAGAAATAGCTTGCAGTTGGTCGAGGGTGAGTTCGGTGTTGGTCATTGTTCTGTGTCTGTCAGGTGTGGTGGAGGTCTCCCTCCGATGCACACACCTTCGCCGTGATCGCCACCCGCTTCATTGATCTGGCTTATTGCCGGCTGTGATCTTGGTCACAGGTGAGCACAGGCAATAAAAAACCCCGCTTGTGTTGCGGGGCTGTGAGTGAGCTGATTGTCGGGCCAGGGCTCATTGCCAGGGGTACCGTCCACCGGCAATCCATTCGCCGATTCGAACTGCGGGAGAGACAGTCCGGACGCCTTCATAGATAGCCCTACCTGCACCGCCCCCTTCGACGTGTTCCAGTTGGTCGTCAGTCAGCTCGATGATTTGAGCTTGATTGTTGAGTTCAGTCATGGTTTTGAAGTGAGTTGAGTGATTGAGGTTTGGGGTGTTGCCCCCTCGACTCCTTCAAGGTCACAGCCTTTCTGGTGACCCCCAGTGCATGGTTGTGGTGGGGATGCAGGAAAGTTCTGGTGATGTTCTGGTGAACGGCTCGGGAACCAGTCGCAGCCTTGTTTATGGGACCACTCCTCCTGCAGGCAGGCAATAAAAAACCCCGCTCATGGCGGGGCTGGTGATCTGATTGTTGTGCCGGGGGATGGATCAGCCTCGCTTCGTGACCGCCCTGCTTTCCCACTCGTTGGTGTTGTATTGCTTTCAGCTCATTACATGAGCATCAGGCTCCCCGGCAGCATCTCAGTCCTAGCTAGATAGTCATCGCTGAGTCTCCCCCTTGAACAAGCTGAATAACAGAATTGTTTACAGCAATAAGCTGGTCAGCATTGCTCCAGTCTGACGAAGGATCTGAACTGGCAGTAACTGAGGCTGCTATCTCGCCAGTGGCTGCATTTACGATATTGAAGCACTGCAGGCCATTGATGTCATCAAACATTCCAGGGGGGATATCTTGGTATGAAGACTGAAAGTCAGTAACTTGATCAACCTGCAAAAACCAATCCGAGCCCGCCAACGCATTGCCATCACCATTCTTGACAAGAATTTTGTCGCCAATATCTCTAAAGTCTACAATCCAATCCTTACCTGAGTCCTCTAGATCTACAACAAATACATCTGCATCGATTCCCCCCGTCAACTTGTCGCTTCCATCTTGACCGTCCAAAAAGTCTTCGCCAATACAGCCATAGAGAGCATCAAATCCATTGCCTCCAAACATCACATCATTACCAGCCTGACCGGCTCCAACATCACCTCCTCCTCTCCCAAAATAAATATCATCGCCGGCGCCGAGCAAAGCTGCGTCTTCGCCTGTTGATCCAACAACATAGTCGTCTCCACCACCCGTAGAGGCTGAAACATAATATTTGTTGTCACCTAGATAAACAACATCATCACCATCTCCGGTACATACGCAATCATGGCCGCCCTTTGTATCAACAAATAAATCCGCGGGCTTGCCTGTGATCGGATCAATAATGTTATCTAAATTTTGGAATCTTTCTCCGTCTTTCAAATAAGTTCCTTCGTAAACAATGTCAGCATTCTGTTTCTGCTGCTCTTTGAAAGATAGAAGCTCTCTCATCTCTGAGTTCTGACTAAAGCGGAGGCGATGGTTCGCTCCTTCGAAAATGTCTAGGTTGCGACTGCGTGAATAGTTATGGGAGTCAAGGCCCAAGCCAAACAGTGGACGTTTCATTGTTTTAGAAGCGAGGTTGTGTATATCGAGGGATCTCTCCCTCCGATGCACACACCATCGCCGTGATCGCCACCCGCTTCATTGACCTGGCTCAACGCCAGCTGTGATCTTGCTCACAGTTGCTCAGCAGCCAGTCACCACCTGGGCTGACAGCGCTTCCAGCCGGTCTTCTGCATGTGGGTCCAAGCTTCGATCGCGTTGTTTCTGAGCATTCGCCTGGCGATCGGCTGCCCACTGCCTCGCATGGGTCTGGTTTCCAGCTCGATCCACTTGGCGTGAGCTGAGGGCAGTGCATTGCGGAAGCAGACGATCAGCTGCTCCTGTTCGTTCAGCAACCAGCCTTCCCCGTTCTTTTGGGGGTGACGATCAATAAGGGGGCGGTCCTTTTTGGGCATGGCGCCAAGGATGGCGAGGCGGGCGGACGGTCGCTGTGTGCTTCGCGAAACCAATGCGCTTGTGAGGCTCTTGCTGGGCGACCCAATAGTTGATTGCCGTTAGCCCAGTCTGTTCATCCTTGGTCAGGCCTCGGCAACCCACTTGATGACCATCCCGTAAAGGGGAATTGAGACGACAAGGATCACGCCGACGGTTAGAGGATCCATCGCTTGCTCCATTCAGCCCCTCAACCATGGCCTTGGGTTCATGTGCTGGAGGGTGGCTAAAGACCCAGCGCTTGGTGAGAGTTCACTGAGGCTCAAGCGATCACAGCTGCTCCACCCAGCGAATGACTTTGCTGTAAGCCCAGAAACCGGCTGCGATTGCGGCGATTCAGAGAGGTTTCATTTCGCTTCTTCTGAGGACCCCTTCACCCTCGCTCCTTTGGGTCTGTCGTTGCCTCCCCCAACTGAGGGGTCTTTTGCCACTGCTTTCTCCCTCAAGTGAGAGATCAACCGACTGCCTCCAATGCAGCCAGTCGAACAAAAGTGGTCCCGCCCTCAAAAACGGGACCACTTTCACCCCTTTAGGGGGCGCCCTTGCCCGCCCTCAACCGCCCAGACGGCAGTCATATCTTGAAAACCCTTACCACTACAGGTTTTTTTCTGCCTTCTAAGCAGCCGGTCGTTGGTTCGAATCCAACAGGGGGCGTTCAGTTACCGCAAGGCTTTTCAGGGCCGACCTGGAACACCTGCTGACCACCATCACCGTGGCGATGGGGGGCAATGCTGTTTCAGACGTTGCATCGCCTGCGGGAGGCATTGGCAACGCAGGTGAAGCAATCGCCTGATGCCCATGCACCCGTGACGCTCACGGCCATGGATGCGGTGTTGCTGTCGCGGTTGCTGTTGAGGAGATTGGGCTGATGGCACGTCACCGGAAACCACCACGGGCGCAGGCTGAAGATGAAGCGCTTCGTGGTCGCTGGGCAGGGCTGCGCGAACAGGACGCCCTGCAATCCAAGTTCCATTCACCAGCAGAGAACCACCGTGCACGGCGTCGCTGCCGGCAGTTCCTTGAGGGCGGTGCTGATGCCGTCGACTGAAGCGAGGTGCTGGGGGAGCGATGAGCGATCGCTACATGCAGCTTTGGCGTCAGTGGCTTGAGGTTTCTTGGCGCACCGATGAGGAGCTTCGGGAGCTGGCGGCGTCGACGTTCGCGGCGTATCGGTTGCGGGAAGTGGGCAAGGAAAGGGCGAGCATCCTTGGCAAGCTGTGGGCGGTGATCGCTGAGGAGATCCGCTGACTCATCAGTTGTGCAGGCAATAAAAAACCCCGCCATTGCTGACGGGGTAAAGCGTATTGCGCATCTATAGCCTTCTCGATGCTGACTTAGCCACGCAAACTCAATTTCAAAAATTGTGGCGGAAGGATCCTTTTTGAGCAGAGACGTCTGCTTTCGCTGAAGAAAACTTGGGAAGAGCTAATTTTGGAAAGCCAATTGAGGGATTTTCAAAATTAAATTCTTCCAATATTGACTTCACAGCATCAAAAATAATAAAACCTGCGACACCTACCATCACAACTGCAAATAAAATTGTGTTGAGCTCCATGAGGAATTTGCTAGAGGTGCAATTAAAGCCTCAATAACCCGAAACAGAGCGCGTGTAAAACTTAGCAACTGATCACAAAATTTAATAGGTATTTACGCTTATTCACTTACCGCTTCCCTGGCATGCGAAAACCCCGCCTTGCGACGGGGTGAATGTTCTATCGGGAGATCGATAGCGACAACTCAACGCCCCCCTGCTTTCCCCGTAGTTGGGTCTTGTATAGCTTTCAGCCCTCAGCCCTCAGGCCTCAGGCTTCCCGACTGCATGTGCTAGCTGCAAGAAATTGAATTTCCAATGGTTTGACACCAGGTAGTTGCTTTTCCTTGGTCTGGTGTTATCACGAAAGTAGAGCCAATAATGAGAGCAGAGCGTGCAGTGAAGAGTTTCATTTGAGGTTTGAAGTTGTGGAGGTCATTCCCTCCTAGACCTCTTCACCATCTCCCTGGCAGCCTTGTTTCCACCTCCCCTAAGCGAGGGGTTTGCGATGACTATTCCTCCCCCGGCTGGGGGGTATTCCTGGTTCAGGCAATAAAAAACCCCGCTCGTGGCGGGGCTAATGGCTGATTTGCAAATCAGTTCTCTGCGTCGCCAATAGTGCTCAAAGGCACGATCGGGAAGATCGGGAGAATTGGGCCAAATGGTGGTGGCAGCAGCAAACCAGCAGAAACGCTTTCCAAGTCCTGATCGGTCAAGGATTCAAATGCTTGGTTGTCCTGTTTTTGAGCGTTGAATTCAGTCATGGTTTTAAAAGTGAATTGAGTGAGTGATGTGTGGGGTGTTGCCCCCTCGACTCCTTCAAGGTCACAGCCTTTCTGGTGATCCCCAGTGCATGGTTGTGGTGGGGATGCAAGCAAGATCTGGTGATGCTCTGGTGAACGGCACAGAACCCAGTTCAGCCTTGTTTGCAGGCCCCTCCGCCTGCAGCAGGCACTCAAAAAGCCCACCGTGTGGCGAGGCTGGTGATCGGGTTGACAGCGGGTGATCAGATGTCGTCACCACGAGGATCTGGGCTACCGAAGACGTTGCTCTTTGGGGAAGTTGACCTTTTATCACCAGTCTTTGGGTCAACCGTGAGGGTCTCTGCCTCAGGTATGTGGCACCTGCAGCCTCAGCCCTGATACCACCAGCAGCGTCGATCAGCTGATCCAGACTCAGCTCTTGATCTTCGGTGTTCTTGAGTCAGCTATTGGGATAGGTGTATGGAATCAATTAAGTCCACTCAACTTCGGTGTAACCGTCTCCCTTCCGATTAATGGAGGCACCTTTACCGGGGTTGTATTTGGATGAGCTTTTGTCTAGCTCGCTAGAGCCGTCGTTAACGCTGGTGATAATGACATCCTTAAGTTTATCCCCAGCTCCACCGAGGCGATCACGGTATTGGGGGTGAACGATTCCACCAGCTGCATCCTTCAGTTGATCCAAGTTCAGTTCTTGGTCTTCGTTGTTCCTGGGGTCAGTCATTGGTCTAGCTGCGTTGTGTAAGTGATAGCAGAGGTCTCCCTCCGATGCACACACCATCGCCGTGATCGCCACCCGCTTCATTGACCTGACTCAAAGACAGCTGTGATCTTGGTCACAGCCAATAAAGCTACAGATAACGAGACTTACCACCTAAACGGCCTAATTTTCTCGGGATCATCTGTCCCATTCTTGTTCTTGATCCCAGCTCCTTCTGCAGAGGGTTTTAATTCAAGTGAAAGATTGTCCTCGGCTCCAGCCGCTAATGGCTCAGCCAAAAACACCACGTCAGACATGCCACCGCCCCTGCTGCTTGACGTATAAACGAGAGAAGGACTTACCACAAGATCATTTGAATCATGATCAACCCCATTTGAGCTAGATCCCTTTAAACCACCTACGACTTTTTTCATTTCATCAAGGCTTAACTCATTTGCGTCGCCTTGATTGATCTTGCCGGAATTCATGGAAAGTCCTATTTGACTCTGTTCTAACACGCTCAATCTTTTGCGCCACTTATTGTTAGGCCTTCAAGCCAATAGTGCAACTAAAAAGTGAGTCTTCTTTTTAACTGAACAATAAAAACCCCGTTTGTCGCGGGGCTTGGCGCAACGCCTTGCAAACGCCTTATACCGAATGATCGGCATGGTTCTGGGCAAGATTTGCCTATTGGCTGACGTCATCAGGGCCAGGGAAGAAAGGGCCTAGAGGACCGCCGTTGCGCATGACACCTTTCAAGGTCAGCCGGATTTGCCGAGATGGCTTCAGCCCAAAGCATCCTGGAGCTCACGCACCGTTTGCCACTGCCCGTAGTAGTAATTCGCCGTGGCCCTGCGACTGGCGTCCTCGAGACTGTCGAACGCATCAAAACCAAGAGTGCGCCACAACTCATGGCCACAGGCCTTGGTGAGCTCAGCCTCCGCTTCACGATTGAGGTTGTCGAGGCGACGCTGAAGATTTTTGACTTGCGCGACAGACATCTCAGCCGACCCTTAAAAACACAGGCAACACCCTAACCGGGCGCCAGTACATCTGCACTACAAGAGGGGGCTGGTTAAAAGGGGAGCTTCTTCTTGGCGTCTTTATCGAGATCCGCCTCCATGTCACGCAGGCGCTTGAGGATCGTGTCGTAGTACTCGCGGATGTACGACTCGAGCGTGGTGGTTTCGGATTCTTCGAGACCGAAGGCGCTGTAGCTCTCTTCCATGGGAGCGGTCAAGCCGGTGGAACCACCCGTGACTTCAGCGAATGCCAGGCGTTCGGCCACGTTCACGGCAGGTTCAAAGAAGTTGCAGACACCCTGCATCGCCTGCATCAGTGCAGGCGGAACACGGAAGACCCGAGCCGTTTTGTCGCTGTAGAGCTCACAAAGCTGCACCACTTCACCCGTATTCCAGGCCTTCGGGCCAACCACGGGGAAGCTGCGACGCACTGTTTCAGGGCGAGTCAGGGCCGCAACCGCAAAGCGAGCCACATCCTGAGTGTTCATATAAGAGATGGCCGAGGGGCTTCCACTTACCCAAACGGTCTGGCTCTCAAGCACAGGAATGGCGAACTGACCGATCACGCCCTGCATGAAGGCTGCCCCTTGGAGGATCGTGTAATCCAGGTCAGACCCTTCAAGCAGCGTTTCACTGCAGTGTTTGATATCCATCAACGGCACCTGACGGTGCTTCTCCGCCGCCAGCAGAGACATGAAGATGAATCGCTTCACCCCTGCTGATTCGCAGGCACGAAACAGGTTGAGCTTGCCGTCCCAATCCGTTTGGTAGACGCTGCGGGGATCATCCGGGCGGCTTGTGGCGGCATCGATCACCGCATCCACGCCTTCAAGGGCGTAATCGAGGCTGGCGGGCTCGAGCAAGTCACCACGTGTCAGCTCACATCCCCACTCCTGCAGGAATGAAGCTTTCCGTGGGGTCCGCACCATGCAACGCACCTGATGGCCGGCGTCTAGGGCTTGGCGGGCAATTTGCCGGCCAAGCGTGCCGGTTGCTCCAACCACCAGAACCTGCATGGGGTCCGAACTCACAAGGGAAGGAGCCTAGTTGGAGGCCTGGCCGATCGCGGTAGGCCGGGCGATCAGTTGTCGCCTTGGAGCTTGAGCAGCAGAGCGCCACCCGCCAGACCCACAGGGATCAGAACCCAAAAGATTGCAGCAGTTCCAAAAATCTCCGCGGCCATGGTGAGGACAAATCGTTCGCCACCCATTTAACGATCCTTACCGCCCAGATTGCGGCAACTCTGCAACAAGCTGTCGAGAGGAGCATCGGTGCGGACCTGTCCGGCCATCACACCGCTGGCGCAGGCCTGATGCCCTGATGCGCGCAAAGCATCCACGAGTTCCGTCAAACCTGGAGGCCCAGGCAACTGCAATCGCCGGGCCAACTCCGCAGTTGACCAGCAGCTCACCGGCAGGCCTGGATCGTGCTGCAGACGCTGAAGCAAACGGCGGCCGGCAGGGGCCAGGGTGGCCTCCATGCGATCGGTAAGAGCCAAGAGCTGCCCGATCACGAGTGGTGACTGCAAAGGCCCGAGCCAGAGGGGCCCACTCACAGCCCAGCGCCCCTGCCCGAGACCGCAGCCACAGGCAGGCCAGCCCTGGAGCTTCAACAACGACTGCTGGGCCTGATCACCGCAAACCTCACAGCGGGCCACCAGTCCCAACTGCCGCTCCTCATGGGGTGCAGCGCGCTGAGTCAACCGCACCGCCAAACGAAAGGTGCGGCCATCGCTGAAACAAACCAAGGGCTCAAGCCCCCGACCCAGCATCCAGGCCTCTCTGGCCAGCGCGGCCAGTTGCAAGCGCAGAGCGAGTTCCCAGCTGGCGGGGTGCGCCCTGGCTGAAGCCCCAAATCGGCGCACGGCCGCAGGGCGGTCGTGGCCTGTGGGCGAACGGCCATCGGTGCTGGCAAGCAGAAGCACTCCGCCAAAGGCAAGGGCCTGCAATGCCGCTTGCAACAGCGCATTGGGGCAGCCAAAAGCATCGAGATCGATCAGATCGAAATGTTGCTTCTCGAGGTAGGCACGGCGAAGCAAGACCTCCGCCGGCTGCTGCTGCAATTGCACAGCCAGGGTCGTGCCTTCGAGAGCCGCGAGGTTGCGCCGCAGCAGGTCATCCCGGCCTTCATCGGCATCATTCACCGTGAGCGTGACGGGCCCGGCAGAAGCCCCTGCAGTGCTCAGGGCTTCAAGCCCCCAACGCAGAGAACGAATGCCGCACCCCGCCATCAGATCCAACCAACGGCAGGGGCGTTCCCCCCGTTGCTGTAGCTGCCAGGCAGCAAGCAACACCGACAGGTCACGGGAGGGACGGGAATCCGGCCGAAAAAACCCGTTCCCCAGCTCCAGCTGCGCTGCACCTTCGCGATAGTGAGTGATGTTCTGGCTCAGACGTCCGTGGATGCAACCGCTCTCCAGACTGCCGCGCAGGCAGATGGGCGGCTGAGCGATTGGGGAGACGCTGCCCTCTGGCAATGGCAGGGACTGCAGAGTCACTGGCGGGTGCTTGGCCCCAGCGATGGCAGGCCCCTCGTACTGCTGCACGGATTTGGCGCCAGCAGCGACCATTGGCGCCACAACGCAGCACCGCTGGCGGCGGCTGGTTTCCAGGTGTATGGCCTCGATCTCATTGGCTTCGGGCGCTCGGAGCAACCGGGTCACCAGCGACAGCGGCCGATCGACAATCGCCTTTGGGCCCGTCAGCTCACGGCATTTCTGGAGCAGGTGGTGCAAGCCAGCGCCCAGCAGCCCGCCGTGCTGGTGGGCAACTCGCTCGGAGGCCTCACCGCCCTGACCGCCGCTGTGCTGCGCCCTGAGTTGGTGGCGGCAGTGGCCGCCGCGCCCTTGCCGGATCCAGCCCTGATGCAACCACTGCCCCTGCGACGCCCTCGGTTCTGGCGTCGCCTACGCCGCCCGTTCGTGGTGGCCGCCATGCGCCTACTACCCTTAGGCCTTCTGGTGCCGGTAATCAGCCGCACTGCGCTGATTCGCCTGGGGCTTCAAGGGGCCTACCACCGCTCGATCCGCCACGACCGCGAACTGCATCAATTAATTGCAGCCCCTGCGCGCCGGCCCACCGCTGCACGAGCCCTGCGGGCGATGAGCATCGGCATGGCACTGCGGCCCAGGGGCGCCACGGCTCCTGCCCTGCTGGAACGGCTCGCAGCTCTGCCCCAAGCAATGCCCCTACTGCTGTTGTGGGGTCGCCAAGATCGCTTTGTGCCGCTACTGATCGGAGAACGGCTGCAGCAACAACATGCCTGGCTGGAGCTTCAGGTGATCGAGGAGAGCGGCCATTGCCCCCACGACGAAACACCCGAGGCCTTTCATCAGGTCCTACTGAGCTGGCTGGACCGTAACTTGGATGCACACATCCGCTGCTAACGAAACGAGGGGCATGAAGCACACCCTGTCCGTGCTGGTGGAGGATGAATCCGGCGCTCTCAGCCGCATTGCTGGCCTGTTTGCCCGCCGTGGTTTCAACATCGACAGCCTGGCGGTCGGCCCGGCGGAAGCCGATGGACGCTCCCGCCTGACGATGGTGGTGGAGGGCGATGAGCACACCCTCCAGCAGATGACCAAACAGCTCGACAAGCTGGTGAACGTGCTGCAGGTGCTGGATCTGTCTCAGATTCCAGCGGTGGAGCGCGAACTGATGTTGCTCAAGGTGGCCGCACCGGCAGAGCAGCGCAGCGCCATCCTTGAACTGGTGCAAGTGTTCCGCGCCAAGGTGGTGGACGTGGCTGACGATGCGCTCACCCTCGAAGTGGTGGGCGATCCCGGCAAGCTGGTGGCGCTTGAGCGCCTGATGGCGCCCTACGGGATTCTTGAAATTGCCCGCACCGGAAAAGTGGCGCTTGAGCGATCCTCAGGCGTGAACACTGAGCTGCTCAAGGCGGCCATCACAGGCGGGCGGGTGCCCGCCTGATGAATCAAGGGGCCGGAGTGAGCACTTCGGCTTTGGAAATGCGGTCGTCGGCCTGAATGGCATCAACCACCTCCATTCCTTTCACTACACGACCGAACACGGCGTAGCGCCCATCGAGTTCGGGTAGGGGCTTGAGGGCGATATAAAACTGCGCGCTGGCGGAATCTGGAGCCTGGGAGCGGGCCATGGCCAGAGCACCCCGCTCGTGGGACAGCTGAATCTTCAGCAGATCGCTGGGATTGCTGGTGACACGGCTGTAACGGGGTTCTGGTTCATTGCTGAACTTGACTTCCAATGGAATCATCCGGGCCTGACCATTGGCAGGGTCGATGAAGCTGCCGTTGCCGTAGGCCGACTTCGGGGTGCTCGGATCCTTCGATGCAGGGTCGCCACCCTGCACCACAAAAGGCACGGGCTCGCGCACGACCCGATGAAACGCCGTGCCGTCGTAAACGCCACGGCGAACCAGGTCGAGGAAATTCCCTGCCGTGACAGGAGCTGCATCGCCATCCAGCTCAAGGGTCACGTCGCCACGACTCGTGGTCATCAGCACGGTGGCTTTGCCTTGAAGACAAGGGCTGGAAACCTGGTCACAACCCTTGGCAACCGATGCCTGATTCGGCCCAGAACAAGCAATCAAGAGGGGCAGGCAAAGGACAGCTGCCAGACAGCTCTTCCAGAAGGAACGACGCAGCATGGTGATCAAAGACCTTCGAGGTTGACGCCGAGGAAACGGGCCAGTTCGGCGCCGTCCTGCTCGAGTTGGGCCAGAGGAAGGGGTTCACCCACACGGGTGAGGGGCATGTCGCGGCGACCCTGCACGCGCAGGGAAATGCGACGGCGGGTGTTGAGGCCATCACGCACTTCCACCTTCACAGCCTTCACATCCTTCAAGGGAATTTCCACGTTGATGGGCTTGCGAAAGCCACGTCGTGAAATGGTCACCAACCCGGCAGAGCGGTCGAAACGGTTGGTGCCAGCACCTACATCCACGGCGATGACCCACCACAGATACGTGGCCAGGAGGGCTGCAGCGAGGCTGTACAAACCCATCACCAAACCCTGAGGCACAAAGATCAGAGCGGCAGGATGGCCAAGGGGCAGGAGATCACGCCCGAGATAGCTGGACAGCGATGCCAGCAAAAAACCGAGGCCGCCGATGCTCACCATCAGAGCCACCAGCACGTTGGAGAGGCGGCGGGAGCCGAGAACCGGCTGTTCAAGCAGATCGGCAGACATGGAAGGCTCTTGGAAGCGCCCATTGTGACCCGCTGGGGGCTAAACCTGCCGACGACTGAGGAGCTGAGAAAAACAGCAGCTAAAAAACGAAAGAAACTCGAAAAAAGCGTTTCGATACAACGGATTTCAGCTGACGCGAAACACCCCCGCGCAGCCCACGGAAATTGTTAAGGTCGCCGGGTATCCCACAGCCTGCGGGTAACCGCACCGTTCTCTCTCATGACGATCGCTGTAGGACGCGCGCCACAGCGGGGATGGTTCGACGTCCTCGATGACTGGCTCAAGCGCGACCGCTTCGTTTTTGTCGGCTGGTCCGGCATCCTTCTCTTTCCAACGGCCTATCTGGCCATCGGTGGCTGGCTCACCGGCACCACCTTCGTCACCTCCTGGTACACCCACGGCATTGCCTCCTCGTACCTGGAAGGTTGCAACTTCCTGACCGCAGCTGTGTCCACCCCCGCTGATGCGATGGGTCACAGCCTTCTGCTGCTCTGGGGCCCTGAGGCCCAGGGCGACTTCGTGCGCTGGTGTCAGCTCGGCGGCCTTTGGGCCTTCGTGGCCCTACATGGTGCCTTCGCGCTGATCGGCTTCATGCTCCGTCAGTTCGAGATCGCTCGTCTGGTGGGCATCCGCCCCTACAACGCCATCGCCTTCTCCGGCCCGATCGCGGTGTTCGTCAGCGTCTTCCTGATGTACCCCCTCGGTCAGAGCAGCTGGTTCTTCGCGCCCTCCTTCGGTGTGGCTGCGATCTTCCGCTTCCTCCTCTTCCTTCAGGGCTTCCACAACTGGACCCTGAACCCCTTCCACATGATGGGCGTGGCCGGCATCCTCGGCGGCGCACTGCTCTGCGCCATTCACGGCGCCACCGTGGAAAACACCCTGTTTGAGGACGGCGAGCAGTCCAACACCTTCAAGGCCTTCGAGCCCACCCAGGAAGAAGAGACCTATTCCATGGTCACCGCCAACCGCTTCTGGAGCCAAATCTTCGGAATTGCGTTCTCCAACAAGCGCTGGCTGCACTTCTTCATGCTGTTCGTGCCTGTGATGGGCCTGTGGACCAGCTCCATCGGCATCATCGGTCTGGCTCTCAACCTGCGCGCCTATGACTTCGTGTCTCAGGAAATCCGCGCTGCAGAAGATCCCGAATTCGAGACCTTCTACACCAAGAACGTCCTTCTGAATGAAGGTCTGCGTGCCTGGATGGCACCGGCTGACCAGCCGCACGAAAACTTCGTCTTCCCTGAAGAGGTTCTGCCCCGTGGAAACGCCCTTTAATGCTGGTCTTGTCGCCACTGGCGGCAAAGACCTCGACTCCACTGGCTATGCCTGGTGGTCTGGTAATGCTCGTCTGATCAACCTGTCCGGCCGTCTGCTTGGTGCCCACGTGGCCCATGCTGGCCTGATGGTGTTCTGGGCCGGCGCCATGATGCTGTTCGAGGTGAGCCACTTCACCTTCGACAAGCCCATGTATGAACAGGGCCTGATCCTGTTCCCCCACGTCGCCACCCTGGGCTATGGCGTGGGACCCGGCGGTGAGGTCACTGATCTCTTCCCCTTTTTCGTGGTCGGTGTTCTGCACCTGATCAGCTCCGCCGTGCTCGGCCTCGGCGGCCTCTATCACGCCCTGCGAGGTCCGGAGATCCTGGAGAACTACTCCACCTTCTTCTCTCAGGACTGGCGTGACAAGAACCAGATGACCAACATCATTGGTTATCACTTGATTCTTCTCGGCGTTGGATGCCTGCTACTGGTCTTCAAGGCCATGTTCTTCGGTGGCGTCTACGACACTTGGGCCCCCGGTGGTGGTGATGTTCGTCTAATCACCAACCCCACCCTGAATCCCGGTGTGATCTTCGGTTATCTGTTCCGCGCACCCTTCGGTGGCGAGGGCTGGATCATCGGTGTGAACTCCATGGAGGACATCATCGGCGGCCACATCTGGTTGGGTCTGACCCTGATCTTCGGTGGCATCTGGCACGTGATCACCAAGCCTTTCGGCTGGGTGCGTCGTGCCTTCATTTGGAACGGTGAGGCCTACCTGAGCTACAGCCTTGGAGCCCTGAGCTTCATGAGCTTCATCTGCTCTGCTTTCATCTGGTTCAACAACACCGCTTATCCCTCCGAGTTCTACGGCCCTACCAACGCCGAGTCCTCCCAGGCACAGAGCTTCACCTTCCTGGTGCGTGACCAACGCCTGGGCGCCAACATCGGTTCGGCCATGGGCCCCACCGGCCTTGGTAAATATCTGATGCGCTCCCCAACCGGTGAGATCATCTTCGGTGGTGAAACCATGCGTTTCTGGGACTTCCGTGGTCCCTGGCTGGAGCCCCTGCGTGGCCCCAATGGCCTGAGCCTCGACAAGCTGCAAAACGACATCCAGCCTTGGCAGGTGCGTCGTGCAGCTGAGTACATGACTCACGCTCCCAACGCTTCCCTCAACTCTGTGGGCGGCATCATCACCGAGCCCAACTCGGTGAACTTCGTGAACATCCGCCAGTGGCTGGCTGCGACTCAGTTCGTGCTTGCCTTCTTCTTCCTGGTGGGTCACCTCTGGCACGCCGGCCGCGCACGCGCTGCTGCTGCTGGTTTCGAAAAAGGCATCGACCGTCAGGCCGAGCCCACCTTGGCCATGCCCGACCTCGACTGATCCTCACGATCACTCGAACGGCATCACGCCAACAACGATCGTCATTTCACCCTCGCCTGCGGGCGGGGGTTTTTTATAGGCAACACAAAACCACCGAAAACCAAAAAGCCAAAAGCTTCAAAAGTCAAATCGAGACAGATCCCCGCATCTCAAAAAAGCCTTCCCAACAGAAGCATTCGAATTACGTAACACCACCAAAGCTATCATTCAGAAATCTCAGAACTCTTCAAACAAAACAACTACACCAATCAGCACATCAACAATAAAAGTAGGCTTAATTCATTCTAACTACCGCCATTTGCATAACAGCTAGTTGACGACCTCCGGCCAGAACCTAAAATTATCATGATCGCTTTACTGGCTTGAAAAAGCACATACTGCTCACACTGGCTGCGCTTACAGGAATATTTCCAGCACCCGCAAGTGCACAACAAACGCCACTCCCCTACCTTTGCGGCGGAGAGATCCTGAACATCAGCAATAATGCATACAAGAAAAAAATAGACCAATCATTTAAAGCCTATACAGACAAAGGCGGGTCGCTCAGCAAACCCATCAATACGCTGATCTATCCATCTCGGATTTTTTCTACTGTAGATCCTTACTACTCAGCCCTTTCAATCAAACTTCCCCCCAAAGGATTTTCATTTGATCCATCCAGCCAAGGACGTGTCGACGGCTGGGTACTCGAAAAAAGATCTTTTTTATGTCCAGACGCTGGTGTCAGCACATCACGCGCAGACGTCATCAGAATTTTAAATGCGGATCGGTCCATAACCGATACCAGCCAATCGTCTACAAGCGACAGGGTTGGCTTTCCAAGCTCTTTCTCCATCACAGGCAATGGTGGAATCGTTATTGACACCCCTGGCAACACCGTTGAGATCCACAATGCCTCCTACACAGGAGGGACCGAAGTGATTCGCGGCACCCTTAGCATTCCAGCAGGAGGAGCACTGAACGGAACAGCCAATATCATCCTTGGGAGAGGATCGAATACAGCACACTTAATCAATTACGGCTCCATCAATTCAGGAGAACTCAGAATTTACAATAATTCCACCGCAAACAACCATGGCACACTAGAAATCAACAAAGCCTCCTCTTACATCACTAACTATGGAATGCTGTTCAACCAGGCATCCGCCTCAATCAATATCACAGACACAAAAACCACTAGCGGAAAAACACTCGACTACGGCCCCTTCAATTATGGCTACATGTACAACAATGGTTCAATAGAAGCACGCCACTTCTTCAATAGCGACAGACCAATAAAAGACCCATTAAGCTATAAACTTTCGTACTACAAAAAATATCTAAAGAATGGCGGCCAACTTCCCGCCATCGTACACAACAGCACTCAAGGCATAATAACAACTAGAGGCAATTTTGAAAACAAGGGATTAGTCATCAACGAAGGTCTCATTCAGGCAAACGAGTTATCCAACAATAAAGATGCCATTGTCTCAATAAGCGGGGCGAAAGCAAGGATTAAGTCTGATATTTTGAACAATGGCTTAATTACCGGTACAGGCACTGTCCAAGGAGACCTCTACAACGAAGGAACAACAGCCCCTGGCAACTCCATCGGCACCCTCACCGTTGACGGCAATTACATCCAAGGGCTAACAAATTCAAACGCAAATCTAAACATCGAAGTCGACGGATCCACCAGTGATCTGCTCAAAATCACCGGTGACAATCGAACCATCCTGCTTGGCGGCAATCTCAACATCGCCAGCTACAACAATGCCGCTGTCTCACCAGGTCACATCTACACCGCGATTGATGTCACTGGTGACAACGCTGCAGGTGGTGAACTCGGCCTGACAACCAAGCTCAATGTTGTTGGATCCTCAGGCATGAAATTCGTGCGTGAAACAGACCGCGAGTTCCGTTTACTTGATCCGGCCTATTACGCCACCTGCACCAGCAACGATCCAGCGGTGCAAGTCGGTTGCACCAAACTCCAGTTCGCTTGGTTAAAAGTTCACCCAGACACGGGTGTGGCCGTCAATCCCGATCGTCACAAGACCCCAGGTCAATCCACCATCAAGGCGATCAAACAAACAGGTGGTGCACTCACCACCGCCTCCTCTGGCAACTCCTCCACCAACACCAACACCTGCATCGCCAACGGCGGCAGCGCAGCGTCCTGTCAGCAGCAGAACAAAACAGGGTCGGGCTCTGGTGCTCACAATGCCAATTCCACCAACGCCGCCAAAACACTCGATGCCGGTTGGGCATCCCTTGGCGCGGCTGTCTCCTCCGGCGTCACCGGCGGCTCCGCCATTGGCACCACCGGCTACACCACCAACCAAACCTCAGCGGCCTTGGTCACCCCAGATTTTGCCAATGTGATCGCCGCCTTCTTCTCCATCCCCACCCGCATCGAACTCAACCAGGCGCTTCACTCCATCACCGCTGAGCCCTACGCCTCCATGCAGTCGGTTGCCCTTGAGGCCATGGAGCAGTTCGGCAAAAACTCCCTCGCCCTCACCGACCGCGCCGTTCCCCTCACCCACACCCAGACCTTCTGCAAAACCGACGACGGCAGCCTCGTTCCCGCCGATTCACCCGAACGCCCTGACACCTGCGACGCGCGCGAAAAAACCGTTGGCTCGCGCTGGAGCCTTCTCCTCGATGGCTCCAACACCGAGGCCAGCCTCAATGGCACCAGTGAGCTTGCTTCCCTCGATTACAACGTATTCTCCACCATCTACGGCCTCCAATACGCCTTCTCCCCCGAGTGGAGTGCTGGTGCTGCCTTTGGCTATGGCCAAGCCAATCTCTACAACTACGAGTACGCCAATGCCCACATCAATGCCGACACCTACGGCGGCAGCATCTGGGGCATCTACAGGCCTTCAGCCGAGTTGAAGATCTCAGGCCTCCTGGGCTACATGAATCTCCAATACGACTCCACACGCCAGATGGCCTTTGGCGGTCTCAACCGCACCGCGAACGCCAACTGGGATGGCAACGGCTTCACCACAGCCTTGGAAGCGCAATACAACTGGGCACTCAATGGCGACAGCAGTGATCCCGACGCCATTCGCCTCAAGCCCCAAACCTTCCTCGCCTACGCGGTTCACAACCAAGACTCCTTCTCAGAATCCGGCGCCCAATCCCTCAACCTCGCCATCGACTCCCACACTGCCGATTCCGTTCTCTGGGGACTTGGCTTCACGCTCGAAACACCGATTCGACTCTCCTCCAGCAACCGCATCATTCCGCGGTTCACGGTCGGCTACGAGCACGACTTCATGGGCAGTGCCGATGAGGAGCATCAGCTCACCTCCTCCTTCTCCGAGCTGCCAGCCCTCGGATCCATCGACGTGCTCGGGCAAAACCGCGGTGCCGATGCGCTCGATCTCGGTCTTTCCATCGAAATCGAAACCTCCGATTCCGTCTCCCTTTATGCCTCCGTCAACGGCGGTTTCTGGAGCAATGGAACGGAAGTCTCCTACGGCGGTGGTCTCAAATATGCCTGGTAGTTGCTAACCCCATCGCACGACAGCAGAAGGGGCCCCAGCAACGACGAAGAAACCACTGGGCCCCTTCAACCTCCAGGCAATTCCGTCAGTCCTGGATAGTTGCCTCTCATCTCTCCCTTGGCGTCATACGTCACGACCTGGAGGGAATCGGAGTCATCCAAGGGCCTCGCCAGTTGGATCACGGCAACGCCGGTGTTGCAGGGTCGCGGTTGAAGCGTGAGCCTGACAACCGCATACACCAGGTCGCTCGGTTGGCTGGGCGGAACCAACTGATCAGGAAAGCGACCATTACGGCCCCAGGGCAACTGTTCAACGCTGTAGTCGCTGTCGCAGATGCCATTGGCGGCATTCCCCCAGCGCACACGCTTGGGGGCCACTGTGAGCACCTCCAACACCGCGCGGCCTGCCGTGCTGTTGCCTTGCCAACGGCCGAGGAAGATGTTGTCGCTGTCCCACCCCTTCGGTTTTGAAGTCGCCGAGGCACGTTCAACAGGCTTCGCGGATGGGGTTTCAGTTGTTTCCATGGAGTGGCTGCTGCAAGCACTCAGCACCAAAGCAGCAGCGACACAAAGCAATGGTTTTGTCATGTGATTCACCCTGATGCCCAGGCTCATGTTGAACATCTAAAACACGATCCAGGCAACTTTTGAGATCGCTTTTATTGTTGAACTCTTCAAAGAAGTGGCGATCGCAAGGGTGGTGGCAAGCCTGGCCAAACTTCCAACATCGCTGCTGATCGCAGAGCGTGATGGTGAACGCTGCGCCGGGCCTGTGTTGATTGCCGGCATGGCCGTTGGTGTTGGCGTGATTCAACTCAGCACCCAAGGGCTCAAGCAATCAAGCCATCTCAGCCTTAATTTGCTCAGCCTGCTGGTGCTTGAACTGATCGGCCCGATCTTGGTCAGTGTGCTGGGAATGGCTCTGCTCCTGCCCCGTTGGATCGAACGCGTTGACCATGCCGGAACGCGGCACTGGCGCCGTTCCGTTCTCAGTGCAGCACTGGTGGGTGCCTTGCTGATGTTGATGTTTTTCAGTGCATCGCTGCTCTCAGGAATTCTGATTACCCCACGCAGCGAGATGGTCAGCGAACTGTTCGAACTGATCGGTGCAATTCGCTTGTGGGATGTCGTGCAATCGCTCGTGCGCTGCGCTGGTTTTCTCGCGGCATTGTGTGCGTGGTGCCAATGGCGATCGCACAACGCCCTGCGCATGGGTCATGCCAAGACCTTCATCATGAGCAACCTGCTGGTGGAGGGATTGATGATCGGGCTCTCCCTCAAGGTGCTCTGGTCGTTGATGGCCCAGGTCCTCCCATTCCAGGAGGCATGGGCATGAGCAACACGCCTTCAGAAAGTGGTCAACGACGTGAACGCTTTCTGTTTCTTGGTTCTGGACTGTTGCTTCTAACAGTCGTGCTATTGGGCTTTGCCAAAGCCCAACGTTGGGGCACCTCGTTTGTTGACGTCTACATCAAGGCCCGCGACGTCAATGGGATCACGCGCGGAGAAGACATCCGTATCGCGGGACTCCCTGTTGGCCAGGTGGGAGACCTACGCCTCAACAAAAAAGGGAAAGTGCATGTGCAGCTGCGCATCGAAACAGACAAGGCCTATCTGATTGGCCCCCGCAGCAAGGCGCATTTGGCACAGGAAGGGTTGATGGGAGATCCCTTCGTGGTGATCAGCGCAGATCCCCGACCTGAAGAGCAGTCTGCTGCGATCAATGGCAGCACGATCCCCTTTCAAGAGCCCGTGAGTGTTGACACCCTCATGAAACAACTGCAGCGCACGCAGAAAGAACTGCACGCCACCTTGCGCAACACCACGGCACTCACCGCCAGCAATGGCAGTCTCAAGGCAACCCTGGATGCCACCCATCAGTTGGCCCAAACCATGAACAGCCAGGTGAGTGCCACAGCCCCCGTAATGCGCGAGGCGATGGGAAGCGTGGCAGCAGACGTGCATGCCGTGAGTGAATCCACCGAAGCCGTGGAAAAGGAAACGCTGTCTCTGATTCGTGAAACGCGCCCTCTGGTGGAGCAAACCATCAAAGACACCGACGAGCTGACCCGCTCCAGCAAGCAGGTGATCGACCTGTTGCACAACGTGCTGGGCCCCTGGCTGGAACCTGCGGATGGTCGCCAGCCAGAGCCGCACTGAAACCTGATGCCAATCAGAAACTGAGATCGAGGAGGGAATGACCCTGGGGAACACGGCCTTTTTCACCGGGGGCTGCCGGTGCTGCCGACGAGGTGCTGGTTTGGCCGAGGCGGGTGGTGGAGCCACTGAAATGGGCCTGCTCGGAGCTCAGATCCAAGCCAGAGCTGGTCGTGGCAACGGCTGGACTGTTGGACTGAGAGCGCTGCAGGGGCTCCATCGCCGAGACCGGCGCGATCAACGCTGCAGTGGCAAGCAAGGAGAGGGCACAACCAAACAGACGAATCATCGACCGGAGTGCAGAGGGGTTGTCTTCGACTTAGCTACGGCAAGAGAAAAAAGACAACAGCCACTCAAGCCAGCCAGACGCGCAACAACGGCAGGCTGAGGCCGATCACATTGGAGTAGCAGCCATCCAGTCGCTCCACGCAGCTGCCACCCCGCCCTTCCAGCGCAAAGCCACCAGCGCACTGCAACGGCTCTCCAGTGGAGACGTAGGCCTCAAGCTCGGCGTCGGTGAGCTCGGCGAACAACACGCGTGTGGTGACGGCGATGCAGCGATCTGTCGCTTCAGGCCCTGCAGCAGGGCCCGCCAGCAGGCAGTGCCCGGTGTGCAGCTCCCCCCAGCGGCCGCGCATGCGTTGCCAACGGGCGATGGCCTCAGCCGCATCGGCGGGTTTGCCAAACACCTCCCCGTCAAAGGCCAGCACGGAATCGCAGCCGAGTACAGCGGTGACTGAAGCGTCGTCCCCACCAGCCCCGAGGCGTTCGCGCACTGCCGACGCTTTCGCCTGGGCCAGCTTCTGCACCAACTCTCTGGGATCGTCGGCATGGATGCCATCTTCATCCACACCACTGACCATCACACGATGGGGGATGCCGGCCTGCTCCAGCAGACGGCGCCGGGCGGGGGAAGCAGAGGCCAGAAGCAGCACAGGAGGAGTCCAGCTGCGGGGAGTCTGCCAAGCCCGGAGTGCTCCAGCAGGGTGATTCAACGGAGCCGCGCCTGAACGCCGAGAATGCAGGCCGAACCACCCCCAGCTTTGACCGCTTCCGCCCAGTGCCTTCTGACTGAACGTTCGCTGCAACGGGCGCGACAGGCCATGCGCTGTCTGCCCTTCTCGCGCGAGTTCTATACCGTTCTGGAACAAGGAGCCCTGAGCAGCGGTGAGCTTTCAAGCCGCACGGACTGGGGTGAGCTCTGCCGCAGCCGGCTGAACCGCTCCCGCACAGAAGACGAACTGATCTGGCTGATCCAGCTAGGGGTGCTGCGCCGTGAGGTGGATGGCCAAGGACTGACTGAACGGGTCCGACTCACCCCCATGGGCCGTGACCTGCTGCACGCCTGGCCCGGAGCCATTCCTGCAGCCGCTCTGCCCCAGCGTCTTCAGCACTGGTTGCGCCGCCGCCGGCCCAGGCTGTGAGCCAGATCACCGACGCCGGTCATTGAGGTCCGGAACTTCACCGGCAAGTCAAGAACACTCATGGGCACGGAAGCGGTTCTGCGCTTCACCCACCTGCACCAAGGACCCATGACCCTGTTCTCCTCCGCATTGAAAGCCACCCTGTTGGCCGCCATGACCCTGCCGGCTGCCGCCCTCACGGCACCTGACATGGTCGAAGCCAAAACCCCCTTCGCGTCTCGCATTCCCAACAACATTCCCAACAGACTTCCCAAGCCGATCAAACCGGAGCTGCGAGATCCGCGGCCCGTCAACCTGGCGATCTGCGATTGGCGCGTGGACTGGCAAATCAGCAGGCCTGGCGACCACATGCGCAGCTATGTGGCCAAAGCCAGGGGACACAGCAGCTACGTGGCTCCCGGCCGGTATGCCTCAGGTGAATACATCCGCACCAAACCGATCCTCACCAACGTCGGCAGGGGCAACTGCAAGCCAATGCTGCTGACCACAACGATGGGAATGAAGGTTGACGGCACTGTGGGCGGCCCCCGCAGCCGCCGCGATTCCAATTCATCGGTGTGCCTTGGCGGCGGACCCAATCGGGAGATCTTGCCTGGCGGGACCTGTCATGGAGCCATTTCTGTGATTCCGGCCCCATGCCCCATTGGTGGTGGCTACACCTACGCCAAGATCTCCTGGAGGCCTTACCAGAACAGCTGGACAATGCGTCGCAATGATCCCGACGGCATGGCCACCAATCGGAATCACATCACGCAAGTGAAATTCACGACCTATCGGTCCGCGGGAGACAGCTGCCGCTGAACGCTCTCTGATCGCAACGGACAACCGTCCACAGGCCTGCTGGCCTGTGGACGGCTTTTGCGGTTCACCGCGTTCAGAGACAATCGAAAGCACCAACAGCAAATGAACGGTTGCATCGCCCCTTGATGGTGTTGGGCACCAGCAGCGGTGCCGGCAAATCGCTGATGACGGCCGCGCTCTGCCGGGTGCTGAAACATCGCGGTGAGACGCCGCTGCCCTTCAAGGGGCAGAACATGAGCAACAACGCCTGGGTTGACCAGAGCGGTGGCGAGATGGCCTACTCCCAGGCGCTTCAGGCCTGGGCCGCCGGCCTCGAACCGCAATGCGCCATGAATCCGGTGCTGCTCAAACCCCAGGGCGATTCCACCAGTGAACTGATACACCTCGGCCAATCGGTAGGGCGCGCTCGCGCCGAGACGTATTACGAAGAGTGGTTCCGCCCAGGCTGGGCCGCAGTGCGCCAAGGGCTCCAGAATCTCCAGGCCGATTACCCCGAGGGACGTCTGGTATTGGAGGGGGCCGGCAGCCCGGTGGAGGTGAACCTGCAACGCCGCGACCTCACCAACCTGCGTCTGGCGCAATACCTGCGCGCCAATTGCCTGTTGGTGGCCGACATCGAGCGGGGAGGGGTGTTCGCGCAGATCGTCGGCACCCTCAACCTGCTGAGGCCGGTGGAACGCCCTCTGATCAAAGGCATCCTGATCAACCGCTTCCGGGGGCGGCAATCGCTGTTTGATGAAGGTCGCCGCTGGCTTGAAGCCCACACCGGCGTACCGGTGGTTGGGGTGATGCCCTGGCTGGATGAGCTGTTTCCGCCGGAAGACTCCCTCGACCTGCTGGAGCGAAGGGGCCGTAAACGCGGCGCCGAGCTGGAGATTGCGGTGCTGCGGCTGCCGTCGCTCAGCAACTTCTCTGACCTCGACCCCCTGGAAGCCGAGCCCACGGTCCAGTTGCGTTGGCTCTCACCTGGCGAGGAGCTCGGTCAGCCCGATGCAGTAATCGTGCCAGGCAGCAAACAAACGCTGCGGGATCTGGCCAGCCTGCGCAACAGCGGGTTGGATCAAAGCCTGCTCCGTTATGTGCAGACAGGCGGCCAGCTGGTGGGCATCTGCGGAGGCATGCAACTGCTGGGGCGCGAACTCCACGACCCCGATGGTCGCGAAGGCGGAGCAATCGACAGCACCTGTCCGGGCCTGGATCTGCTGCCGCTGCGCACCAGCTTCACAGCCACCAAAGCGCTGAGGCAACGCCGCAGCCAGGCCCACTGGCCTGCTTCTCCAGACCATGAAGCGCTGATGCTGGAGGGGTTCGAATTGCACCGCGGGAGCACCACCGCGCTGGAGAGCTGCGCACCGCTGTGCTCCGATCCAGAACTCGGTTGGATCAGCGGCGACCAGGCTCAAGGAGGCGTGGTGATAGGCACCTACCTCCACGGCGTGTTTGAAAGCGGCCCCTGGCGGCGGCGCTGGCTCAACCTGCTGCGACAGCGCAAAGGACTTGCCCCCCTGAGCGAAAACCAACCCCACCACAGCCGGCAGCGGGACGCGCTGCTGGAACGGCTTGCCGATGCGTTCGAAGCCCATGTGAATCTGGGGCCGTTACTGGAAGGGCCATGAGCACGGTGCGCATCCAATGGCCCGATGGGCGCAACAGCGAGCACGCAGTCGGTCTGGATTGGTTGGCGGCCGCCAAAGCGGCAGGCGTCTCGATTCCCACCGGCTGCATGGGTGGAAGCTGCGGCGCCTGCGAGATCGAGGTGAATGGCACCATCGTGCGGGCCTGCATCAGCACCGTGCCAGGGAGCCCTAGCGGTGAGCTGCAGGTGGAATTTTCCAGCGATCCTTATTGGTAGGTCGGTTCAGCGCTCGTTTCTAAACTGACCTCTCACCAAAACAAAAGCATGGGCAGATTCACGCGGTGGCTGGTTGTTCTAGGAGGCTCATCGCTCATTGCCGGATGCTCACTACCGACACAATTCAAGCCCAACCAACTGAATCTGCCGCAGTCGTTCAACCTGCCCAACAGCCCGCAGGTCAAACGGGTTTACTGCTCGATTAAATCGATCGGCATTGATCTGCACTTCAACAGTAAAACTGGCCAGCTCTATACGTTCAACGAATCCAATCAATCCCTCGAGCCCTTCAGCCTCGAGAAAGAAATCCCATTTACCGAGTTTTTCCCCGAAGGCGCCCTGAGCATGGGGTTGATGGGCATTGGCGGCCCAGAGGGTCGTTTGGAAGATGGAAATTTGGCGATCAAAGTGTTCGACAAGACCGATCCCAAAAACTCAGTCAAACTCCTGATCAACCTGGACACCCTTCAAGCCAAGCTCGATCTGAGCAACATTGGCACCGGGTACAACGCACCCAGCCAACAGGATGCCAATGCAGCGAAAGCGTTCGTGAGCAAGTCTTTGACCTGCGAATACATCAACCCACAAACCACAAAACTCTCGTAACGCAGAGCCATGGTGGGAATCCTTGCTGGTCTCGTCGCAGCTCTGGCTTGGACTGTGGCCAGCAGCCTCTGGCGGGGATTAAGTACCTCGCTCACGGCTCTGCAGCTGAACGGGCTGAAAAATGCGATCGCCTGTGTGGTGCTGTTGCCAGTGCTCATCGCCATTCCCTGGGGAGATCAGCCCCAGGTCTGGCTGCTGTTGTTGCTCAGTGGCGTGGTCGGGATCGCCCTAGGGGACAGCTTTTACTTGGCAGCTCTGCGCCGTCTCGGCACCCGGCGCGCCCTCACCGTTGAAGCCCTCGCGCCCCTCGTCGCTGCCATCAGCGGCTTGGTGTGGATGGGAGAAGCGGTCAGTGCTGCCACCTGGGCAGGCGCAAGCTTGGTGAGTGCCTCAGTGCTGATCGTGGCGCGGCAACGACCGCCGGAGCACACCTCAGCATCCGACCGACAGGGCGCCAATCAACTGCTGGGAATCGGTTTGGCCCTCTTGGCGGTCGTTTGCGGTGTGGGCGGGGCCGCCCTGTCTCGCAGCATGCTGCTCAGCGCAACCGTGCCCCCGCTGCAAAGCGCTGCCGTGAGGCTGCTGGGGGGATTGCTCGCCCTGTTGCCCTGGCTGACCTGGCGCTGGCAACCACCCTGGACCAAGACACGACAAGCCGGGCCTCAACCCCGACAACAACGGGCGCTGACGGTGATCACCGCCACCGTGCTGGGCACCAATCTCGGCATCCTTCTGCAGCAAACCGCACTGCAACAGCTGCCCCTCGCCGTCGCCATCACGCTGCTGAGCACAGCCCCAGTGATGGCGTTGCTCGTGGCAAAGAGCGAAGGCGACAAACCCCAAGTCGCAGGCTTCACCGCGTCCTTACTGGCGGTGGGCGGCGTGGCCCTGGCCATGCTGAACTGACGCAGCTCCTGTAGAGCCATGACTGCTCGCCGCTTGTTCTTGCTGTTCGGTGCTATCGCCGGCCTGATCGCCATGGTGGCCTGGATCGGTGAGATTGATCTCGGAATCGAAGACTCCGTCGCTCCACCAACCGATCAGCCGACCAACCCGCCAGGATCGACGCCCACGACGTCCAAGCCATGAGCCCGGCCTCGACAGCCACGTATTTCGGATCCAACAGCTGGCTGCTGGAACTCGCTGGGCTGCGGGTGCTCGTGGATCCCTGGTTGGTGGATGCCCTGGTGTTTCCCCCTGGCCCATGGTTGCTAAAGGGAGAACTCCCCGAGCCATGGCCCATCCCTGAACCGATCGATCTGTTGTTGCTCACCCAAGGGTTGGCCGATCACGCCCATCCCGCCACCCTGGCGCTACTGCCCAAGGAGTTGCCCGTGGTGGGTTCACCTGCAGCCGCCAAGGTGGCCGAAGGCCTGGGCTTCAGCGATGTTGTCGCTTTGCGGCCGGGCGACACCCACGCCCATCACCAGCTCAACATCCAGGCCACCGCTGGCGCCCGCGTGCCCCTGGTGGAAAACGGATACCTGCTGGATTGGGCGGATGGGTCCCTTTATCTCGAGCCCCATGGGGTGTTGGATCCAGCCCTCGCCAAACGGCCTGTGAACACCGTGATCACTCCAGTGATCGACCTCGGGCTGCCCCTGGCCGGCAACTTCATCACCGGTGCCAGTGTGCTGCCGAAATTGATCGAGCAATTTGAGCCGCAGCAGGTGCTGGCCAGCACCACAGGAGGGGATGTGCGTTTTTCCGGGTTGATTAGCCGCTTTCTAAGCGCCGATGGTGGAGAAGCGACGAACGATCAGCACGATCAACGGGTCACCATCCCTGTGCCAGGGCAACCCGTCGTGCTGTCTCAGGCGCAGTGTTGAAACCTTGAGCTCGCAATGAAACAGGTTCTGCACCAACTGGTGATTGCCACACCGGGGGCGGGGTTCACCCGATTGAACGAACAGCTGAACAGCTGGATTCGCAGCAGCGACATTCAATTAGGGGTGCTGCACCTCACCTGTCTGCACACCAGCGCCAGCCTCACGATCAACGAAAATGCTGATCCCCGTGTACTGGACGACCTCAGCGCCTGGATGGATGCCGTGGTGCCGCAGGACGGCAAAGGACCGCTGAACGGCCAAGGCCAGCGCCGTCACTACAAGCATGACGACGAAGGGAACGACGACATGCCCGCGCACATCCGCACCGCACTCACCAGCCAGACCATGACCTTGAGCGTGGAGGACGGACGGTTGTTGTTGGGGATGTGGCAGGCCGTCTATCTGTGGGAGCATCGGGCCATGCCGCACAGGAGACGCGTGGCCTGTCACCTGATCGGGGAATGCGACGCGACTGCAGCTGCACCGCAGGAGACAGGCACAACTGCAGCAGCGTCAGCACAAACCCTGATGAACCTCCGCAGTGGAGAACGCATCAACCGCGCCGTTCAGGAACGCTTTGACCCCACGGCCTGGGAGCGGGATGGCGGCATTGACACCGACATGGATCTGCTGATCGACCGGCTTCATGAGATCAGTGACACGCCGTCAAATCCCGAATGAACCGTCGGCGAAGAGTCACCGCTTAATCGAGCCGGCGCTGCACACGCTCATCAGGTTCCACAAGCTCAATCGGTGGCAATGGCGATTGACGTCGCACCACCACCGTGCCCCCATGGCGGCCGCGGTACGCATAGTCACGCTCAAGCCCGAGAGGCGGCAATCGCCGCCTGGCATAGAGGGTGGCATTCAGCCAGATCAACAACAGGATGACCCCAAAGGCAATCCCGACCACAGAAGGTGAGCTCATTGATCAAGGCCCAGCGAGCACTTCCAGACAATGCCGGGGATCGCGGCTAAAACGCAACCAATGTGCCGCGGGTGTGAATGGAACGAGCTGACGCAAACGACAACACCGTCGAACTGAGCCCCGAACTGGTCAAAGTGCTGGATCAGCGCCAACGCGACTGGGGCGCACGCAGCAGGGGCGAGGTGGTGGAAATGCTGCTGGGCTGGATGAAAAAGAAATCCGCTTAACCAACGGCAGAAGTCTTCAAGCCCCTACTTGGGTCGCTTGAAGGTGTAACAACCACCGTGATAGCCAGTGAACGGTTGGGCATAGGTCATCAGCTCCCAGCCCTGGTCTCCCAGCTCATTCATCAAACCCACCAGAGTCACCCCATTCTGGGGATGGCTACGGGAAATCAGCTGCCGGTCATCAAGCCAGAGTTCTTCGATTTCGCCCGTCCAGCTCTTACCCCTGGGGACAAAGCGAAGCTGAGTGTATTCCCACTTCATCAAGGGGCAGAACCGAGTTGGAGCGTGACTTTAACCGCCCCATAGCCCCCCAAGCACAGGCCTGTAATCAGGCTGCTTGCTCGTCGTCAGCAGCTGGAACTTCCTCCTCGGAACGGAGGAAGCGTTTGCGCTGAGCTGATTCGTATCCAGAGAGCTCAGTCTTGGAAAGCTTTTTCGCCTCAACTTGGTTGCACTTCATCAATGAAGGATGCATTCCTCGTCTGCTCATCTTCGCCACCGCTGTTACAAAAACGCGTCTAGGGCTTCAGGCCCTTCACCCCCTAAGGGTCCCACGAGTGGCCAGAGCACAACAGCCCCAAGCCTGAAGAATGCCTTAAGAGTGGCCAGCAAACTGGCGGCCAGCGCTTACCCGCATGAAAAACCCACCCACGCCACGTAGATCCCAAGCCATCTGGCCAAGCAGGACCGACCAAGCTTGCGGTGAGAATGGGGGGATCCATTCCGATGGCAATGAGCGATAGCAGCAAAGACCGGAACTACTGGATCGATGAGATTGCTTTTCTTGAGGCTCGCCTGAACGGGAGCCAAGGGGACATCGACAACGATGATCGGGCAGCATGCGAAGAGGCCCTGAAGGCCGCGAAAGCCAATCTCGCCGCCAGTCGATGAGCCAACTCCGACGCCAGACGAGGCGTCGGCCCAATGGAACCTGCGCTCACCCGCCATCCCCTGCAGCGGCCACCGCAGCTTTTAAAACGTCCAGCGACTGGCCATTCAAGAGTTCGGCAACGGCGTCCTCGTCGAAAACAAAGCCAGACTCCTGAGCCAAAGCAACAACGCAGCTTTCACACTTGGCGTCTTGAAATCGGGCCTGGATCGCAGCATCACCTCTGACCTTCTCCAGAAACGCCTGCAAAATCTCTTGGCTCATCGCCGAAACTCAAACATGAACGGACTCAACGAAAGCTAGATACAGCAGGCCCACCTCGCTTTGAAGACGGAACAGCGCACGCCCTCGAGACAACAAAAGGGAACCAACCCTTGGAGTGAGCTGATTAAGATGGTTGGCTACACCTTTGGTTGCAATCGATGGACTTCACCGTGGTCATCCTTAACGAGCATGTGCCTGCATATGCGGGGATCACCTGGAGTGAATGGAAAGACAGCAATCGCAAACAAATGAGAAGCGAAGGCGATAATTGGTCAAAAGCCACACTCGCAGGAAACGATATTTGGGACTGTCTTGACAAGAACAAGATCAATCGACTTCATCTCGTGCAATGGAAACCTGAGGCCGACACGCTTTACAAAGTGAGCCTGCCGGATCGGTAGAGACCAGCTCTACTGCGACATCGATCTGACATTGCCGTAATCCAGAGACCAACAACTTCAATCCATGAAATTCTGTTTAGCCACAGCCGCTGTGCTTCTATCGACCACTCCCGCGCTGAGTGCAGATTTTATTTATTTGGAGTGCACAACTGAGATGACCGTTGAATCCACTGGAATCAGCGCAGGCAAACCAGTGAAAAAGACCGAGAAAAAATCCGACACCGCGTTTTTTAAAATTGACACAAATGGCAATCGATTCGCGTCCTATAACTCTTCCTCAACACAAGACGAGCTGAAGTGGGACGAAGCAACCATTACTGAAGACGAACTCAGCGCGAACATGTCAGAAAAGAATGAGCTAATGGAAGCCAGCGGCGTGCTGAATATTGAACTCCAACCACCAGGTCAATTGACCTCCCAGATGTCGGCCGTTGCTTTTGGAATGATGACAACCGACATCGACGTCACTGGAGATTGTGAGGCCATCGACGAGTCTGCATTTGAAGAAGGCTTGAAAAAGCCCTCAAGCTGATCGATACATCAGCTTGACCTCGACCAAGCTTATCCCTGCGCGACCAATCAACCCGTCAAGATCCAAACGCGCGACACATGCAACGGACAAGCCCCGGCCTTGGCGGGGCTTGTAATTGGCCCATTTCTGTGGGCCTGAACATCGCTATAACGATGTGACAAGTGGCGTGCCGCATGAAACGCCTTTCCTTCGCTCTAGGTTCAACCATTGCCTTAACAATCGCCGCGAGCTGGGTTGAGATGGCTGTGCCTGCCCAAGCATCCAAAGGCATTGCATGGCAAGACTCTCTGATTCAGTCAAACGACAAGAAGACGCAAATTTGGCTCAGAGACTTTCAAATCGGAGCCGTGCTTGGGACGCCGTATTACCGCAAGGGGGCTCCTCGCTACCTGACCAGTTTGACGTCATAGCAGCAACCAACAAACAATTTGTAAAAGAATTTGCCTTTCGTGCCGATCAAATTGTGAAAACAAGACTGAAAACCGGCCTCCCAACTCTGATTGGAATGGTCTATATCTATGAATCAATAAAACGAATCTGCCCAGAAGTGGACCGCTTTCATTGGCTCAAGCAAACGACAAAATAGCCGAAGAAAAAGAGATCAGGCCTGCCTAGCTCGCTGCTTAAATGCCAGCCCTGATGGCCTTGATCACAGCTTGGGTGCGATCCTTCACGCCCATTTTCCCGATAATCGTACTCACATGACTTTTGACAGTTTCAGAACTAATACAGAGTGACTCGCTGATTTCTTTGTTACTCATACCACTGGAAAGCACTTTCAGCACCTCCATCTCCCGATCCGTGAGGTCTGGCAAGACTTCGAACGCCTCATAGCCAGCAACCGCCTTCACTTCTTTTGGGTAATAGTTCCCACCGTCTGCAATCGCCGCCAGCGATCGGATGAAATCACCGTCGACTCCCTTAGCAAGGGAGCTGACAAACATCACACCTTCGACAAAGGCTTCCAGCGCCTCACGCACAACCGCTTGGGATTCCCGATGCAAAAAAACGAGTGTTCGCGTCTTAGGGCTGAACTCCTTGACATGGCGGGCAAGGCTTAATCCATAGCCTTGCTCCAAATGCTCAGTCACAAACAGAAGATCTGGGCTGTTGTGCTGACAGGCTGCCGCTGCCTCTGATTGGGTGGTGTAGGCACCAATCAAGGAGTCACTGATCAGCGGAACAAGGCTGAACGACGCGAGCGTCAGCAAGTCACCCATGCAGGCAATCGTGCGCTGACCAGACAGCAGTGGCTTGCCAACCTCCAACGCGGCCTGCATCTGGGCGGAACGAAGCGGAAACTCCATACCTTCACGAGCATGTCCCCCATTGTGTTCAGGGAGTCGTGTTCAGAACAGAACGCACGAGGGAGGTGGCGATCAGGGTACCGAAGGGATGGTGGAAAGGTCTCGAATCAACACGACGTGATGCACCCTCACCCCTCAAGAACGTACCTCTACAAACGCGTGAAGCTGGCTCACGAACCTGGGCGAAAACGACGCGGAACAAGCACTGTTTACCGATCGACAGGCAAGGCAACTTCAAGACGCCACACCGAATCGTCATCCTTCCGTTCCCAAGGAAGCCGCCTTTCGATCAAGGACACGGGCAGAGTCAAGGCATGGCAAACCTGAAACGCCGGGATCTCAAATCCAGGCGTGCCTTTGATCACACACCAACTGAGCAAGGTCGCCAACATGGCCCCATGCCAAAGAAGCACAAAAAACAGGCCTCAATACGCTCAAAACCTAGTGTTTACTGGACTTTGCTCAGAATCAAGCGGTACCATTTGGTCAATATCTGGTACGGCCTATGCTAGCCCAGTTCACCGATAAGCTCCGAGAGGACTACGGCGATCAGGTCGGGGGCATTCGGCTGCGACGCGCCAAGCGCAGTGGGAAAGAGGTCTTCTCGATCCTGTGGAACGACGGAACCAAGGCACGCTCACAGCAGGTCAAGGCCACTAACGAGCTGGAGGCCTACGAGGCTGCCAAGCAATTTCTAAAAGAGGTGACGGGCGAGGTAAAGCCCACAGGGGACGCGGTTCCACCGTCTGGCTTGATGCGTAGAACGCTGATCGCTGCACTCCGCGCCAATGAAGGTAAGGGCATACGGCAGCAAACAGAAGATTCAAACGCCAGAGCACTGCATCGGGTAGCTGGATACATCTCGGAGCGTGGCTTACTGCTCAATAAGGAGTCATTACTGGAAGCCATCAAAGCGACGGATATCACCAAGCGTGAAAGGCGGTCGGCGATACAAGCAGCGAAGGCATTAGCAGAAGCAGGTCAGATCGCCCTGGTCGTTCCAAAGGCCCTTTACTTCGAATCGCCAGAACCTCTCAAGAGGGAGCTACGCCTTCATGAGCGTGCAGTGATCAACAAAACACTGCGGGAGGATATCGAGACGCTGCCACCGTATGCGCGATGGATGTTCCGCGTGGTTGCCTGCACAGGAGTCAGGGCCAATGCCTGCTTCTCGATGGAAATTCCCAATCATGAGCTGACAGCAGGAGCCTCCCTCTATTACGTGGATTCCAAGCGGTCTAAAAAGAATGCTCTGGTCAAAGCTGAGACAACTCCAAGCCTGGTTTGGGATGACCAGTCCATGTGGAACGTGTGGCGGTTATGGGAGATCCCAGAGGAAATCAAAGAGCTTCAGGTTTTTGGGAGGCGGCCCACTAACGAGGAATTGGTTAAGCAGAACAACATGACCTCAGATGCACAGCGTGCTTTAAGGCGGAAGCTGCCTGAAGCGAAGGGACTGGTAACCATGCGGATGCTGAGGCACCTCACTGTAATGAGACTGTTTAAGCATCCAAAGATCGGGAGCGACAAGGATTATCTAATCGCTAAGATTGTTTCCACTAGCGTCGACCAGCTACGGAAAACATATAGCCAGCTTTATACAAACCAAGCGACCAGTATTGTCGGAGATGCTTTTGACTTCACGATCAGAAGCTCAGAGGATGACGTTCGCAGAGCCCTGGAGAACCTGTAACCTACTTCAGGCCAAATAGCTCATCCCAGGAGATCAAGTCCCCATCCGAACTCTTCGATGATTGCATCACAACTTGCTGGTCTGCGTTCGCGGCAGTGTTGCATGGCTGTATCGAAGATCGCCCTGGCCTGGTCGGGCGGGATTGACGATGGGAGCGTGAAGCACCGCTCAAGGTGTCGCTTATCGTTGACCATGATTTGATATCGCGTGATGATTGATTATGCATAGGTTCAGGATTCCATTTCGCTGGCAAAACTTGTAATCTCAAGCGGCAGTACAGGGAACTCTTCCAGCTGTTCTGCTGTGACTGTTTGAATTTCACCTTTAGGGATTGGCCGCAATCTTTCGTCGTCCATCTCAACGTCTAATGCGATCAGGACATTCGCGATTCCTGGCGTAGTTAGTATAATTTCCGTTGGAAAGAGATGAATGGTGTCTTTGGGAAATTCGATGCTGTATTCCTTGTATCGGCGATCGTAAGCTCCCAGGTCAATATTGTCGTTGAATAGGCAGCCGCTGCTAAAGACTAATGCGCTTTGTGGTGTGCTTCGCGACCACTTGATCTTCGCGCCATAGCTCCACTTTGTGCCTTCAATGCGCCATGTGGTTTTGTGTTCCTTCCTTGCCTTCATCCGTTTCCAGATTGTTTGCCGTGCCATTGGGCTCATTTATTCACTGGCCTAGTATTCCGTTGGCCTAATTCCTGCTGCTCGAGAAACCTTTTAGGCACACTATTTTCAGTTAATGGGTGCTGAGATGGCGTCGAATTCTGATTTGTTCCTGCAGGCCTGGGCGGGTAAGACTAATGCTCAGAAAGAAGCTGAATTGGGCAAAGCTTTAACACCTGACCAGCGCACAGATACTTTCTTGGCGGCATTTGCGACGCCTGCTGAGGCCAAACTTCCTACTCCAATTGTTGGCCAGAACTGGAGATGGGACATGGTAAAGCTCGCCAAGCTGAGTCCAACTGAGCAATATATGCTCACTCAATATGAAGGCTGCAAGTATAGAGATTTGCCTTCATGGATCCAGGACGGGGGTTACGTCAAGATCAGCGATTCTGAAAAGAAGTATCAGCGCGAAATGCTGAAGGAAACTGGCTTAACGCAGTCCGAAAGAAACGAAGTAGTTGATCATGCCGCCATTCATATCGGTGCACTAGGAGACATGCTGCAGCGGGAAGTGTTGAAAGGTAGCAAGGCTCTTGAAAGCGAAATTGATCGTTGCATTGAGCGCTTTGGCAACGATCTTGTTATGACCATGCTCGAGGAGATCGATCCTGCTGGCGCCGCTGAACTAATCAAGGTGCAACAGATACGGGCCACTACTGCTGCAGCCAAGGATGAGCTGGAGCTGGTAAGCAACCAGGAAGCACAGGTACGCGCTGAGATCAAAGAGGCTCAGGCCGCAATTGAAGCCATGAATGCTGACTCTGCCTAAGCGATATCTCTACGGAAGCCATGCAGGCGGAACTTACCCGTCGTGCATCGATGGCTACTCACCAAGCCGCAGAGGCAGGTGAATGAGCCCTTACAACACCAAGATTGGGGAGGTCTACGTCAACAAATACGGCCTCAGGGAGGTGCTCAGGACCACCACTAGATCCAGGACTAAGCCATCGGCAATCGACAAGTTAGACAGGATTTGGCTCTCGCACCCGCATGGTGCATTGCTGCCCAGTGTAGATACAACCCATGTTCGTATTACCTGCGATCGGGTCGAGCCACACGGCTGCTGGGTTATTACTTTAGGGTCAGACATAGTAGAAATCGACAACTCCTATGCAGGGCAGCGGTTCGACTACGTGATTCCGCTGATCGAGGGTGCTGCGATCACCACAACGTTGAACGGTATGCAGCGTGAGAATGCAGCTGAGATCTACATCCAGGAGTTAATTATCGAGGACGGTTGATGGGTACGAATACCAGGCATTTTAAGATCGACAGCTCAACGCCGCTCCGCAAACAGGAGGGGGAGAGAGAATCTGCCTATCGCCTATTTCTGCGATGGAAGGAACTGGAGTGGTGCAGCGATGAAGAATTAGCGGCCGACAATGGCAAGGTGTCTTGGGAGACAGTTCGCCGATACAGGGTTGGTTTCAAATGGGCTGAACGAAGGGGTCTCTATTTAGCCCGACAGCAACAACCAGTCCACGAGCGGATGTACCCGCTGCCAGAGAAAGAAGCACCAGTCAGGGCAAAGAAGCGCCGCAGATCAGACGCAACCGTCACCAACAACGGCGACACCCTGTTGCCTCCACCGCCACGGCTGGAGATGGGGCTCCACGAATTTGCCCTCCGTTACGCAAGGGTGGTCTGTACAAAATTCACCATGGACAAGGTGATGAATCTCCTGCTGACAGAGCTGGAGAAATGGGTGGAGGGAGAGACCGAGTTCCTGATGCTTGTGCCTAGCCCACGAGCTGGAAAGACGACTGCTGCAATTTGCGCAATGGTCTACAGCTACCTTCGCTACCCCACTAGGCCACAGATCCTGGTGAGCGCTTCTGGCCGCCTAAGTGCCATCTCTTGCCAGAACATGAAAACCCTTTTCGAGGTGGCCTGTCCGCCTGGATATGGACTCAGCTCATCGGACAAAAGCAAGCTGCAATGGCGTGGGAACTGGGAAGGCGCGGGACTGCAATACGCCGCCAGTAGAGGGGGTGCTCTCCTCGGCCTCTCCTCCGTGAGGACGCTGATTGATGACCCGCTGAGCAGTGTCACGGAGACCGAATCAACAGAGATCATGGCCACCACCATGAGGCAGGTCACCACTGACGTTCTCAGCCGTAGAACACCCTGCAGCTATGACCGCAGCTCGGGCATTTGCCTGGTGAGTCAGCGCTTGGCTGCCACCGACATCGTGGCCGAACTTGCCTCCCGCGATCACAACAACGAACGCGATGGACTGCCCACGACACCATGGAAAGTGGTGGTCTCTCCATTCGTTAGCCCCACCAAGGAAGAGCAGGCCAAGATCGTTGGCAACCTGCCCGCCTCGTGGCAGATCCTGCAGCCTGAATACGGAGAGCCAGGCACACCAGTGTCAGAGCGATTCGATAAAGACTTTGCCCGCGTGCTCCAAGCACAGATGAGCCAACGTGATTATCGGGCTCTGTATATGTGCGACGTCAGCTCCGATAACGAATGGTCCGCCTGGAAAGATCGCTACCTACAGGAGGTGGAGGCCGAAGACGTCCGCGTGACCGCCACGTTTGCTGCCCTGGACATGGCGCTGATTGGCGGGGATGGAAGGGACTCCTCAGCCCTGGTTGTCGGTGGCGTTCATGAGGATGGAGTGATCATTGTTGGCATTCATGAGCTAAAGGGAGAGGTTGATCAGCAACTGGGGCAGATCGTTGAGCTAGCCGAGCGGTATCGGTTCCACACGTTGGGTGTTGAGCAGGCGGCCTCGGGAAGCTGGGTGATGAAGTCTCTGAACAACAGCATCCAAGGGAAAAGCTTCAATGTCGTTCCTCTCAGCCACCAGGGAAAGAACAAGGGCGCCCGACTCAACGACATCCTGGGTCCTGCTGCCAGTGGCAAGTTCTATATCCAGAAGGGGTTAGAGCTCACGCCTGTCCTGCAGCAACAACTCAGACTGATTGCCCGCACGAATGGCCGCACAAAGAAGCACGATGATATTGGTGATGCCGCCTGTTACTGCCTGTCCTGGATCTGGGGGCATTGGTGCAAAGCAGGATGGTCGCCCACTGCTGTGTCATGGCAATCGGGACCTGGTAGCCAGCCTGGAATTACAGAGGTCACCTGGGGAAGGGGCGTAGCCAGTAAGAGGCGCGGGCTGGATGGGGTTGAGCGTTATCAGATTTGGTAGCGAGGAAACCTATGGGGTAACTCTTCAAAATCACCATGAGTACTCCAAGAAGCCAATCCCAGGGAATCTTCCCAAGCCGCGCCAGTACAGACGACGATGCGGGACTCTTGACCACCAGCTTTCAACCCATCGTTGGATTGCAGTCGGCAAAGACCGCGCAAATTAATGCCGTCGCTACCTTTGCGGCCGACACCGATGAGGTGATTATTCAGGTCCAGAAAAATGGGGTAACCAAGAATCTGACCTTTGGCTGGAACGATTTCAAAGATCTGAACCAGACCAGCTTCCTGTCAGGTGAATACCGCTTGGTGGCTTACGTTCGCGGCTACGGCATCACAGCGGCCCGCGTGGGACTGTCTTCGACTGCCACCAACATCCGTGCTGATTTCAGCGCTGTTTGCTGATCGGGAACCTAGGTGGGACAGCCAGTTGAGGGCCTCGTTTCGGCGGGGCCTTTTTTATTGACCGCTGCTATGACTGCTGGAGAGACCGTTGCCAGCTATGTCCAAGGAGCAAGACAAGAAGGAGTTGTCGGGGGACGAGCTAGAAGGCTCAAGCAGACAGGTCGAAATTTCAGAAGAGGCGCTGGAAGGCGTGTCAGGTCGGGGCGCAGCGGCGATGAAAGGCCCACTGCGGAAACTATCTACCGTGGTAGATGCAACTGGCGACCTCCCAGGCGACCTCCCCTAATTGGTCTGAAACCCATAGCCACAGTTGAGGGCCTCGTTTCGGCGGGGCCTTTTTATTGACCGCTGCTATCACTGGTGAAGAGACCTAGACACCTATGTCTGAAGAGCAACTCAAAGCGTTCCTGGAGAAGGTCAAAGCAGACACCAGCGTTCAGGAGAAGCTGAAAGCTGCTTCGGATGCTGATGCAGTAGTTGCGATTGCAAAGGCTGCAGGGTTCACGATCACCACAGAAGACCTAAACTCACATAGACAAAATCTGACTGAGGATGAGCTTGAGGGTGTGGCTGGGGGAGGGTGTAAGCTTGGCTCTTTTGTGACATATACATTAATGTGTCGCTGGGCGACTCATTGTGTGGGCTTGGGTTGCTGAGGTAGCCTACACACTCACAAAACCCCTGCAAACGCAGGGGCTTTTTATTTCTTCAATCACCCCAAAAGACCATCAATCAGCCTCCAATACCTGGCACCATCGCCCGCATTTAGCGGGCTTTTTTATTGTCTACCGACAAAGCTGCCGACCGTTGCTAAGACTGGTAAAGCGACCAAGCCAGCGATGTCAGAAGAGCAACTCAAAGCCTTCCTAGAAAAGGTCAAAGGCGACACCAGCCTTCAGGAGAAGCTGAAAGCGGCTGCTGATTCCGATGCAGTTCTTGCGATTGCAAAGGCTGCAGGGTTCACGATCACCACAGAAGACCTAAACTCTCATAGACAAAATCTGACTGAGGATGAGCTTGAGGGTGTGGCTGGGGGCGGCAATAATCACCTCAGCCATGGACCAGTCCCAGTCCCCTGTACCTATATCGGTGGATGTTAGGTTTGAGTTAAACGGTTGCTGAGATAGCCTACACACTCAAAACCTCTGCAACTGCAGGGGTTTTTTTATTGCTTCAATCACCCCAAAAAGACCATCAATCAGCCTCCAATACCTGGCACCATCGCCCGCATTTAGTGGTTTTTATTAGAAGCCAGCCAGGAACTCGTCAGCGGCGGCCTTCAGATCAGAGGAAGGTTGTTGGCGGATATCCTCCAGTTGGCTTTCGAGGGCTTCAACGCGGGCCAATAGCTTCTGTAAAGCCTCGCGTGCCTGGACATCCACAGAGGCGGTCACAGAGGCTTGCGGGGACGATACAGGGGCATCATTGATCATGCGGTCGATCGCCAACCTGATGCACGCCGTGCGGTCCAGTGCCCCGTGCTCTTTGCCCCATTTATCAAGTGCAGCCAACTGCTCATGGGAGAGCCTGAGGCCGACCTGAATCGTGTCTGGGGACCGTGGAGCCATGGGTATACGAACGCTAGCTTGAAGCTAATATAGCCCCACCAGTTAGATCAAGCCTCAGCGACCCACTTGATAAGCCAGCCGTAGAGGGGAATCGAGATCGCCAGGATGACGCCAGCTGTGACAGGATCCATCGATCACTCCATTCAGTACACCAACCATGGCCTTGGGGACCTGGGCTGAAGGGTGCGAGAAATCACAGCACTTGGTGAGTTTCGTCTGAGTCTGGGGTCCCTGTGGATGTGAGAGGGGAGTGCCTAGCCCAGCTACACCTTGCCCTGTCGGGGTAGGGGGGTTTGTTACACCGACCGCCTCCAATCCTTCCTAGGTGGTAACAGGAACTGTACACTGAGTTGCTGTTAGCTTGTGATGCTACTTAGTGGCCGCAAGTATAACTAACTAGTTCGGGTGCGAATGAAATAATACATAAAACTTGGGTGATACTTTAGCTGGCAGATTGAAGAAATTCGCAAATAATAACTCGCTGGCTGCTGTGTGGACATATTCAACGCTAATCCTGATTGCACATTGTCACTAATAGACAGTAGCTCAATACATTCAAAATATTCCTCAGCCAACTCTAAGGCTTGATATACCCCTTGGCTATACCCATGGGCTATACTGAAGGAGTCAAAGGGAGAGCACCAGCCGCCGCTACCACCAGCCACGCCAAACGGATCAGAGCTCGGAGTCAGTACGGCCGCCAGTCCCCTCTCCTTTTGTTAGTACCAACATTCGCAATTAGGAGCATTGATGATGCAAACCAAATGCCAGCACGAAACACGGCTATTAAAAATTGCAGTCGATCACATTACCTGGATGGAAAAATTTCAATTTGATTGTTCACAGCACTTCCGCGATCTAAAACGTGAAATGTTGCACAACCTCATGAACAGAGACTATCAACCACTCTACTGATTACAGCCAACACGCCAACACCAGGAATTGTAAACTATGAGGACTTCTATTCTTATTCTACTTGGCATTAACCTGCTGGCTACATCTATGGTAGTAGCTAAAGTCGATGGCCCAAAATATTGCACCACCAACATTGAACATATGATCGTATTAGGTCAAGCTCGCAGTGAAGATCCTGCAAGTTATTGGGAATGCAAGGATGGTATTAACGTCCTAGTTCAACCAGGTTTGTGATTGACGCCTAATGAATAGAGGCTAACGGCAGAACTTCTGATTAGTTAATTGCGCATTCTTGATATCGGATTTATAATGGCAAAGTGACGCTAAGTCTTACTCCATCCTGAAATCATTATGCATAAAGTTCTAGCAGCGGCATTTCTTCCATTGCTAATTGGAACCAGCGCTCATGCATATAGTTATCACTCTGCTGGTAAACCTGGAGACTATGTTGTGGTTGACCGCGGAGAAACGTATGTTATCAATTGCCGTAATGATACGCTGATTCGTGTCGCTAATCCAAAGAGAGTTCCGCGTGCATTTAAAACTCCTCTTGGCAGGAAATTCTGCACAGATATGGCGAACTGGTAGCAATATGAACGCTTAGTAATCACCACATAATCTAATTGCCCTGGTATGGTTATATCGGGGTATTTTCCTGGTATATTGAAGTATAGCCACCAATCTGATTGCGCGTTATTAGTAATTGGCAAGGCTGAAATATATTTAGGGGACCCTGCGGCCTGAACTCGGAAAGTTCACTATCAACCACTATCACGAACTCTCTATAAAATTTTCAGGGGGCTTGATTCTGCCCGCCACTTGTGCTACACAGAAGGCCTAGAAGGCAGTCAGGCACTGGGAAGTGGCACTGCAGACGGTACCTC
Organism: Synechococcus sp. RS9916; assembly: GCF_000153825.1. NCBI lineage: Bacteria > Bacillati > Cyanobacteriota > Cyanophyceae > Synechococcales > Synechococcaceae > Synechococcus > Synechococcus sp. RS9916. The sequence goes on from NZ_DS022299.1 coordinate 1,088,770, forward strand.
CAGGCCACCAGCTAAGTAATAACTTGCTTGTCTGATGCGGGTGGTGCATGGGGCAAGGATTACGCTGCCAATGTGCTGCGTAGTGTGGCCGATTGATTAGCAGTTCTGATATTGCAAACCCGCAATCTGTTATTGAGAAAACTTGACAGCTATTGAGAGTCGGCGCATTCCACCCCATCACCATTCACCCAATACCAAGTCATACTGCAGCTTAATGCGGTCCCCTGCCAGCCGTAATCTCGACCACTGCATAACATCCTCATGGAATATATAGATGCATCGACTCTCTGAGGGCCCTGTAATCGCCTCTAACGGCTCTCAACCAGTCTCTACGATCTACCTGCCACAAATACAGCTAACGGGGCTTAGGACGCCTGCTGGAGATCAACCAGGGAAAAAATCGTAGAAATAAAAAATTGAGAAGTGGGTCTTGGCTAACATAAAAAAGATCCAATGAGACCAGCCACCATGAGAATCCATCCTCTGGGAATCATCGGGGGTTTAGCTATAGCTGCAATCGGAACCCCAGCCCTCGCCTGGGAGCCAGGAGACCCTTTTCCAACGTCGCAGTGTGGACCCCAGCCTGCCACGATCGGACCAGATGTAACCGTCTGCCAAGCCAAAGACAGCAATGGCAATAAGCACATCTCTGTTAAGTGGCCTGAAGAATCATCGGGAACGTATGTGGTCGGGCCCTGTGTAGAAGGTGTGTCACCAACAAAGGGCGACCTCAGTCAGAAGGGCGCTCGGATGTGGATCAAGTTCTACTGCAACTACGTTGATTGGTAGAAGTAATCGGAACCAATTACTGATCCCAGATACAACAAAAGGGCTAACGGGGGATGAACCGCTAACCCTTCGTGTCTGCCACCAGGACAGTGTGAAGTTCGCCAAAACGTTCACTCAACCATTTTACCGATCGCTGGCTGTTGGGCTGTTAGAGCGAAGCGATCTGATTCAATCCGATCCCATATGTTTAATAGATTTATATAGAGGGTTTAATAGATTTATATTAGTAGTTATCTATATATAATGTTGGGGGGATTTACCCCCCGCCTGGTGGGTGGAGTTACCCCCCACCCAAATACTGACTGGGGGGAGTTACCCCCCACCCGTATCTGAATTTGTTGTGCTTCAGCTGTATACAGGTTGTATCGCTTGGGGGGGAGATTCCCGCCACCTAGAAATTAGTGGGGGGAGATTCCCACCACCACACTCGGTAAACTGGGGTTAGCCAAAACGTTTAACAGTGACGAGAATTATCAACCACCCACGCCGAGAGGGTGATCCATCGTGGTCTCCTCAGTACGATGCAATTCTTGCAATTCAGTACTCCAAGGGTGAGAAGGTAACCGACGCCGACAAGACCACCTACCTGATGCTGTCGGCACTGTGCAATAACCACGACAACAACCACTTCAACTACAGGAATCGCCAAGAACTCGCTAAACAGCTAGGCCTAAGCGACTCAGCGATGAAGGACAGGCTTGCGAGACTACGGAAGATTGGCTGGGCAGGAAGTGGGCAATGGAGGTGGGAACTAACACCCGTACAGGACATCCTTTCGTTCTCAACGACCACAGCAACCCATGCGCGGTTCGGCGCCGTTCCTCAGCAGGTGGAGCCAGTGCAGGCTGCCGACGTGGTGACAGAGAAGCCCACGCTGGACAAAGCGATCAAGAAGCAGGCCACAGTAGAAATTGCTCATAACGAGCAGCCGAAGCAAGCATTGCCTGTCAGCACCCTTGAGGTGTTCGTTACCGATACTGAGCCCGCTCCTGTTGAGCAGATGGTGGAGGTGAGCACAGCCACGATCGTGCCCGAGCAGAAGGCCATCGATGAGAGCTCACTCGATCCCGAGTATCTCGACTACACGCAGAGGGCCGAGGCTGCTGGTTGCAACGTCTCGCACTACCTCACCTGGAGCTACGGCAAGGAGCACCTCATGGCCAACCTCCAAAAAGTTGAGGCCAGGGTCAGAGCAAACATCGCCGCCCAAAAGACTTCGGCTACTGAGTCGACCGAAAAAATCGCATCCAATCCTCCACTGGAATCAAGCTTCGAGGCTTACGAGCGCAAGCGCCAGGAAGAGATCGCGCAATGGGCTGCTGGGAACTGGGACGATCAAACCGCGAGCAGTGAGGACGACGAACTCTTTTGATCAACTTCTGCCATCAGCACGGGGGACAATCTCCCTTAGGTAGCGCTTCGCAGCACGCTGGCCCTGGGTATCTTCGGGGATCAAGCCATTGGCCACGTTCTGCACCAGTGGATAGAGGATCGAGATCTGCTGCGAAGCACTGGGAGAGGACCAATACCCCGCCAAGACAATCGACCCAGGGCTGCTGAATTGATTGCGATTTTGGGATCCCTCAGTTGAGGGAGAAACTCCGTTCAAATATCACTCATTTGGGGGAGGCTTAATGTCGTATTTAGAATTAGCTTCAATATGCATATAGACATTCATCCGCCTAGAAAGAATGCATCCATCTGATCAAAGTCTTGCTGTGGGAAGGCTTACTCTTGTTGAAGACCTTGGGATGCACTTTCCTAGGCCAACTTCTAAGCAGAAAGCAAGGTATGGCCTCTTTAAATGCGCCTGTGGTAACCCAGACTTGCTTCGCATTCAAGTCCGTAATGTCAAAAAGGGCAATACAACCTCATGTGGAAAATGCCGTTTCTATGAAGATCCAGATAATTATGGAGAGGTGATAACCAAGTGCGAAACCTGTGGGGCCCCCATCAAAACCAGTAAAAACAGGATAAGAGCTGGTAGAGGCAGGTTTTGCTCGCAACAGTGCATGTTTGATATGAGAGAAATAGAGGCCAATAAGCGTAATATTGGCTTTAAGCATCCTAATGGATTCTTGACGGTATTGTCCTTTTCGCGTCATCCGACAAGAAGAAGCAATAAAGGCAAAACCCCAGTTGTAATTGCCTTATGCAAGTGTGACTGCGGCAGAATCCACAGTACGGATTGGATTAGCATCCAGCATGGAAGATGCCTCAGATGTGAAGTATGCAATAGGGAGAATCATTCAAGGAATAGCTCAAAATTTGAACAGTTGCAGGACAAGCGGTTTGGAAGGTTGGTTGTTGTCGGATACAAATATATTCCTGGAAACAATGGTGCCGATAGCCACTACCTATGCGATTGTGACTGCGGCACCAAGGGACACCCTGTGAAGAGTGCTTATGCACTTGAAAGCGGTCATACCACTTCTTGTGGCTGCTGGGAGGGTAGTGGTAGAGATACATATCAGGGATTCAAGGGAAGTAGGGCGCATAGAGAATCGGCCTGTGAGTTCTACTTTGTTGAGGTAGCTGGTGGCCCTCTTCAGAAGTTCGGAATATCGGTAGATACTGTCAAGATAAGAGGAATTAAAAGCTATGGAAACTATACGAAGTACTACCGTCTTGCCAAGGGCCTAAACAGGGCAAAGTGTTGGGTTATCGAGCAGGTAATGCTTTACGAGACCCTTGAAAATTTTCCTACAAAGAACGATATTGATGCGGCTGGCATTGGCGAGGGTTGGCTTGGCGGTACAGAGCTACGAATAGGCCTCGATATTGATCAATGCTGCAAGCGAATTGATTTCCTCGTAGAACAGGCATGTTTGAAAAGCTGGCGTGGTCTTTATGAGCAGTTTGTTACTGGCCATCAGAGGGATCTTCGTAAGCAGCAGCTGAGAAAAGCGATAGCGGCAGGTTTATTGGAAGATCATTCGAAGATGCAAATTGAATGATCATATCCCCTTCTTTGCTGCACTAGTGGCTTAGGCGCCGCAATTTTTCATGCTGCTCTTGGAACCCTAAAACCTGCAGCATGAGATACGGCTTTGGAACCAATCTTTTTACTGGTTGGATACTTCGCGCTCACTTTTTTAGTCAGCTTCTGTGTATCGCGGAGCCTGGCGAAATGACTGACTATTCAACTGTTAGCGCAATCCTTTTAGGCGATCGCTGGATACAGGTATCAGAGGGTACTGAGCCTTGCGGTGGTGAGGTCTCGTTCCGCACGGCCCCATACACCAGATTGATCGTTCGTCAGGCTGCGATCGACGCAGTGAAGGTCATCGAGCGGCCAGATACCTCAAGGCCCCCGATCCACACGCCTTGGGAGGAGAAATGAGCCGCCGCATTCTTAGCCGACCACGTCCGCTGTGTCTGTCGGCCACTTGCACTAAAGATTCTGATCGCGAGTTGATCCGCAACTTTCGAGCAATGGCTGCAGTACGAGGCCTCTCAGTGCAACAGGCGCTACTCCAAGCCGCCCGTGAATGGTTAGGAGCAAGCCAGTGAGACCACTCACAGAGGAAGAGAAGGCCTACATAGCGTTGAGGCGTGAGATACAGCGCCAAGATCAGGAAGAGGCCGATCAGTGCAGCTCTGGAGGGATTGCCAGGCAGAGAACTGGTGTGCCGACGCCGCCCGCGCACTTGCTGAAGTCAATGGTGTTAGAACCGCCCGCGAAGCCCAGGATCAGTCCCGATGGCAGGGCCGCGTTGCCAAGGCAGTCGCAGACACCATCATTGAGCTGGATCCAGACGACTGATGTAGTTGGTACTGGTACCACCACAAGCGGTACTCAAGTGGTACAACCCCCTCAGCTCTCCAGTATTTACAAGGGATTCTGATGCCAAAGAAGAATCAGCCACTTGTTGACCGTCACCCGCAGAAAGAAGGGGAAGGCTGGCTGCTGAACGAGCAGGAACAACTGATGGTCTGCTTCCGCAACACGCTGCCATCAGCGCATGGCAAGTGGGTTGAGGTCGAGACACGCCCTCTTCGCGGTGGTGGCCAAGCGGTCGTCAGACGAATGCTGCGTCACAACGCCATCGAGGCCTGGATCAACCTGCAAAAAACAGGCTGGGTGCGCTGTCAGCCAAGGTGCTGACGACTTGAGATCGGGAACATCACCAAGTGAAGAAACTCTTGATTCAGCAAAAACCAGATTGTGTATCTGGCTGAACGACACAGGAGTTGGCACTGCTCCTATAAAAGAGATGTAGCAACCACTACCAACAACGTTCACCTCCCTTTGCCGGGAGGCGCAGTTCGATTCAGGCCATGGAACGGGGACCTGAACTTGCTTCGAGGAACCTCAAATGACTCTGACCTATCGCGGCCAGCAGTACGCACAGCACAACGCTCCAGCCGCTGGAACCGTGACGCTCACCTATCGCGGCAAGCACTACGGACAGCACAAGGGTGTGGTCACCAACACCCATCGTGTTGGGACTTATCGCGGTGCTCGCTTCGAGAAGTGATCAAAACTGGATCAAGCCATCTTCACCCCGCCACCGGCGGGGTTTTTTATTGCCTGCGATCCCGCTAGGAACGTGGCCGGACTCTTGAGCAAGAGTGAGACACAAAAAAGCCATCCCTCCCCCCAGGGATGGCTCAGCTCTGTCTGTGCTTTCTCAAGGCTGTGACGCCGTATCACTCCCGCTAATGGACTCCTTTGTTATGGCTCAAGTGTTCAGGAGGATACATGAGTGATTAAGCGCATTGACTCAGTTCCTGGTGAACAGTTGCGCACGGGTTCATGCCTGCGAGAAAGGTCACAACCCGGCTGAGCCAGGCCAATGAAGCCGCTGACGAACAAGGCAGTTGGATGCAGAGTGGGTCCCTAACGGCGTTCATTGAGCGGGCCTCTCTCTGCTCGACGAGGGCGGCTCCACTCATAGACCTTGGTGTATTGCTGAGGGAATCAGCGCGAAATCTCGTGATTCGGTGGCGGCGGTGGCGTGTGGCGGATGGTGAGTTGATTTTGTTTCCGACCTTGGTATCGGAGGATTCGATAGATCACATAAATACCAGCTGCAATTGCCGTTGCTGCGAAAATGATTTCTCCAAGTGCTCCAACTTGGGCGAATGCAACAACGAAAATCCCGACATTGATCAGGATGATCGTGCGCGCTATTTTTCTGACCCCAGGCTTGACCGTTCTGCTGGTTGGTCCTCCGTAATAGGGATATGGATCCATTGCAAGGCGGTTGCGTTGACCATTACAAGACAGTCTGCCAAAAGCGAAGGTGGTGAAACAGCCACCTATCCAGGTATCTCGAAATAGCCAAAGCTAGCTTGCTGCCGCTTTTTCGATGGCAGCAGTCAGGACCTGCTTTTGCTCTGAAGCCCAGACACAAAAAACCAGTCAGTGATTGGGCTGTTGTTTAATAGAGCTAAAGGGAGTCGAACTCCTGCCCCCTGCATGCAATGCAGACTTAACAATCCCTAAGAATCATTGCTGCAACTAGAACCCAACGGTGCCTACAAACCGCTGCAGTAGCAAAGGCGGTAACAAAACTGATCACCCACGCCAATGAAGCTCTGATCTGAACTTGTCTCGCTGAATCTGCCCGCTACCACCCGCCAGATGGAACCATCACACCTGCAGGAGCTCTCCTACCAACGAGAAGGGATCTAGGCTGAACAGCAGCTCAATGCAACCAAAAGGGAAATGAGAATCAGAGCTTTTATCATTGCTAACGTCTTAGCGATCTTGCCGAACGCTTGCCCCAAAAGCGCCGAAGCAGACGATTACGACTTCAATTACGGATATGCCAAAGGAGGGCTAGCTGCTTTATGTGCCTTATACCAAGGTGAATACATCACCGCCGACATGGTGGGGGAAGTCTCCATGGTTTTCATGACAAAGAAAGACGATGAGGGCAAAAACAAAGCCTTAGAAGCTGCATTCGCATCAATTAGTGGAGCCACCACATTCGAAGCCTGCCCATTAAGGCGCCCATAAAAATTCCCGACTGCATGAACTTTTCCTCGCGATACGCTAAATAAGTGCGGCGAACACTGTCTGGAGCTTCACGCCTTGACCTCCTTCATTCACTAAAGGGATTAGGAAGTGATTCATTACTGCAATTTTTTACGGGCAATTCCTGATCAGGACTTGTTCTCTCGGTCGTATTTCTTGGAGCCAAGCAGGCTGCGCAATGTTCTGCAGGCGTTCTCGCCCCCTGCATCGCAAGCCATGTTCAAAACGGGCGCAGTGCTTAATTGAAGTTCGAACGATTCAGTGGGAGGATGTTGTCGGCAGGCAATAAAAACCCCGCTCGTGACGGGGGCTGATGATCGTTTTGGCAGCAGGTGATCAGATGTCGTCACCACCAGAACTAGCGCTGCTGATGAAGTCCTCCTTCACCGATCAGGACTATCCCCTGTGATGTCATTATTGCGAACGTTGGCATTTTCTCTGATGACAATATTCTGATTCTTTTCAGTAGGGAGACTAGTGCTCTGGACACTACCGCCTCGCGCCATAGCAATCAACGCACCGATAAGACCGTACTCGGTACCTGTGGATCCCCCAGAAGCATCCTTCAGCTGATCCAGGCTCAGCTCTTGGTCTTCAGTGCTTGGGGTCAGTCATCAGCTTGAAGTGGGTAGAGGGGGTAAAGCAGGTGATCTCAGATGTCGTCAACACCAGGATCAGCGCTGCCGAGGATGTTGTCCACTGGCTTACGAAAGCGAGGTGGCACCTTGCATTCAATGCTGACTTGATCCTTGGGCAGAAGGGTCTCCAGGTGTATTCCAGTGTTAGCAGCTATTTCGCAGGAAACCCGGAACCATCTGGCGAGTCCATAGCCCAAGGGACACCTTGAGTGGTGACGAACTTCCGTCCACTGCCATCTAAAGGTGCTTGCTTCTTTCCTGGTTGGACATCAGGGTCGCATTCTGCTCCAGCACTAATTCCTCCACTGACCTTTTTTAATTCATCAAAAGAAAGCTCTTTGTCCTTGCCTTGCTCTTGGGACATAGCTAGCAACGGTCGCTTCAACAGTAATAGCAGCGGTCGGCAGCGTTGTCAGTTGGCAATAAAAAGCCCCACCGTGTGGCGAGGCTGGTCACATTATTCCCATCCTTCAAGCGCAACATCAAAAGTTGTATGCATGACTTCAATGCATGTGTCTGGATCTGAAGCGCAGAACTGTCCAAGTGGTCCAACAAATGGAACCTCAGTAAACTTTTTATAATTCTTGAGCCATTGGTTTTTAAGGCCTGCTTCTTCAAGAAGGTTATTAGCGCAAACCCAGTTGCCGTCAGATGCACATTTAAAAGCCATAATTTCGTACCCGACCATTTTGACCCATTCCCCACCTGTATGAACACCCCCCACAAGTGGAGAAATTATATGATGCTTGCCCCAGCCTTCAGCTTTGCAAAGGAAAGCATCCCAATGATGGCAGTCATGCACTCGAACGATTCGATTGTCGATGAAGTCGCTTACTGCGAATTGAACAGCACTATCGATTGACAGAGGAGCTTTTTTGCTTTGGGGAGTTCCTACTCTCAAAAATCCCAGCAAGCGACCCTCAAAAGCAGGGTCGTAAGTATATTCAACGCCCATCGAAAATGAGCCTGCAGGGTTTATCGCAATCGTGCTTTTTAGTCCTGAGCCATTGGCATATGTCAAGTCACCTTGCTGGTAGTAATAGCCAATTGATGCCGTAAGAAGTTCGTCAAAGCTGTGTTCAATATCAATTCCATATGTATCTAATGCGCCACCACTGTAAAATAAATTCAGAACATCTTCTGTTTTTCCAACGGGAACCAAGGCATAAGGCTTGATAGCAATATTGTTGGTGACCAACTCAGCTCCAAAGGCTATTTGCTGGAAAAAGACATCTTGTGGCTGCAGAAGACTTCTCGGAGCCCAGGAATATCTAGACGGAATGCCAGTGGAGATGGGCCTGCTGTCATAGCCAGCATTAACCCCAAACAAGATGTCACCATTGTCATTAAGCCAGCGATATCCAATTCGCGATGATGTGCTAAAGGTTGTCCCTTCAACAGGAGTATTGACAATGCTGGAGGTGCTAAGAGCATCGCCAAAGTCAGCCGTTGCCAATGCATCCAGAAAGAATATAGATTTTCTTGTTGTGGAGATTGGGATAAAAACTTGTCCACCTGCTTGGTTGGGTGTTCCTGCGCCCTGAGACTTGGAAAATACATTCCATCTGAATTTAGTAGTTTTGCGAATATCTATCGGCTCAGGTTCAGAGGCAGGTGTCGAAGTCAAATGATCATCAGGAAGCGCATCTTGCTTCAGGTCTCCTGCAAGCACTGGAGTCGATAACAGTGATGCAAAGGAAAAGAAGCAGCCAAATAGTAAATGCTTTTGCATGCTAATCTGCCTTCGCTTAAAGACTGGCGACTTTCATCGCAGAGTCAACAATTGAGTTGTGTTCTGAAACGTTGTATCTCCTGATGTAGGAAGACCCACAGCTTCTGTTTGGATATAGCTGGATGGGTTGTTTCGATAGTCACAACAGCGATCGGAGTCAGATTGCATTTTTACGAAAATAGACTGAGGGAAAGGGAGGATTTATGGCTAAGTCATCGAAGCGCAAACCAGTTAAGTCGCGTGCAATCGTCAAGTTGACTGGCAATCTTGAAGTTGCAGCAAAGAGCCCTGAGCAGAAGCTGCGTGACGCTGAGAAACGTGCTTTTGAGAAGGCACGGAAACATGCCCGTATTGCCGCCGCCAAGAAAGCTGGTTTCGAAGCAGGGTTGAAGGACGCCAAGAAAGGCAAGAAGTAATGCCTTGCAAAGCCTGCGAGCAGCGCCGCCAGAAAGCGCTTGAGACGCGCCGCAAGTTCAGAGATGAAAAGGTTGCCCGTCTGACCAAGGGCTGTGATGAAGGGGATGCAGACGCCTGTCGAACCCTGCGCAGCCTGCTTGGCAGTGAGAAATACGACCGAGAGAACAGGTTCAGGTCAGAGCTGCACTGGCGCGCCTAATCAGACTTGCTACCGCTTTTACTACCGCAAGGCTGAGCGAGCGATTTCGCGGCTGAACCCAGATACAAGAAAACCCAGTCAGCGACTGGGCTTCAAAGAATGGAGCCAAGGAGACTCGAACTCCTGACCCCCTGCATGCCATGCAGGTGCTCTACCAGCTGAGCTATGGCCCCATGATCGTCGGCAGAGCGCTCAGGCTTGGCCTTCGACGTGAGGAAGCTTACACCGGCACGGGCAGCACGCTCCTAGATCCTCAGACCTGGCGCCAGACCGCCACCAGCTTGCCCTGCACTTGCACCTGATCCACAGGCAACACAATCGGCTCATAGGCGGGATTAGCAGCCTCTAGGCGGATCGTGCCCTTACTGCGATGGAAGTGCTTGAGGGTGGTGCCACTCCCGGGCACCAGAGCACTCACGATGGTGCCCTCCCGCAAACGGGAGGCCTCCAACACGGGCTCCATCAACACCACATCGCCATCGGCGATATGGGCATCGACCATCGAATCACCATTCACGGTGAGGGCGAAAAGCCCCTGAGTCTCCAAAACTGGTGCCAGGTCCAGGCGTTCCTGGACATCATCAAAGGTCTCCACAAGGCCACCAGCAGCGACAGCACCGAGCACGGGAATGCCGGACGCCAGCCCTCCCAGCAGCTGCAACGTGCGCGCCTGGCCTTCCTGCCAGGTGATCCACCCTTTCTGCTGAAGATGGCGCAAACGGCTCTGCACCGGCGCAGGAGAGCGCAGGCCCATGGCCTGCATCATCTGCCGGATCGACGGACTGTGGTGATTGGCACCGATGTAATCCGAGAGCCAGTCGTACAGCTCCTGTTGTGCGGGCGTGAGGGGCTCAGGGGTTCCAGCAGACACCTGCGAAGGCTCAATCGTCAATACATTTGTACCTGTGAGCCGGTGTGATGGCAAGGCCTAATCAGGTTTGATTCAGCCCAAGCGACTGAAGAAAGGCCAGGCTCTGCTCACACACCAGAGGCCATTCCGCATCAGCCGTGAGACCATGGCTGCTGCGCTCAAGCCACACCAGCTGTTTCGTGGCCGAGGCCACCCGGCGGATCAACAGGCGCACGCCACGCTCAGTCACCACGTTGTCGCGCCGACTCGCCATCACCAACAGGGGTTGGCTGACCTCCGCCAACTGGCTGCGCACCCTGGCGATCATCTGCAACACCAAACTGCTGCAGACCACTGGATAACGGTCGTAGGACCACAACCGATCGGCAGTCGCAGGGTCGACATAACCACTGGGGGGCTTAGGTACGGACGTGACCAAGCGAGTCAGCACGGGCGCAAAGAAACGACGCCAGTCGCGGCTTCCGATCGGCGGAGAAAACAGAAGCAAACCTCGGATCTGAGGCCAGCGCACAGCGGCCTGGAGCGCCAGGATCGAGCCCATCGACAATCCACCAAGCACCACCTGCTGCCCACGGGTGAGCTCCTGCTCGATCAGCGCATCCAACTGATCAATCCACTGCTGGGGGCGCATGGGCACCAAATCGTCCAGCCGGGTGCCATGGCCCTCCAGCAGAGGCACCTCAACGCTGTAGCCGTGGGCATGGAGCGCCTCAGCCAGCAGCGTCATCTCAGCGGGCGAGCCGGTGAAACCATGCACCAGCACCACCGTGACCGGACCACCGACCATCGAGAGGGGAGCAGGGCTGGCAAGTCGACCGATCCCCATCGCTCTGTTCCCTGCCGATCAGAGGCCGCCCATCAATGCAGCCAGCAGGGCCTGCTGCGCATGGAGGCGATTTTCTGCCTGATCAAAGATGCGGCTTGCTGGGCCTTCCATCACCCCGGCACTGATCTCCTCGCCGCGGTGGGCCGGCAGGCAGTGCAGCACGATCGCGCGGGAATCAGCCTCCGCCAGCAGGTCTTCGTTCAGGCAGAAGCCCTGGAAGGCCCTTTCCCGCTCAGCCTGCTCCTGCTCCTGGCCCATGGAAGCCCACACATCGGTGTACAGCGCCTGGGCTCCTCGCACAGCCGCCACTGGATCGCTGGTGACGGTGATCTGAGCACCACCCACAGCCAATGCGCGTGCTTGGTCGAGCACCCCCGGCAAGGGCTCAAACCCATCCGGGCAGCCAATGCGCACATTCACCCCAAGCAGAGCGCCGCAGATCATCAGCGAGTGGGCCACGTTGTTGCCATCTCCCACGTAGGCCAGGGTCTGGCCCTGCAGATCGCCAAAGGCTTCCTGCATGGTGAGGAAATCGGCCAGGGCTTGGCAGGGGTGCTCCAGATCAGTGAGGGCATTGATCACCGGAATCGAGGCCCAATGGGCATAATCCACCAGCTCTTGCTGCGCGAAGGTGCGGATCGCCAGGGCATCACAGAACCGACTCAGCACCCGAGCGGTGTCTTCCAAGGGCTCGCCGCGGCCCAGTTGGGTGACCTGAGGGTTGAGATCCACGGTCTGACCACCCAGCCGTGCCATCGCCACCTGAAAGCTGACCCGGGTGCGGGTGGAGGCCTTGGTGAAGATCAGCCCCAGCACCCGATTGCCCAGGTCAATGCGCCGGTCCCCTGATTTCAGCTGGGCGGCCAGGGTCAACAGCGCCGCGGTCTGCTCAGCATTCGCATCCTCTGATGAGAGGAAATCCCTGCCGCTCAGAGGGGAGAGAACAGAAGCAACACCCTGAGAGGCGCTGACCATGGCGAGGCTTTCAAAGGAGCTTTATCGGGGATCAGCCCCCTTGCCGTCAAGGGGTTTGGTTCAACCAGAGACGAATCAGACGCCGCGGCCTGTGCGGATCGTCCTCGTAGGCCTCCCTGTCATGCACCAATTTGTGGTTGTCAATCAGCAGGATGTCGCCCTCCTGCAGCTGGAAGCTGTGGCAGAAACGGGGGTGATTGAGGGCGGCATCGAGGGCATCAAAAGCGCGCAGGTCGTTCGCGTCGAGGGGCTGCCCCAGGCGCTGATGCCCCTTCTCAATCCAGTAGCGCATGTAGCGCAGGGTGGGGCCATCCGTGTCTGTGCTGAACACGGGGAAGCGGTTGTGGGCGATCAGAGCCAAAGGGTCCACGGCGCCGGGCGTGACCACATCACGGGCAAAGCTGCGCTGCAAGCGCTCCAGGCTTCTGGGGTCGCTCGCCTTGAGGTGGTTATGCACCGCCAGCGCCGACGCCAGACGGGACCCACCCCCCACCGGCGCCTGCTGCACGCAGGCCAAACCAACCCAGCGGGGGTGCGTTTCGAGCCGAGAGCTATCGGTGTGCATCGAGGTGGCAGCCCGCGTCTGGGAGACGGGGATGGCCTTGGTGAGATACGACTGGCCACTGTCGGTGACGTCGTAGAGCTCGCCGTAGGTGCCATCGGGAGTGCCAAGACACCGACCTAAAGCGAGATAAAGGCGACGGAACGTCGACTCCGGTTGCGGCGACAACCCACGAATCAACACCACGCCGTAGCCGTGCAACAGCTGATCCCGGGCCGGTGCGAACCAGGCCTGCAAGGCCTCGGTTGACAGCAAAGCCAGCTCTGGATCCGCCGCCACGATCCACTGCTGCGACTCCGCCAGATCAGCGGCAAGCCAGGGCTTCAACGGGGTGTTGCTCGCAGATGCACAGTTCATCGCTTCAGCTCAAAGAGCAGATGAAGCGGCATCCCTTTCAACGGCCCGAAGAAAGCGGGATCAAGCGCCAGGTGCTCTGCGGTCACCCCCAGCTCATCGAGATAGGGAAGGCTGGTCCAGCCCGCCTCTGCCACGGCCCGCAGGTAGTCGGCCATGGTTTTGTGCACGCACCGCACTGGCGTAGAACCCCCATCACGCCGCCAGATGCGCCCCTCCAACAATTGATCACTAGCCTCCAGATAGGTGTGGTCGGCCGGATCGAAAAAGAAGGGTGGCTGCTGCGGCCTCAGATAGGCCAGCGAGGGATGGGGAACGGTGAACAGGAAGCGACCTCCCGGCCGCAAGCTCTGGTGCACGTGGCGCAGCACCGCTGTCGTGGCAGACAGGGAGAGGTAATTGAACAGAAACACCGCAATCGCCAGATCGCATGGCCCGGAGGGCAACTGATCCACCTGGGACAGATCCCCAACCCTGTAGCGCAGCGGGCCGCCCTGATCCTCTCCGCCCGCTCCGGCCTGACGCCGCGCCGCCTCCACCATCTCCCGTGACAGATCGATCCCCTCCACACCAGCGGGACGCTGAGGCAGCAGCTGGCGGCCCATGAACCCTTCACCGCAGCCCAGGTCCCAGATGTGCAAGCCAGCCACAGAACCCAAGCGCTCCAGCACCCGAGGGCGAGCTGTGTAGTCACTCAGCAGTACCGGCTCCTGGCGATTCCAGGTGCTGGCATGGCGGTCGTAGAGCTGCTCAGTCGACGCAGGCTTGGTCATAACCCGGTGGTAGCAGCAAGGCCACGGGTGCGGTCTGGATCAAGGGCCCGTTGATGCAGCCAATTCCAGAAGGCATCCCGGAGGCTGAGGGCTTTCACCATGCCTTTGGCCAGATCAGCACGCCCCTGGGGATCCACGGCATAGGCGGCTGCCACCTGCTTCAGCGTGGCCTGGTGGTGGTCGTCGACGGCGGTGTGCAACGGGAAGAACACGGCATCGCGCGCTTCTATCGCACCAAGGCCATTGATCGCCGTCACGAACGGTTGGTACAGGGTTTGCACAATCGTTTCTGTGCCCAACCCCAGCGCCCCCACCGCCTCTGCCGGTGAGCCATTGGTGAGGATCGCCAGAAACATCTCCCGCCAGCACAACACCTCAATGTGGTCGTCTTGCACCGCGGTATTGGCGACCCCCAAAGCCCGACGGAAACGTTGAAACAACTCCGGGTGCGGAATCCCCACGATCCATTCGGGCTGAATCCCGATCGCTGCTAATTCGTCGAGTTCCTCCTGCTCATACACACCACTTTCCTCAGTGAGATTCTCAAGCAGAGCCTGGCGGTGGTCCGGATCCTCCAGGCAGGAAATCAAAGCCGTGAGGTAACGGGGGAAGTGGGCGGAATAGCCGTAGTAATGGCGCGCAAAATCCTCCAGCGCAAAACGCAGGTCGGGCAAGTGGCCGGCGGCCAGAGCCTGCAGGTAGGGATGACGCACCGCCCGATGCTGAAGCGCCGCTTCAGAGAGGTCGTCGACCAGCTGGGTGCTGCTGCGCTGATCCGTTTCCGCATCACGCTGGAGGCGGTGACGCTGCAGCGAACTGAGCGCACTGATCAATTCGTTCAGCAGCAGAGGCTGATCACTGAAGGCTTGGAAACAGGGCTCCCGGTCGATGGCACGCAAGCGCACCGGTCCAGACGCCACGACCGTCGCCGTGCGCGGGCGGTTGTCGAGAAACGCCATCTCACCCACCACTTCACCGCTGGCAACAGGCACCGATGCATCACGGGTCTGAGCCAGCAGTTCTCCTTCCTCCACCACATACAGCTGGGTGGTCACCTCTCCGCGAGCCATCACCTGATCGCCATCGGCGAACTGCTGCGTTGTTCCGATCGCGCGCAACCGCTGTTGAAGCGGCTGAGACAGGGAATCCACAAACGTTGACGGGCTCACGCGACGTCCTCCCCGTTGTGGCGCAGCCGAGTGCGCGCGTCGTAATCACCAAGAACCGTGCTGGTCAGCCCGAAATCGGTGATGGCCAGCAGCATCAACGGCTGCTGCTCAGATGGGTTGCAGGTTTGATGCACCACCCAGCGGGGCACAAAGGCCACCGCGCCACGCTCCAGCCGATGGGTCTGATCACCGATCTGGATCTCTGCCGAACCCGAAAGCACCACAAACAGTGATTCATGGGCATGGCGATGCTTCTCGTTGCAGGCACCGGGGGCAATGCGCACCACGCGCGGATCGAGCACCTCAGCAGCAAAGGGGTTGTCTTCGACGCAGAAATCGATCCCCCGCTTCGCGTCGCGATTGGCATAACGCAGCTGACCCTCACCAGGCTCCGCACCCGGTCGCCACAGACAAACGCTGGCCTCCGGTTGGGCCGGCTGGTGGGGAGCCATCCGCTGGAGCAGCGGTCCGAGAGCATCCGGCAGCGACGGGCATGGTCGTGACGGCGATTGCACAGACGGCAGTGGCCCTGACGGCAGTGGTGGTGTGGAGGTGAGATCAGGCATGGCGATGGGACATGAAGCTTGGGGTCTGCCTCGATGACACTCACTGTGGTGCCATTCCCCACAACCGGCATTGACCAGGATCAACAGTTGCTGTGATCGAGCTCACACCACGGAGCCAGCCCACAAAAAGGCGGCCCCTTGCGGGACCGCTTGTGCCACGCCCCGCAGGGAATGAAAGGAAGCGCTTGGAGATCAGCCGGGCATCACGCTGGCGGAGAGCATCTCCTTGAGCTCATCACCCTCGATCACCTCTTTCTCGAGGATCTTCTGGGAGATGGTTTCCAGCAGGGCCATGTTGTGGCGCAGGATGCCGAGGGCCTGCTCATGGGCCCGGTCCACCAGACCACGCACCTCGCTATCGATCGCCTGGGCCGTGGCGTCACTCACCGTGCGGCGAGGGTTGTTGTTGCCCCCCAGGAAACGACCACCGCCCTGCTTGTCGTAAGCGAGGGGGCCAAGGGTTTCACTCATGCCGTAAGTGCCCACCATCTGCTCAGCGATGTCTGTCGCCCGCTGAAGGTCGTTGGCGGCACCCGTGGTGATCTTCCCGAACACGATTTCCTCAGCGGAGCGGCCCCCAAGCAGGGTGGCGATCTGTCCTTCGAGGTCTTCGCGGGAGTTGAGGAAACGCTCTTCGGTGGGCAGCTGCAGGGTGTACCCCAGGGCACTCATGCCGCGGGGCACGATCGAAATCTTGGCCACCTTGCTGCCGCCGGGCATCAGGTGTCCCACGATCGCGTGGCCCACTTCGTGGTAGGCCACCACCTTCTTCTCGTCGTCTTGGAGCACACGGCTCTTCTTCTCCAGACCCGCAACCACCCGTTCGATCGCTTCGCCGAGATCCTGCTGCTCCACCTTGGTGCGCTTGGCACGGGCGGCAAGCAGTGCTGCTTCATTCACCAGGTTGGCCAGATCGGCACCGGCGAAGCCACTGGTGGCCTGGGCGATGCGGTCGAGATCAACGCCTTCGGCCAGCTTCACCTTCTTGGCGTAGATGTCGAGGATGGTCTTGCGGCCCGACAGGTCGGGGCGGTCCACCAACACCTGGCGATCGAAGCGACCCGGACGCAGCAGAGCGGCATCCAACACTTCAGGTTGGTTGGTGGCAGCAAGCACGATCACCGGCTTGTCTTTGGAGGCAAAGCCATCCATTTCGGTGAGCAGCTGGTTAAGGGTCTGCTCACGCTCATCGTTGCCGCCGACCACACCCATGGAGCCGGAACGGCTCTTGCCGATGGCATCAAGTTCGTCGATGAAGATGATGCAGGGAGCGTTCTTCTTGGCCTGCTCGAACAGGTCGCGCACCCGGGCCGCACCTGCACCGACAAACAGCTCGACGAATTCCGAGCCGCTGATGATGAAGAAGGGAACGCCTGCTTCACCAGCAACAGCTTTAGAAAGCAGGGTCTTACCAGTGCCGGGGGGGCCCACCAGCAACACACCCTTGGGAATGCGGGCGCCGATCTCGGTGTAACGCTCGGATGACTTGAGGAAATCGACGATCTCCGTGAGTTCGTCTTTGGCCTCATCCACTCCGGCCACATCGGCAAAGGTGATGCGCGACTGCTCATCAGGCACGTAGACCTTGGCCTTGCTCTTGGTGAAGTTCAAGGCACCCTGAGCACCGCCGGCGCCCATGGAGCGGCGGGCAAAGAACTGCAGCACCAGGATGAAGATCAGCGGGGGGACAACCCAGCTGAGGATGGTGGTGAAAATATTGGGCTTCTTGGGAGGAGCGGCCGCAAATTCAACGCCTTTGGCTTCCAGGCGCTGCGGCAGATCCATATCGAAAATCGGCGTGGTGGCCAGCACCGACGGCGCCCCTTCTTCGGGAGCATTGAGCTCGTAACGGATCTGATCCTGGGTGATGAAGGCGCGCTTCACAGCCCCGTCATTGACCTGATCAATGAATAAGGAATAGGGCACCCGAGGCACCTGCTGCATCCCCTGATTCGGCAGGAAGCTGCTGATCAGCAGCAACACCCCGAAACCGATCAATACCAGGTTGATGATGCCGAATCGCCTGTTCGGCTGATTGTCATCCTCGCGAATCGCCATGGCGTCAGATCGGAGTTGAACGACCAAACTAAAGCGAGCTTTTGATGGTGGGGGTTGGCGCGAGAGGGGGGAGAACCGAACGTTCGCGGGCCATTGCTCCAGCTCCGCACCCACTGGCGCAGCCGCTGGGGCATCACCGCCTGGCGCCACCGCAAGGGAATCTGGACGAGCCGCCGCCTGCGCAAGGGCCATGGCCCTTTGGCGCAAGGGCACTACCAACGGCTGCGATGGGCGCAGATGCTCAGGGCGTTGATGCGGGACAAGCCGCTGAAGCGGCTCGATGTGCGCACCGCATTGGCCTTCATTGCCGGCCCACTGCTGTTTGCCCTCGGAGCGGGGCTGTCGTTGCGGCCCAGTGGGGCAACACCCTTCACCGCTGGCCTGCTGGCGATCGGCTCGGTGCTGTTCACCGCCGGAGGTGGCTGGCAACTGCAGCAAGCGCAACAGGCGGTCCGGCACCTGCCAGACGATGCCAGCCCCTGGCAGTGGTGCGGCTGGCGTTGTGCCCTCACCCAAAGCCTGGGCACGGTGCTGTTCAACATCAACACCTTCTTCTGCTGGGGATGGCCCCACCCATCGGATGCCACCTGGCTGGGATTGGCGGTGCTCCCCAACCTGCTGGGCTCAATTCTGTTTCTGATCTCCGCCGCCGATGGGCTGCTGGAGGTAGGTCATGGCCGCCTGCTGGTGTTTGAACCCCAGCACCTGGGCTGGTGGATCGCGATGGTTAATGCCCTGGGCTGCCTCTGGTTCATGCAATCGGCGCTGGCGGCCCTGCCCAATGCCTGGCCGCAGCAAACGGTGTTCAAC
The DNA here is from genome assembly GCF_000153825.1 of Synechococcus sp. RS9916. NCBI lineage: Bacteria > Bacillati > Cyanobacteriota > Cyanophyceae > Synechococcales > Synechococcaceae > Synechococcus > Synechococcus sp. RS9916. The sequence continues at coordinate 1,107,495 of NZ_DS022299.1, forward strand.
GCTGTGATGGCGAATCAAACCACCCTGCTGGGGTCGCTTGCCTTCGCAATCGTTGGCATCCTCTGTCTGGCGGAATGCTCGGAAGATGAGGTCACTGCGCAGCCGAATCCGTAACACCTCCCGCGAAGGGGTGTACGAGCTGCTGTTGGGCCTCTGCCTGATGGTGCTGATCAGCTTTGCGTTTCCCTCCTTCACCTGGATGGGGTCGATCGGCTATTCCCTAATCGCTTTGGTGCTCACCCAACTGGTGGTGCTGCACGCGCAACGCAAAACCTGGCGCGATCACCTCTACCAAGTGCTCGGGGTGGCGGCCCTGGTGAGCCAGGTGATCTGGACGCTGACCCCCGTGCGGCTGACCAGCAGCGGCGTGCCGTTGGTGCTGAGCTGGAGTGTGTTGGTCTCCTGGAGCGTGGTGCGGCTGGTGGAAAGCCTGGCCAACGAGCGCAAGGTGAACAGCTCGATGCTGATGGGGGCGGCAGCGGGCTACCTGCTGATCGGCCTGGCCGCTGGGCTGGTGATGAGTGCAGTGGAGACGATTCAACCCAACAGTTTTGAACCCCTCGATCTGCCCCTTCAAAGCCTGAGTGGTCACTACAGCACCGTGCTGGAAACGGCACCGGTGTTTTCCCGCATCAACTACTTCGCCTTTGTCTGCCTCACCACCGTTGGATTTGGGGACATCACCCCCAACCTGCCGTTAGCGCGGATGATTTCGGTGTGCACCTCGATTGCAGGGCCGCTGTATCTGGCGGTGGTGATGGGGGTGTTGATCAGCCGCTACACCGGAGATGTGGAAGAAGAAGATGCGGCAACTGCCGACCGGGAACGGACCGGTCGGCGATCGGGTCGCAGCACTAAGCGCAACAGCCGTGATCGCGGCAGCCGGACTCGCCCTGGCCGTGATCGCGGCAGGCGGCCCTAGCCGTTGAGCCCGCCAGCACCGTCGGCCGCATCGTTCACCGCCTGCGGGAGATCAGGCGTTGATCCACCCGACTGGGTGATGCGCAGGCCGGTGCTGTCTTGCAGTTGCCGCAACAAGGTGGCGATCGACAGGTTCATCTGCCCCTCCCGTTCCCCAATCAAGGCGACTTCTTCCACCTCGATGGGCTGCACGGTGTCGCTGAGCATGGTGAGCAACGGCTCCAGCTTCTGCAGCAGGAAGAGGCGCTTGGCATCCGAGCCGGAACGCTTCAAGGACGTGACCAGATCCTGGAGACCTTCGGCCTGGGAGCGGCCCTGCTCCACGATCGTGGCGGCGGCACCTTTGGCCTCAGCCATCATCGTTTGGCACTCGGATTCAGCCGGTGCGATCACATCGGCTTCCAGCTGTTGGGTCACCTGTTTGATGCGCTCCTCCTGCACCGGCAGTTCAGCCTCAGCCCGAGCCAACTCGGCACCGATTTCCGCCTCTACCTCAGCCACAAGGGCCTCACGGCGCGTAAGGGCATCCTTAATTCGTTTCTGGGCGTTGGCCGTCGCAACCGCTAGGTCCTTGTCGAGCCGCCGCAGGGAAGTGATGCGGGCGTTCTCGGCCTGTTTCACAGCTGATTGCGACGTGGCCTCGGCTTCAGCAATGCGCGAATCCCGCTTCAGCTCCACCAGCTGCTTGCGGCCGATCGAATCGAGATAGCGCACGTCATCGGAGATGTTCTGGATCTGCAGGGTGTCGAGCACCAGCCCCAGCTTCTGCAGATCGTCTTCCGCCTCCTCCAGCAAGGTACGGGCAAAGGTGATCTTGTCTTCATTGAGCTGCTCGGGGGTGAGGCTGGCCATCACGCCGCGCAGGTTGCCCTCAAGGGTTTCTTTGGCGATGTGGCGGATGTCGTCTTGGCTTTTGCCGATCAGGCGTTCGATCGCGTTGTGGATCCCCGGCTCATCGCCGGAGATCTTGATGTTGGCCACACCCGCCACATTCAGAGGGATGCCTCCCTTGGAGTAGGCGTTCTCCACCCGCAGCTCGATGATCATGTTGCTGAGGTCGAGACGCATCACGTCTTCCAGCACAGGGATGCGCAAGGCACTGCCACCGCGCACGGTGCGGTAGCCCACCTTGCGGCCATCACCCGTGGTGCGACTGAGACCCGCAAAGATCAGCACTTCACTGGGCTGGCAGATGAAATACAGCTGCCTGAGCATCACCACAAAGGCCCAGAGTCCGGCAGCACCGGTGATTCCAACAGCAAAAAACATCAGTTCACTCCGGTTGACGACAAGGTGCCGAGCAGGTCGACGCCAAGGATCTCCTTGACCTGCTCAAAGAACTGGCGCACCACCTTGTGGTTCACAGCCACAAGGCTGGCGAGGCTGGAGGCATCGTCGCCATCAAGGGCGGTGATGCGCTTGAGCTGCAGTTGGCCGGGCAAACGGGTGGCCTGCGCGAGCACCATCTCGATCTGCTGCAACAGGAACACCAACTCCGCGGTGCTGCCGGCGTCTTCCCACACCTGGGTAAGCAAATCGTTGACGAGCGCGCTGGCTTTCACATCTTCAGCAGTGGCGGCTGCACGGCCACGGGCCCGCAATTCCTGGGCTTTTTGCTGCGCCTGAGAGGGCAGCACCGCTTCTGCGCGAAGACGCAGGCGCTCGAGCTCAGCGCGCACCTTCTGAAGCTGTTGTTCGGCCTTGGCACGGGCTTCCAGTTCGGCTGCCTCCGTGCGTTCCTCCTCAGAACGAGCCTCCTTCTCCATCTGCGCCACCTTGGTGCGCACGTCGTTGTCTTTCTCCAGCACCACGGTTTCAGCCTCGGTGCGCACCACCTCAGCCACTTCTTCCATTTCCGCCTCGATGCGCTCGGCCTGGCCAATCGCCTCGGCTTCGGCAATTTCGGCATCACGCACAATCTGGGCGACACGCCGGCGGCTGATCGAATTGAGGTAGTCGACGTCGTCGAACACGCTCTGAATCTTGAGGGTGTCGAGCTGGAGCCCCAGGCGACGCAAATCTTCCCCCACCTCATCGGCGATCTGCTCGGCAAAGCGCAGCCGATCTTCATTCACCTGCTCTGGGGTGAGCTGGGCCAGCACACTGCGCAGGTTGCCCTCGAGATTTTCCTTCGCCACCTGCACGATCTCTTGGGTGTCGCGCCCGAGGAAACGCTCAATGGCGTTGTTGCGCACGGCCGGGTCAGTGCTCACCTTCACATTGGCGATCGCCTGGATGTTGAGGGGCGTGCCGCCTTTGGAGTAGGCGTTGCTCACCTCCACGAGCACCGGCAGCAGGGTCACATCCATGCGCCGGGCCGTTTCCAGAATCGGCTTCACAAAGGTGAAGCCCCCGTTGGCCACCACCCGGTAGCCCTTCACCCCCTGGCCACCCTGGTTGGATTTCGATCCGGTCACCACCAACATTTCGTTGGGCCGGCAGATGCGAATCATCCAGCGGCTGATCAGGGTGAGTGCCACGATCACCACAAACACCGTGGCGCCAATCGACACCACCGCTCCAGCAGGGTTGTTGTTGGGTTGGCGCTGAGCGAGAAGCGGCAACGGTTCCGTTGCCAGGCTGCGTTGCATGCCTGCTGCAAGCGACTTCCCTTCCCTTAGCCAGGGTGCCGTCAGTCGGCCATGTCGAGTGGATCGACGATCAGCGTGGGGCCATCGGAGCGGAGAATCACCACCCGCTCACCCCGCTGCAGCGGCCTGGAACCACTGCGGGCAGCCCGGCGCAACAAGCTGCCGCGCACCGACAGCTCCACAAAGCCGCGCTCATCCACCGACAAGGGCAAGGTGACTGTGGCTTCGCTGCCGATCAGATCATCGGATCGCACCACCGTGTTGGCATCACGGCGGGCCAGCACCCGTAGGGCGAGGGCAGCGCCCCAGCCCATCAGCAGACCCAGCAACAGAGCCAAGGGCAACGTGAACGGTGAGGAGACAGATCCCTGAAACAGCTGCAACAGCAGACCGCAGAGACCAAAGGCCGCCAAGCCAAACGACCAGAACGACGTGCTGAACAGCACCGCCGGGTTTCCGCCCTCAGTGATGCCGCCACCATCACCGTTCAAACCGTCCACGTTCAAATTGGCATCGGCATCACTGGCGATCGACAGGGTGATCAACACCCCACCGGCGATCAGGCAGAAGAGATAGGTCCACGTCATTGGCGTGTCCCGCGAGTGACTCCATCCTGAATCGGCATCGCACCGACGACGCCCTGCAGCAACAAATCGCGGCCCAAGTTCTGGGCTGCAGCCAGGCTCACCGGCACCACCTGATCCATGGCGGTGAACCCCAGATCCCCCAGGGGAGTGCGCGCCAGCTCACCGCCCATCACTTTGGGAGCAATCACCACCGCCAGCTCCTGCACGCAGCCCTGATGCAGAGCAGCGGCGGCCAGCGACGGGCCGCATTCCCACAGCACTCGGTTGCAACCGCGGCTGGCGAGCTCAGGAAACAGGGCCTCAGGCTCACAGCGATCGAGTTGCTGAACAGCAACGCCATGGCCCTGCAATGCCGCCAATCGAACAGACGCTGGTGCCTCATCAGCCGCCGCAGCGACGGCCACAGGGCCATGGGCCACCAGGGTGGGCGCAACCGTTTGATCCCATAGCTGGGCGGACTGGGGCAGATCAAGGCTGCGGCTGAGCACCACCCGCAATGGCTCCGAAGCGCAGCGACCGCGACTGGTGAGCAGGGGGTCATCCGCACGAACGGTGCCACCGCCCACGATCACCGCATCACAGCCAGCCCGCAGTTGATGCACCCACGCCCGTGCCGGCGGACCGCTGATCCACTGGCTGGCGCCATTGCTCAAGGCCGTGCGCCCATCGAGGCCCATCGCCCACTTGAGAACGCCCCAGGGGCGGCCCGTCTGCACCCGGTGCACAAAGGCCCGGTTCTGGTAAGCCGCCTCCGCTTCGAGGACACCGCTGATCACCTCAAGGCCGGCATCCCGCAGACGCTGAAGACCACCTCCCGCCACCCGGGGATCGGGATCGGTGAGGGCGACCACCACCCGCTGGATGCCTGCGGCGATCACGGCATCCGCGCAGGGAGGCGTGCGGCCGTGGTGACAACAGGGCTCAAGGGTGACGACGATCGTGCCGCCGCGGGCCGCATCCCCGGCCTGGGCCAGAGCACCCACCTCGGCATGGGGCTCTCCGGCGCGGGCATGAAACCCTTCGCCCACGAGCTGCCCAGCAGCATCAAGCACCACCGCACCCACCAACGGGTTGGGGCTGGTGTGGCCATCAGCGAGGGCCGCCAGCTGCAATGCCCGGCGCATCCAGGGAATCCAGCGCTGCTCGGCAGCAGACATGGGCTCAAGCAAACGGAGAGTCCATCATCGTCATCCCAAAGCGTGACCTTGTTTAGGCCAAAGCCTGATCGACAAACAGCAGAACTCGCAGCCATGCCTCCCGCCGTGCCGTCATGCCTTCGCCAGACACAACGCATCCTTAGCGATGGCGCTCCAGTAGAGATCGCCTCCACCTTGGCGCTGCTCCCATTCATCAAGCGTGAGAGGCAAGGCATCGTCAGCCAGGCCTTGTGACAAGACTCGCTCGGCCAAATCCACAGCCAGTGGTCGTTCGGGCGCAACAGCCAAGACATCCACATCGGAAAAAGCATCCCAATCGCCTCTGGCGAGGGAACCAAACAACCACAGGCTGCAGCCCGGGTACTGCGCCAATAGGCGTTGAGCGTGCACGCGCAAACCATGGATTCGTTGGGCCTGCTTGCGGCCACGAATCTCTGCCACGGTGGCCGATGGCGTTGCGATGGGGATGGATGAACCCATGACCAAACCCTATGGCTGCCTTAAACCCGATGCAACCTGCCTCGATGACGGGAGAGCCTCGAAATCATGGTTCCCCAACTGAGAGATCAAGGCGAGAGGCCAGGCCGTGACGCCATCATCCCAGGGGCGCCTTCTGCACCTGGCGCCATTCACCCACCACAAAGGGAGGCACCGGCAGCTCATTGAGCACGCCATCGAGATACAGGCGCAAGGGGCGGTTGTTCTGAAGGTCGTTGAGCAGCGGATCCAGGGCAAATTCAGCAGCTGCATCACGGCTGTCGCTGGCCAGAGCTTTGTTCTCCAGGGTGATGTCAGGCAAGGTCCACTCCTTCACCCCGGCCTGCACCACCAGGTCGGTGGGGTGCTCAAGGCGCACCTTGCCGGGATACCCAACAATGCGCAGCACCACAGGGTTGCCGGGCTTACCGGTGCGATAAGCCACCGCCTGCCAGCTCTGATAGTCGAGGTCGCGCAGGCTCTCAAGGCTGCGCACCATCGGTGCACCGTTTTCATCCTGGTGCTCATGCACCTGGGCGACTGCAATCCCCGGAGTGACCAGCAGCAGCAACACGGCAGCAAGCACAGACAACAACAAGCGGCGCAGCAGACCCATCAAGTGCATTAAAGAAGTACACCCATCATCGGTGCTGCAGCTCCCTCAAGTGAGGGATCCCAAAGCAAAGGCTTCTCCCTCAACTGAGGGATGGGGCTTGTTCTGCCTAGACAGCCATCAGAACTGCCACTCAAAACCACCGGATGCCCGGTAGTCAGTGCCCCTGGCTCCACCCCAGGCTTCGATGCCACCACGGAAATACACCTTGTAGGAGCTGCTGTTGACGTTGGCGATGGTGTAATCCAGACCGCCTTCAACCAACACCCCATTGGTGTCCTCATTGGCGGACTTGATGTTGGCCTCCTTGTTGGTGAAGCGATACCCCAGGGTTTGATCACTGAGGTTGCCGCTCCAGTCACCCAACCAACCCACACGCAGTGAGGGAACCAGTTGAGAAGTCTCTCCTGTGTTGATGGGATAGGAGAACTTCATCGCCAGGTCGGTCTGCACATAGGTGGTCGAACGCTCCTTGTAGGTGAGGTTCAGCTGACCAGCACCACTCTCCGTGAACTGGTGCTCGTTGTTGAAGCTCCAGGTGGTAGTGAACTGGGGTTCGAGAACGAACTTGCCTGCCTCAAAGGGAGCACCGAGACGGAAGGCCAAGCCGTAGCTGGTGGCACTCTTGTCGCCTGAAGCAGTGTCATCACCCAGCTGATCCGTGATCTCAATGATCTCCCGCTTCTGGTTGCCGCTGAATCCAGTGGCACTGAACAGACCCTGGACATAGAAGTTGTCGGTCCAGTAGTCAGCCTTTACGCCACCACCCCAACCATCGGAGTTCCAGGACCCACCACCAGCAAGGGTGTTCTGCTGAATCAGGTTGATGTTGCCGTAGTTGGCAAAGGCACCAATCTGGAAGTTGTCAGTGACTGAGACATCAACACCCAGCACTCCACCACCAGCATTGACGTAATAGGGGTTGTAGAAGTTGTCGTTGTAGCTGTCGTGGTCATCACCACCAAAGCCACGGAACCAAGCCCTCACCCCATCACGGCGTGCGTATTGAGCGGTCAGTGAGGTGTCTTCAATGAAACCAGAAGCTTCAAGTGACTCAATCGTGGTTTCACCGGTGACCTCTGCCTGAGCAATGGCTTGGTCCAGGGCCTGTTGTGCCTGCTGATCAGACACCTCACCACTCTTGTTCCAAAGACCACGGACTGGAGGTGCTGATTCTTCAATCACCTCCTCCTGCTCCACCACAGTCTTCTCAACAACCACGGGATCGAACTGACGCAGAGGCAGACGTTCAAACACAACATCTGTCAGCAGGTTGTTGTAGGTGGCCATCCCACGACCAGCACCATCGATGTTGCGAGGACCAAAACCTGAGACAAACAACTTGCCCAGGGTGCCGTAGCTGATGATTGGCAACTCAATGTTTTCAATCACATCAGGCAGAAGGCTGTCGATCAGGTCAGCCCCTGGACCTCCATCCTGAATAATCTCAACTAGCTCCTGCTCATCATCATCCAGACCCAGGTCAGGATCTGAAGGATCAATATTGTTCAGGTCTTTATCAATTTCTGGTGCTGACTTGGCATCAACCTGAACGTTCAAACTTCCTTCTACCATGTAGACATCGAAGTTGGCAGTTCCCTCAATGCCATTCTCCTCTCCAATACCAGAGAACTCGCCAACTTCATCGTCATAAATCAACGTTGAATTTGCAGCCAGCTCATTCATTTCGCTCTGACTAGTCTCAGGCACATCAAGGATTACATAGGTCCCTTCTGGATCAGTCGTAGATCCTGCCTGAACAATCAGCTGAGGCGGCATCTTTGCATTAGATGGTTTGTATTCAAACGAATCAGCCGTCAGAGGAGCGCTGGTCTTATCTGAAATGTCGGCAAGGATTGTGCCACCAGTCATCACAACATCCTCAAATATGCTGGCATCAGAGTCAGTGAGGTGCATCGTTCCTCCACTGATAGTTATTGTTTTAACGCCAGCAGTTTTATAATCGCCGTCATAGTCCCAGGTTCCATCAACCTGTTCTGCACTCTCAAAGTTCTTAATTGTGGAAGCACTGAACGATGCTGAACCTGTGGTAGCAAACTTGATGATGTCATCACCATCACCACCATCAATAAAGGCACCTTTATCAGTGCTACTGATATTGGCGTTGGTCAAAAGGATGTCATTTCCAGCACCCATATCAATTCCACCAGTAAGTCTGATGGAACCTGCATTAGCCCAAATATTGTCGTTGCCATAGTTGGTGGACCCAACAAGGTTTTTAGCTATAACTGTTCCTGAATTAACAAGATTATTGATAACAGCATCTTTCAGACCCCTTCCTTCACCTTGATATCCTCTCTGAAATGTGCCCCCTTCCTCAATAACGATATTTTTGAAGTTAGTATTTGAGTCTGAGTTTAAAGCACGCACAATAGTTCGTGCGCCAACTTGAAGAACACCACCGGTGAGATCTGATAGATCATCTATCTGGTCAGTATCAATCTTTAAATCGTACCAAGTTATTCTTGAGGCATCTTCGCCAGTGTAAGTATTCAAAAAGGCAATATTTCCACTACTCAATTTCTTTGGAGTGATAGCAACTGTGGCAAACGTTGGTTTGCCTTCACCCTCTGTGAAATTCCTAAAGTTAAAGACAAAATTACCAGAACCACTATCAACCTCGGCAGGAGTAGCGAGAACATGAAATTCTCCAGATAATCTGGATGCTGATCCAAAATTGCCATCACCAATTAAAAAATTACCTTTCCCTTGAGCAGCAAATGTAATATTTTTACCTATTTCTGAAGTTTGGATATCACCATTACCAACAAGTCTTATCTCTCCTGTTCCAACCCTCTTCAAATCTCCCAAAACTCTCAAGTCTGTTAAACCATTATTATTCACGGCAAGGGTCTCACCACCACTGAATACAACCTTTTTGGTTCCAAGGTTTCCATCATTGGTTCCATCACCCAGCTGCAGGATCGAACCGGAACCACCACTCAGAGTCAGAGAACCCGAATACCTGTTGTTCGTTGAAGCAAGTGTCCAAGTTCCCTCACCAGTTTTAACCACATCCCAAGCACCAGTGATCGGAGCACTCAACAAGCCATCTTTCCCATTTGCAGTCGACAGGGTCAGCTTGTTCCCCATTCCAACAGCACCACTATTAATGGCACCCGTAATGTCAGAACCTCCGTAGAGAGTCACATCAGCTTTAATTCCAGATTTAATCTGGATAGCTTGTTGACCACTCAGCGTTCCATAGTTGCTGATAGCAACAGAAACCTTGTCTCTGGTTGCATTCTTAGAGATTTTGATCGCATTACCACCCGCAGACGTAATCGATCCATAGTTCAAAATATAAGCATTTGACTGAGCTGAAACATCACCCAAACCTTGGGTGGTAATCATCAATCCATTACCCTCACCTGCAGTTGACTCAACAACAGCACCTTCTGGGATTTCGACGAGTGTGGTCTCAGGATTCACACCACCACTAGCATCTAGAGGTGCGGTTTCACTGGTATTCACCAGCTTGATAGCTGCAAAATTGTCAGTGGAATCTGGGTTGGTGTAGGTAACTCTTGTGTTGTCTTCGATCAGGAGAGCTTCCAAGTCACCTTGGAGGTCAACAGAGTCTCCTGTCGTCCCAGGTACATATTGGATTGCACCCATACTGTTGATCGACCCACCAGTCGTTTCAAGGGTGATATCCCCATCTGTGTAAATGATGGCACATTTATCATTGACAGGACTTTGATCACTACTGGGAATATAATACTTTCCACACGTTTCTGCAGCTCCTACAGCCTCCTCTTGAGTGAGAGCAAAGGTTCCGTTAATTGCAGAAAAGAATCCAAAAGGGAAAAAATCCTCACCATAATTATTGTAATAGTCAGTAGTAACGACAACAGAATAAATCTGTCCAGCAGTCCATTCAACTTCGCCGTAATTTATCCAAGGACATTTGTAATTTTTCCCTCCACACAATCCTCCATCTGGCTGATTACGGTATGCATTACCACTTGTGAACCAACCGACATCATTAATCTGCTCTTGAGTTATATCTCCTCCCTCAAATGGCCCATCGTTCAGCCAAAGGTTCGTGCTGGTAGGAGAGCTGTCAACGCCGAAATATGCACTACCACTCTCAGATGGAACCCAGAAAAAATTGATGAACCTAAAGGGGTATGAATACCTCTCTGGAGGCTTTAGACTGGAAGCCCTTTCAATTTTATTAAAATAATTATTAAATGTGCCTGATTTGACGCCAGTATCCTCGTCAATTGTATAACAATTCCATGTTGCATAACTCAGACCAGAACCAGATCCTGTGCACTTATTAGACTCGACAGCTATGGATTCTGATCCGGACAACAGAGCTGCAGCACCTACCAGGAAGGACGCAGCGAGAACTCGCTTCATTTGACATTTGTCACTTCTCGGACGCTAGAGATCCCTCATCAGACCTGCTCTGAATTGAAACAAGCACCGGCGAACATGCACTATCGGGATCTTTCAAAAAATGAGAATCATTATCAACCCCTCCCAATAAACCCATAACCACTGAAGGCTTCCTTCAAGAATTATCAAAACTAGTATTCATTTATTCCTAAACGCAAGAGTAAAGACAATAGCAATGTAGATAGAGTAAAACAATAAGAAAGGCATATCTTCAATCACTATTACAAGAAGGTGAGTTCATTCACATAACAGGGGGGTTGTCTCCCAGTACCAGTGAGAGCACACACAAGCAGGTAAGGGCGAACCCATAGAGTCCAAGTGAAAGGGAACTCTGAAGGGGTCGCCTTTGCATCAACAGCTCCCTCAGTTGAGTGAGGGAGTCCAAAGCAAAGCCCCCTCCCTCAACTGAGGCAGAGAGCTTGCTGACAGCGATCAGAACTGCCACTCAAAACCACCAGACGCCCGATAGTCAGTGCCCCTGGCCCCTCCCCAGGCTTCGATACCACCACGGAGATACACCTTGTAGGAGCTGCTGTTGACGTTGGCGATGGTGTAATCCAGACCGCCTTCAACCAACACCCCATTGGTGTCCTCGTTGGCGGACTTGATGTTGGCCTCCTTGTTGGTGAAGCGATACCCCAGGGTTTGATCACTGAGGTTGCCGCTCCAGTCACCCAACCAACCCACACGCAGTGAAGGCACCAGCTGAGAGGTCTCTCCTGTGTTGATCGGATAGGAGAACTTCATCGCCAGGTCGGTCTGCACATAGGTGGTCGAACGCTCCTTGTAGGTGAGGTTCAGCTGACCAGCACCGCTCTCCGTGAACTGGTGCTCGTTGTTGAAGCTCCAGGTGGTGGTGAACTGCGGTTCGAGCACGAACTTGCCTGCCTCAAAAGGAGCACCAAGACGGAAGGCCAAGCCGTAACTGGTGGCACTCTTGTCGCCAGAAGCAGTCTCATCACCCAGCTGATCGGTGATCTCGATGATCTCCCGCTTCTGGTTGCCGCTGAATCCAGTGGCACTGAACAGACCCTGCACATAGAAGTTGTCGGTCCAGTAGTCAGCCTTCACGCCACCACCCCAACCATCGGAGTTCCAAGACCCACCACCAGCAAGGGTGTTCTGCTGAATCAGGTTGATGTTGCCGTAGTTGGCAAAGGCACCAATCTGGAAGTTGTCAGTGACTGAGACATCAACACCCAGCACTCCACCACCAGCATTGACGTAATAGGGGTTGTAGAAGTTGTCGTTGTAGCTGTCGTGGTCATCACCACCAAAGCCACGGAACCAAGCCCTCACCCCATCACGGCGTGCGTATTGAGCAGTCAGTGAGGTGTCTTCAATGAAACCAGAGGCTTCTAAGGACTCGATTGTTGTTTCGCCAGTGACCTCTGCCTGGGCAATGGCTTGGTCCAGGGCCTGTTGTGCCTGCTGATCAGACACCTCACCGCTCTTGTTCCACAGGCCACGCACTGGAGGCGCTGATTCTTCAATCACCTCCTCCTGTTCCACCACAGTCTCCTCCACAACCACTGGATCGAACTGACGCAGAGGCAGACGTTCAAACACAACATCTGTCAGCAGGTTGTTGTAGGTGGCCATCCCACGACCAGCACCATCGATGTTGCGAGGAGCCAATCCTGAAATAATTAGCCTGGCAAAGGTGCCATAACCAATGATAGGAAGATCAATTTCGTCAAGAATGTCATCCAAAATCGCATCGATTATTTCAGCACCAGGGCTTCCAGGCTCTGTGATTTCCTCAACAATATCTTTTTCATCAGACGGAATGTCTTTATCACACCCCTCATCATCTAGGCAGTCTATAATCTCACCTGAAGACTTCTGGCTAACCACCAACTGCAAGCTTCCCTCCTTCAGATAGACATCATAAATTGCACTATTACCAATCCCATTGCTTTCGCCTATTCCAGTAAATTGACCAACATTGCTTCCATACTGAAGCTCTGTATTGGCAGCCAATTGATTCATCTCCGCTTGACTTTCTGACTTGATAATTGTGTAGACACCTTCTGGATCATTCTGCTGAGCAGCATTGATAACAAGCGAGCCTGCTTGATAATCAAACGTATCAGAGACCAATGGAGCTGAGTTCTTATTTTCAAGACTTGCGTAGATCTCACCCCCATTCAATACAAAATGCTCAAAGGTGGCTTGCTCAGAATCCAAAACAAGAAATCGCCCACCCTTAACTGACATCACACTGATACCTGCTGCTTTATAATCTCCGTCATAATCCCACTGCCCAGAAACCTGGTTCGCAATTTCGAAATTTCTAACTTTGCCAACCTTAAATTGATGGATAGCAGAATCTGAAGCTCTAAAGGTAATCGTATCAACATCACCCTCTCCGCTACCCCCATCGATATACCCAGGCCCCTCAATATTAGAGTTTGTTGTAACAACGTCACTTCCAGTCCCCATCAGTATATTTCCAGAAAGGACTAATCCATCTTTTTGAGCTTCACCCGGAAGCTTAACTACACCATCATTTATGAAATTGTCGGCACCAGGACCAAAATTGATATCACCGTAAACACTGACAGCCCCAGATTCTTTAACAATGAAGCTGTCATCATTAGCTCCCAACTCAACTTTACCCCATATCTGAGCAGGTGAATCTCTTTTTTGTCCACCAACAGCAATTGTGTCATTACCTAAGCTACCAGTAATGGCCGGGTACTGATAACCAGCACCTTCACTGCCAACACTCCCCCAACGACATCCATAACCACCATTTTTATCTTTCTTTGTGCCGCATTGGTCAGAACCAAAACCAAGTGAATTCCTGAAAGAAATAATCGCCCTTCCCTGCAGGAGAACATTATTTCTCTCGTCTACATCTCCTGTATCAACATCTTTAGAAAGGGCAAGTGAAACAGTATCATCAATTACACCACTACCGATCCAGTCATTGTTTTGAATGATGCCAAGGGTGTCACTACCATGACCAAGAACAATGCTGCCGCGTATGCCACCAGACGTCTCAACACTGTCATTACCATTACCCATATTAATGGCTCCACGAATATAACCTGAGTTACTCAAAGTGTCATCACCATTTGCGAACACTAAATTAACATTATAATTACGATTTAGCTCATTTTTCGCGCCGTCAGGCAATTGATCGTTCACAAGTTGATCAGCCTGAGAGCAAGTATTTTGACCAACATATCCATTCCATCCACCGGGATCAGCCGCAGACGTCAAGCATCCCAGATAACCACTGTTTTCAACAACATCATCACCACCACCAAGAGCAACCTCTAAGAAATTTCCGGTACTAGCTTCACCAGGCCCTATAAGAACACCCTCATTAATCAATTTATCATTTCCTGCATCAAAAGCAATTTGTGGAACCGCTTTATAGCAGGTAGCTTGATCCTGGTCAGCCTGGCAATTGGTCTTGTACTTAGAGTATTGAGAAGGAAGAAAATCGACATAGCTAACTACCGCCAGACTATTTGATTCAATTCCAAACTTATCATCCCCTGCATTGAAACTGATGACCGGAGAGCGGTGAGCGACAACAGCTGCTTTATCAGAAGGCTGACCAGGTAATCGCGGGCCGCTATCATCGTCTAAATCATTGCCGGTAACTTGTAGAACACCCTTTTGCATAATGGTAAGGGTATTATTACTCTTACCATCTTTGATATTTTTGCCATCCAAGAACATCAAAGGTGTTGAAATCAAATCACTACTACTAGAGGTTATGCTTAATTGACTGCTTGCAGCAACATCTAAATTTCCATAGAGGCGCACCTGATTATTCAAGTATGTAATCCCATCTCCTTTAAACAACAAGTTTCCATAAACGTCTTGTCCTTCAGGATCGACAGGAGTAAAGATTCCATTGAAGCTCAATGAACTACCTTCATTACTTATTGTGCCTACAATAGTATTAACATTTTCGCTTTCATATTTTACATACCAATACTTGTTGCCCAAAACAGGCATATCTTCGGCAAAGTCAAGGATGCCACCAGTAAAAACAGGGGCATAACGTGAACTTAATTGATCACCCTCCCATTCGCAATAGCCAGATTCCACTATTTGGGAAGAGATGACTTTAATAGGTTCGCCATTTTGGCTCTTGGATATTGTATTGGCCTCACAACCGCCATAAGCCTGAATGCGACCCTGCCCTTTATTTCCACCTTTTGTATGGTAAAGCGTTCCATTGTAATAATAAATCAAACCTTCAGAGCTCCCATCAGGGTTCAAGGGCCTTTGCTTGGACGTTGGCTCTTTGGTTCTCCAAGAATTATAAATAAATCCACCACCATTGCTATATGAATACAATTCTAAGTCGCCCCGATTGTTTAACAACTCACCTCTATTCTTCTCTAGAAACACCTTAGACTCAGCAGAAAGTTTTCTTGAAAGATCTTCTGCATCTTTTGCATCTGAAGCCCACGGGAAGAACTTGCCGGTTACCTCATCGCTATACCATTGCCCTAAAGAGACACCAGGAAGAGAGAGAATATTTCCTTTATCGGGTGTCGAATACAAAGAGTATTCAATTGCGAAGATTCTTTTATCATCAATCAGCAAGATTTGCTTATAGTCTTCAGGTAATTCATACACACTTACCTGGCCACTTTTCACTACTAAATCATTTTCACTCGGCCCTGCTGGCGTGGTATCAACCATGATCTGCGCATTGGCGACACTGGTAGACGCAATCGCAGCGAACGCCAAAAAAAGAAATGCATTCAAGTAATTTTTCATGAACACTTGGCGTCTTATTTTTAGATTAAGCGGGTATTGCTAGAGGGTGATCCCAAAAGTGCATGTCTAGTGATACTCAATCAAGACTCAACACAAGTATCTTCGACGTGCTTCAAGCAGCACAAAAGCTTGAAGCTACTTCTCTACCCTTTGTGAGCACCAGGGATCCGCTGCCAATCCGTGTGGGTGGCCCACAAGCCCCAGATCGCCATCGCCCGCAGGTAATGGCAGGCTCGGAAGGTATTTACTGCCGTAATTGCCTCGGGCGTACGGAACTGCAAACCACCGGCATACACCTGGTTCACCACCGCTGAGCAGATCGCTTCAGCGGTTTGGCCTTCCCCCATCAAGCGGTAATAGCTGGCAATGCCGAAGTTGATGCCCGTCCACACCTCCAAGGGGTGGGTGCCGTTGGGATCCAGAGGTGTGCCGTCCCGGCGCAGGCCATTGGCCACACCCAGCTTGCCGCCATCAAATTTTTCAAAGCAGGCCTCTCTCACCGCCTTGAGGGTGCTGCGGCTGTTGGCCTCACTCACCACCGGCTCCAAGCCCAGCAGGCGGGCATAAAAATCACCGCAAAGCTGATCGGCCATCACCACCGGCGTGCCGCTCTCGGCATCGATGTCGTAGTACTCGCCGTTCCAAAGCAGGCGATCAAAGTTGCCGCGGGATTGCTCCAGCCAGCCGCTGAATTCCCGTTGCTCAGCCGAGGTGTCGAGTCCGGTTTTGAGCTGCAGGGTTTGTGCGATCGCCAAGGCCGCCTCAAGCGCCGCAATCCAGAGGGCACCGCAATAGGCACTCACCCCTTTGAGCGGCCAGTCGTCGAAAGTTTGATCCGGTGCGCCGCCGTTATCCGGCAAGCCATCGTCGTTCACATCAAAGGTCTTCAAATAGCGGAGCGCTTCCACCGCGGATGGCCAGCAATCCGCCAGGAAGCGCACGTCTTCCCCACTGGGAGAGAGCTTGAAGGTGCGCCACACCTGCAGCACGTAATCGCTGCCGAGATCCTTCCAGAGGTTGCAATCCTGATAGGCCGTGTAATTAGTGGCATCCCAGGGCAGCTCATTGGGTGCCCCCAGATCGTGAGGCGTCGCCCCTTTCACCTTGCGGTCGGCCTCCACACGGCCCTTGCCCTGGGTGAAATACCAGCCGATCGGCCGCTGGGTGGCATCCGCAGCAGGAATGGCCCGGGCAAAGCTGCGCAGCACCGCCTTATCCAGCTCCGGCCACAACTGCAGCAGGGCCAAAGAGCCGTAGAGGCGCACATCGAGGCTTTCGTACCAGGCGTAGTCGAGGCACTCCAAGACCCCGAAGCGTCCGTGGGGATCCTCGGGTGATGCCGCGCTCCAGAGGCTGCCGCCGCTGCAGAGGTCGTAGAGCTCATTGAACAGGGCCATGCGCAGCGGCTCAGGCAGCTCGCTGCGCTGCAGCACTGGCTGCTGCCAGGCGCCAATCTGCTCTCTCCATTGCTTCCAATCGCGCAGGGCCTCTGCCGCAATTGCCGCGGCCTGATCGCCTCCAGTGCCAAAGAAATCGGTGTAACGGCGCAAGGCCTGGCTGCCTGTGGCAAACGCCGTCACCGGTAGATCCCAACTGATCATCACCGGAATCTCCAGGCTCTGGCCCGGCGCCAACTGGCACTGCACCGCCAACGCCGCACTGAGCGGATCATTGGCACCGCTGGTGCGGTCGTTGTTGCTCTCGGGAATGGAGCCATCGGCACTGAAGCTGTTCCACAGCTCACTGCCATCACCACTGGGATTCCAGCGACTGCAGCGCTGAATGCTCACCCCCGGCTGCTCGGTGGTGGCGATGCACCACTGCCCTTCGCCTTCGGCGACAGGGTTGGAGACGTTGCCCTCCAGCACCACACCCTTGAGGTTGCCATCGTCAACCCAGCGGTTGCGTTGGCCCACTGTCTTGCCGATGGCGGGGGCGTAGTTGTGCTCGGGGCTGCCGTCGTCGCGGAAGTGCACCTCCGCGGAGGCATCGGTGTTGGTGAACCAGCCGGTGGTGTTGCGCCAGCTCAGCAGCAGCGAGAGATCCAGGGGCTGGTCGGTGGGATTGTGCAGGGTCCACACGAACACCGCCACCGGGTAGCTGGTGCGCTGGTAGTCGCCCGGCAGGATCGGGCTGAAGGCCTCGCAGCGCACCTCGGCGTCATAGACGCCTTCGTAGCTCGTCCAGCTGAGGGGATAGCGGGCGGCATAGGTGCCGGTGCTGCGCTCCGCCGTACTGGCGGGGTACCAATCCCAGGCCGGGAGTGGTTCGCCGGACTCCGGACGGGAGGCATCAGCACTCGGCTTCACCGCCAGGGCATGGGCACGTTTGCCGCTGCCGTTGCTCTCAAACAGGGCGAACTGGCAATCGGGCAGCACCCCAAACCAGTGCTCGCCGCCATCGAGATGCCAAAGATTGATGTTGCCGTCGGGTGCCCTGCCGATACACCCAGCCCCGAAGCCCCCCAAGGGCATGCCGTGGTTGGGACCATCATCGAGGTTGCTGGCGTAGCGCACCGTGTAGGGCTTGTCCCAGCCCAGCCCGAAGGGCCGGCTCCAGCACGCCTCCGGTGGCTGCCAGCGTTTGGCTTGCTTGCCGCGGCCCAGCAGGGATTTCAGAGCAGACAAACCGAGCGGAGCCATGCAGGGGCCGAGAGTCTGCCCAGATTGCCAGAGCTGAGCGGAAGCACCAGAGGGGCAACAAAAAGCCCCCACCGGCAAGCAGCTAGCGGGGGCGATCCAACGCACACCTTGAAGCCAAGAGCACGGCATGCGTCGGCGATGGGCTGGCGCTGATCAGGCCAGGTTGGTGAAATCGCTCAGGTTGAACTGGCCATCACCGCCGATCACCTGATCGAAGGATTCAGCCCGCGCCGCGATCGCCTCCAGAGATTCCCCACCCAACAGGCCATCAAAGGCGGCATCCACCAGGCTCTGATCCCCCTCGGCGTCGTTGGACAACGCCCAGAACATCAAGCCGCCCAGCCCCGCCTCCTGCACATAGGCCGCTTTACCGGCCACGGTGGCTGCGGTTTCGATCGAGCTCCACAAACCACTCACAGAGTCGTAAACAAACGCCGCTTTGGCGGTGTCGTCCCAGAACAGCTGCAGGTCGCCGTTCTCCACCCCGGTGAGCAGATCCTTCACGTCGTAGCTGCCGGCTTCAAACGACCCGGCGGCCTGCGAGGAATCCCCTGCCTGCTGGTAGCCGTAGGTACCCCCGTCTTGCACGCCACCCCAGGCGCGTGTGTAAGCCGGAGCACCCAGCACCACCTTGCTGAGATCCACATCCGCCTGGCGGAACTGATCGATGGCAGTGAGCACGTCGTAGCCCCCCGCATCGCCGGTCATGGCCGCCTGGTGACCGGTCTGCGACTCCCACCCGCCGTGGAAGTCGTAGGTCATCACGTTGTAGAAGTCGACGTAGGGGTCGATCCCCTCAAGGTTGAGGTTGGCCAGCTTGTCGGCGCCACCGGCGGTGGCGATGGAGATCTCCACCTCGCGGCCGGTCTGCTGCCAGAAGGTGTCCAGCTTCTGGTCGAGCAATTGCAGGGTGAGGGCGAAATTGGCGCCGTCCTGATCGCTCACCGCATTGCTGCCCAATCCACCACCACCCGGGTACTCCCAGTCGAAATCGACGGTGTTGAAGAAGTCGTAGCGGTTGAGGGTGTCGATCACGCTGTCGGTGAAGCTCTCCCGGCCCGCGGCATCATCGAAGGCCAGGCTGAAGTCACCGGAAAGGGTCCACCCCCCCAGGGCAAAGCCCAAGTTGAGGTGAGGATTGAGCTGCTTGAGCAGATCCAGCTGACGCAGGTTGCCAGCCTCGGCACTGGAGTCCTCCCAACCGACCGGAAGGCCAGTGAGGGTGACGGACCCATCCGCTGCGGTGGTGCGGGAGAAATCACCGCCATTCACCAGGCCATCGCGATAGGCGGCATCAAGGCCACTCCATTCGCTGGCGGAGAAGGTGCGGCTCACCTGCTGATCCGCAGTGAAGCGTTTGTCGGTAGCCGCCCAGGCGTCATGGATGAACAGGTCGCCGCTTTCATCCACCCCGAAGAAGCTGTAGTTGAGATGGGTGAGCTTGCTGGCATCCACATCGGCGACGCGGAAGTCGCGGCCATAAATGCCCCACTCTTCGAAATAACCCACCACCCGCAGGCCATTGCTGGAAGGGGATGGATCGCTGGAGGGCGTTGGGTCGATTGGATCAACAGGATCGATCGGGACCACTGGATCCGTGGGTTCAACAGGCTCCGTGGAGGCATCGGGCTCTGTTGTGCCTTCAGCATTTGTTGAGGATTCGGGATCGGTCGGTTCAACCGGCTCGGCTGTTTCCCCAGGATCGGTGGTCTCACCAGGGTCTTTGGTCTCATCAACCTCTGTGGGAGGTACCGGCTCTGCAGGCGTCGTCGCATCGCCCGTGTCGAAGCTCAGTGATGTTTGGCCACTGAGATCACCGCTGCCTTGGTAGTAGGAACTGAGGCTGCTGCCGGCCGCCAAGGCCTGACCCGCAGACCAGCTCGGTGCCGAGAGGGTGACGCGGTAGCGGCCGTCGCTTTGCTGCTCCTGGCTGAGACTGAAATTGCTGACCTGCTTCAAGGCGTAATCACTCAGGAAGCTCACCGACCAACCGGCATCCAGGTCCTGCGAACCCGCATTGGTGACGGTGAGATTGCCAGCGAAGGTGCCGCTCCAACGGTCGTTGACCGTGGCCGCAACCCGCACAGCTGCCGGTTGCGGCTGGGGAACCGGCTCAGGGGCAGGTTCGGGTTGAGGCGCAGGCGCAGGTGCCGGTTCAGGCTCGGGCTCGGGCTCGGGCTCGGGCTCGGGCTCGGGCTCGGGCATTGGAGCCGGTTCTGGTTCGGGTGCAGGTATGGGTTCGGGTTCCGGAGCAAGCTCTGGTTCAACAGGGCTGCTGCCGGCAAAAAACAGTGCATCGGTGAGGCTGCCGCTATTAGGCAGCCCGACGCTGTCGGCGTTGAAATCAAGGCTGATGCTGCCGCCGGCAGCAATCGACGCATTCCAATCAACAGGTTGAAGCGTCACCAGCACCGTGCCATCGCCCTGATCCACTGCGGTGGCGTTGGCCGACCAGAAGCGCACATTGCTCTGACTGGTTAGAAAACTCACCTGCCAGCCATCGATGGCATTTGCCGAGGTGTTCTCGAGAGTGAGCACGCCACTCATGCCACCCCAGTAGAGGCTACCGCTCACGCTCAGCTGAATCGCACCCGTAGACGGTGCTGCAGGCGTTTCAGCAGCAGACTCAGTGCCCGTGTCGCCATCTGCCATGCCGTGATCGTGCATGGAGTGGTCATGGGTGGAGTGATCGTGCATGGAGTGATCGCTGCTGGCACCGTCAGCCACCAACGCATCAGGGTGCACCCATTCCCCGGCCCGTTCCTGGAAACCGTCGGTGCTGTCGCCCACCGGTGCCGCAGGTGTCAACAACCCCTCGCGGCTCACCAGGGTGACCTGATCGGCGGTGAACCCAAACGGCACCTCGAGGTTGTCTTCCACCACTTGATCGTGGTGAAACTCGAGATTGGCACCAATCAAATCGCTGCGCTGGATGCCCACCAGCAAGAGGCTCTGGCCTGAAGGCTCGAATTGAATCAGCAGCCCCTCGGCCGTATCAGTGACCGACAGGCGCTCTCGGGTGCCCACATAAAGAAAACTCAGTTTCTGGGTGGTGGGATCGAAGTTTTCAATCACCTCATGCACCCCGTATTCATGGGAGCGCAGATCAATCGTTTTGGGATCACGATCACCAATCCCCTGCTCCCACGACAACACGGCACCGATGTCTTGCCGTAGGTGCTCGTTCCCCACGATGCCGAAATTGTCGAGCGAAAGGTCTGCCCAGCTCAACCCAGTGAGTGCCTGAAACTGAGGAGGATCACCCCAGGGATTGACGATGGCTGCCGTGCCATCAGGCAGTGTGCCAAGAATCAGTCCATGCACTGAGATGTCACCGAAATCCAGCACATCACGGAGCGGATCAAAACCACTGATGTCGGCATCAGCAGGATTGACGGAATAGATGGTTCCGCCGCCAAGAAATTCAGTCATGAAACCTGTCTAGAAGAACAAACAACCCGCAAAACTGAAATCCGACTGAGAACAGAATTGGAAGCTAAATAGCCCACCAACGAACAACAATTATCAGCGAAGAATCAGCACAAATGCGTCTCATTCACGATCAACCAATGACCAAGTCTTTCCATCCCCCATCCAGGTGATCTTTGGTCATAGGGCACTCCCCCAGCGAGGGACGTTCTGGTCGCCAACGCCCCAGGCACGGGCGTTGGCGTTGGATGGACAAGCGCGATGCACCGTGATGGGCCGCTCCAGTTCACCCCCCACTGGCATCTCGCCCCTGGCCGTGCCCTATCTGGGCCTGCTGGCGGGCCTGCAGCTGATCGATCCCAGCGTGGCCAACATCGCTTTGGTGAACGCCAGCGCCAACCTGACGATGGAAGGGCCAACGCTGGCGCTCGCGGCCAGCGTGTCCACCCTGGCGCAAGCCGCCACGGTGCTGGTGATGGGCTTCCTTGGGGATCGCTACGGCAGGCGCAGGATCCTGGCGGCTTCGCTGCTGCTGGCGATTGCGGGCAACCTGCTCTCCATGCTGGCCCCGACAGCGGGCGCGTTTCTAGTCGGCAGAGCGCTCACCGGGATCGCCCTGGGCTCAGTGCTCACCAGCACCTTTGCAAGCGTGCGGGCCGTGAGCCGGCCCGATCAGCTCAGTGCTGCACTGGGACTCTGGAATTTGCTGATCGTGGTGGCCTTCATCGTGGGCTCCCTGCTCGGGGGCTGGATGGCCAGCTTGCACTGGCGCGTGGCCATGGGCCTGGTGCCCCTGATCTGCGTGATCAGCCTGCCGATCCTTCCCGTGCTGCTGCCCTCGATTCCGGCCAATCGGCGCCTGCGGCCCGATGGACCGGGCCTCGTCACGATCGCCGCTGCAGTGGTGCTGTTTCTCTATGGCATCAACCATGCCGCTACGGGATTGCAAAGCCCGGCGTTCTGGCTTCCCTGCGGCCTGGGGCTCCTGCTTTACGGCCTTCACATCGCCTGGGAACGCCGCTGCAGCACCCCGATCTTTCCCCCCCGGCTTTACCTCAGAGGCTTTTTCGCCGCTGCGGTGGTGAACGGCCTCGGCTGGAACGTGGCGCAAGCCGTGCTCCAGCTGCAAACCAGCAACTTCTGGCAACTGGTGCAGGGCTACAGCACCAGCGCCGTGGCGTTTGGTCAACTGCCGTTTCTGCTCTGCTTTGGCGTTGCCGGCATCCTGGCGGGGCGCTGGATGGCACCGGGACGGCGCACGTTGACGCTGATGGGCTGGGGCAGCCTGGCGCTCACCCTCGGGCTGGCACTGGTCGCGATCGTGCAGGTGCACACCCCGTACTGGCAGTTGTTACCGGCACTGGTGCTGTCGGGAGTCGGCCTGGCCTTTGTGGCTGTGCCCCAATCCGCCCTGTTCGTGCAGGAAGCACCAGCTGATTGCTTTGGCTCCGTGCTGGCCTTCCGCACCACCAGCGGCCAACTGGGGTTTGCCTTTGGTCTGGCCATCAGCGGCACGATGATTCGCGGCTTGGGCTTCGACGATCTACAAGCGCGTTTGCAGCTGGCAGGCCTCGGGGGTGGTGAGCAGGCCCTCCAGCTCGACCAGCTGGTGCATGCGTTTCTGCGCAACAGTCCGATCGCCTTACCAGCGGGAGAGCTCGAGCCGATGCTGGCGGTGCTGCGGGGGGCCTACAGCGAAGGGCTCGCCGGCACCATGCTGGCGATGGCAGGTCTCACCGGATTGCTGCTGGCCCTCAGCCTGCTGCTGCTGATCATTGGTCGTCAACAGCAGCTGCTGGTTCAGCAAGACACCTGAGCTCAGGCGCCTTCAAGAAACACTTGGGCCACCGTGCTCTCCAACACGTGACCTGATGAGGCAATCAAGTCAGCGTTGTCGGCGATGAAGGCCTCCATCACTCCGCTTTCAGCTTTCATCACCGCACACACCTTGGTGGGATCGTCTTTGCTGACCCCGCGGAAGAGGCTGGTAATGCCAGCCATCTTTTGCAGTGGCTGGGACGCGTCGTAGGTCTTCACCCACTCATCGAAGGGTTTGCTGATGGTGAACGTCAGCACGTGGGTTTCGACCATGTCACGAGGCCCGTTTTGGGGACCTTAATGGAGTTTTTCGCCATTAAGTCACCTCTTTACCAGGAGCCTCTTCCGCATCCACCAAAGCGTCCAACGTCACAGCCGTGCGCACGAGCGATTGATAGCGATGGAGCACACGGCGATTGCGCTCCAACCAACGGGCGGGATCAGCAGGGCCCTCGCTGGATCCGCCCATGCTGAAACCTGCAGGCCCCTCGGAATCCATCAACTCCAAATCGTCCTGCTGGGCGATCAAGGCCAACAGCAACTCATGCAACCGATCCCGGCGACTCTTGATCCCGTCCGTGCACATGTGCTGACGCTGATGGGGGCTATGGCCATCTTGCGAGAACGAGGGGTTTCGGCCCTCACCTCTGGATGGATGCACCACCCATGACCACACCGCAACGGTGCCGGTTGCTGCTGGGTCTGCTCACCTTGGGCAGCTTGTGGCACGCTCCGGCCCTTCAAGCAGAGGAGCTCTACCAGCTCAACACCACCTGCAGCACACCGACCGCCCGCTTTTCCTGTCAGGTCACGGCGGTGAATGTGGATGACACCACCGAATACCGCCACAGGTTTGGAACGCGAACGGTGGCCTATCGCGTGATCGACGAGCCCTACGTGCGCATCGAAGGCCAGAAAAATGCCGGTGCCCCCTGGGAGACGGTGAAGAACGCCATGATCGATTTCAAAGCGCAGGAGCTTTGCTTCAACAACCGGGCGTTCTGCGTTAACAACCCCACCTTCCTCGCCGACGTGCTGATCAACAGCGGCGATGCCATGCAGGGACGCACCAAGGCAGGCATGGCCTTTGGAAGCAACGGTCGTGTGGACGTGGCCTGCTTTGACAACGGCTGCAATCGACTGCTGGAGGCGATCAAGCAATGAACAACAAAACCAAAACATCCATCGCCGGCTTCATCAGCCTGGTGCTGAGCCTGCAACCCACCGCCGGCCTGGCGGTGATGGGGTCTTCAATGGCCTCATCAACCGCCGAGACAGCCACCGGTTCCACCTCCAACATCGAACTCGCGCAGCGGCGCGGCGGTGGCGGCGGGGGATCACGTGGAGGCGGATCACGCAGTTCTGGCTCGCGTAGCAGTGGCTCTCGCAGTTCTGGATCACGCAGTCGGAGTAGCTCCAGCTCCCGCAGTTCTGGATCACGCAGCAGAAGTAGCTCCCGCGGTAGCAGCGGTGGCCGCACCGGCTTCAGCTCCTACAGCGGCAGTGGCTCCCGCAGTTCTGGGTCACGCAGAAGTGGTTCCAGTGGATCCACCCGCCAGAGCACACGCCAAAGCACCCGCAACACGCGCCAAACCAATCGCCAGGGCACGAGCGCCAATCGCCAAAGCACCCGCAACACAAGGCAGAGCACGCGCCAGTCGAATCAAGGCACCCGCCAGACCAACCGGCAAACCAATCAGAGCAACCGGCAGGGAACGCGGGACACCAGACAGACCAACCGCCAAGGCACCCGCAACACGCGGCAAACCGATCGCAACAACGCGATCAACAGCCGCCAGAACGGGCGCACCAACCGCACCGACATCCGCCAGGACGGTCGCAACAACCGGGTCAACAACCGCAACGACACCTACCGGAAAGCGGTCAACAACTGGGATCGCTACGGCAAGGGCTGGTACAGCAACAATGGTTGGTACAACAACCGCCCCTGGAACTCCGGCTGGTATGGCGGCTCCTATTGGAACAACTGGGGCTGGTATCCAGGGCAAGCAGCAGCCTGGGGCCTCGCCAGCATGGCCACTTTCGGCGTGATCAACAGCCTGGTGAACTCGGCCCAGAGCAATGAGGTGAGCTACATCGTGGTGCCTAGCTCCAACTATTCGCTCTATTACCCAAGCGTCACCGCCAGCGGTGATGTGGTCACCTTCGAGGCCGACGACGGGTACGGGACGACGCGCTTCAGCGCCAACTGCAAACAGGGCACTCTCAACGGCGGCGCACCCCGCAATGCCGATGAGGCCCAACTGCTCAATGCGGCCTGTCAGGTGGCGTTTGGCCAGTAGCAGCCAAAGCGCCTGCAGGAGTCATCAGCTCCTGCAGGCGTGCCTCAGCTGCCAGGCTCAACTGCACCGGTTGAGCCTGGTAGCTCTGGGCCATTGCAGCCCTCTGGGCAATGGCAGGCTGAGCCAGATGCCAACCGGAAAGGTTCAACTCGCGGTAAATCCGCTCGGTGGCGGCCAGCGGGTCGGCGATGAGATCCCCATAGGCAACTTCCACGAGTTGACCAGGAGGGATCAGCGAGCGTGAGCGTTCGAAGGCATGCATCAATGCGCGATGAGCAGCTGTGGTTTCCTCCACCTGCGCGACCTCATCAAGGGGCGCCTGCAGCCCCACCAAGTGGGCTAACGACTGCTTCACCTGCACCAACGAGCGAATCGAAGCGATTGGCTCCCGCTTCAGCAGCACAAACCGTGCCTTGGGAAACATCCGCAGCAACAAGGCCACCCGCGCTGTGTGGGCTGAGTTCTTGATGAGCAGCCGCGTCTTCCCGGCACCGTCATGCAACCAGGTGAGCCGGGTGAAGTGCAGCAACTGCTGCTGAAAGTCTGCAGTGGACGCCAGCACGCAGCGCCGAAAATGATGCGGGTAGTGCTGCGGAAACGCCACACCCGCCATGTTGGTATCAGGCGTTAGCCGGGCCAGGCCGATCTCGTCTTCCTGTGGATCGAGGGCAGACCAAGGCACCGCATCGATCGGCCGAGTGCGGCTCATCCATCGCTGCAACACCGGTGCGAGCCAGGGCTTGAGCAGCACCGCCACCTGGGGCGCCACGGTGAAACTGTTGCGTGCCGTCGCCGTTTGCGGATCCACCGATAGCAACTGATGCAGGAAGGTCGTTCCGCTGCGCCAATGCCCCACGATCACAATCGGGTCATCAGGGACCTGCAAAGCCCGCAGTCGAGTACGAAGGATCAAGACCTGAAGCCATGCCAAGGGCTCCAGCACCACTCCCGGCAACACCAACTGCAAGCCAACCAACCAACGGGACGGCTGCATCGCTCCCAGCATCAGGCTTCTAACAGCGACAGCAGGCCTTAAACCACCACCGGCAACGAGACGATCAACGCTGTTACAAGGCGAACTCAAATCAGATGAAACGGTGACTTTTTAATTGCAGGAGCAAAATTTATCCATAAATTGCATGGAACGACTCACTTGCCTGGGCATCGGGAGAACTGTTCGATGGCCAACCACCTGTTCTCTTCGCTACCCCAACTGAGTCCTAAAGGCTGTTTTCAGCTACCTGAACGACTCACCAGCTGCCCCAATTGGGACACATCCTTTTTCAGCGCCTGCGAGCTAGCGCAATGCTTCGCAAAGATTGGCAAAGCGTTTACAGCCGTGCAGCTCAGCCCTGGCCCCCTGGCGGGTCGCTTCAGCATGGTGCACCTCGGAAACCTCAGCGTGCTGATGATCAGCACCAACCAGGTGTTGCTGCTCAATGGCGAGCGGGGTCATCACTGCATCGGTTTCAGCCTGGAGGTGACAGGCAACACCACCGATCAACGCGTGCAGTGCCAGACCTTTCATCCCCATGCCCTGTATGGGTTCAACCAGAACCTGCAGGAATGCCATTTCCAGCTCAGTGCAGGCTCCATCAGCATCATCACGGTCACCACATCGGATTTCTTCAATGCGTTTCTCACACGCACGGGTTACCCCCATCTGATCGAGCCCTTGCTCACAAGCAATTGCCTCAACCTGGATCAAGCCACGCATCGTCGCCTCGCCAATCAGCTCGGCGAGGTGCTGCGCCATCCGCCCACCAGCCAGCGCGCATGCCGACAGCGAACCCAAGAACTGCTGACGTCATTTCTGGACTGCTTACAGAGCCCAACCGGTGAACTCGAGCCGTTTGATCTGACATCCCGCCAACAATTGGTGCAGGAGTTCGTGCGCTGGGGGATCAGCAACGCCAAAACCTCTCTCACCTTGGATGAGATCTGCCAGCAGCTCTACACCTCGCGGCGCACGCTCATCCTGGGCACCAAAGAAAACTTTCACTGTGGCCCCATGGAGTTGTTGCGCACGATCAGGCTGCAGCAGGTGCATGCCCTGCTGCGCTCACCAGCCGAACGCGATCGCGAGGGGTTAAGCCAAGTGAGTGAAGTGGCCGCATTCTGTGGATTCAGAAGCCGAGGCCACTTCGCGAAGGCTTATCAAGAGCATTTCGCCGAATCGCCACGCACCACCTTGCTGCGATCCGCCTGAACCCTGCTCCCGGCAAGCGGGGTCAGCCCCGCTTCGGGAACAGGAACTGCACCTGGGCACGGAAGGTCCAATCGCCCATCAACGTTTGCCCCGCCACCTCGGGCTTCACCAGGTTGTAGTAGGCACTCAACGACGCATTGATGGGCTGGCGGCCGATCACAAACACCCGTCCAAACCCAGCACCAACAGGAACGGTCCAGCCTTTGTTATCAGGATGATTCCAATTGGCCGTAATGATCGGAGAACTGGTGAGATACCAACCCTTCGGCAGGTTGTAGTTCAAGAAGGGTTGGATCAGCATTTTGTTCACATCGCTGCCACCATCTCCGGAGAATGACCAAATATTGTTGATCAATCCACCGGCAACGACGCGCCCTTTCGTGTACACCAAAACCCCAGTCGGGCCTGCACTCCATCGCTTCGAGCTCAAACGCTGATCCGTTGCGGTGGGCATGACAAGGGTCGGCCCGAGACCCACCGTGAAGTTCCCCTTGAGGGTCGGAACAAAAAACACCGAGGGGTTGATATCACCGAGCGACTGAATCGAGGAGCCGTTGCGCCAGGGCTGCGAAATAAACGGCACGATTGTGCGGGTGACCAAGGTGAGCGACTTGCTCACAGGGAAGGGAATCACCGGCTGAACGTTGACCACATTTTGGGTCTGGTTCGGCTTCGCTTTGACGTATTGCGTGGGACTGGTCAGCGGGATCGGTAGGTTCGGAGCCCACTGGGTGGATGGCGTGGAATTCCACTGAATCGGCAGACTGCTCATGCTGGCGATGGGGTTCTGC